>JBEKNU010000209.1:0-13602 GCA_049522495.1 Terriglobia bacterium
AAGCCCCTGGGATAAATCTGATCGAGCCCGGAAGTCACCACCGCTTCCCCGCGGTTTACCACCTCTTCATTCATGACGTAGTGAAGGTCACAAACGCTGTTGCCGTCACCCTTCAGGATGCCCTGCACGCGGCTTTGGGCGAGGGTCACACCCACACCGCTGGAGGGATCGGTGATCAGGAGTACTTGCGCGCTGTGCGGGAAAACGGCCAGGATTTTTCCCACCACACCTTCCGGGGCGATGACGGCAAGGTCGTTGGTAAGCCCGGAATCCGAACCCTTGTCGATGATAATGGCCGTTATGGCGTTGGAACTCTCACCGGGAGCCGTGTGCAGAGGATCCTGACTGGAGGCGATGACCTCCGCGGCCACGGTTTGGAACGCCAATTGGTTCTTAAAATCCAGCAAAGTGCGCAACCGTTGAGTCTCCCCCGCCTGCTCACCCAGCCGCTGAATTTGCGCCTGGGCAGCCACCAGTTGGATGTGCAGTTCCTGGTTTTCCTGCTCCGCGTGCCAGAGGTGGCGATAAGTTCTGAAAGCGGTGGAGGCAACATTCATCAGGCCGCCCATCGAGCGCTCGAAGGGATCGAAAGCCTCGACGGCCCAGTAGCGGATCAGCGGCACGTGGTTGTTGCGCGTGATCTGTAAGGAGAGGAGCAGGATTTGTGCGGCAACAATCACCAGAAGGGCAAAAAAGGACCGGTGCCGGTTGATGAAGGCCGGCATTTCAGGTCCCTCGTGGGCCAAGGGTTGGACCGGGCGCGTCAAATCCGGTGAATTAGGGTCAAACACCCGCTTATTCTATCGCTACCCGACGCAACAAGTCAAAATCTGTCAACATTCTACCAGTGCCTAATACCACCGAAGCTAGGGGATCCTCGGCGATCGAGACGGGCAGGCCGGTTTCCTCGCGAATACGTTTGTCGAGATTCTTCAGCAGGCCGCCCCCGCCGGTCAGGACAATCCCCCGGTCCGAAATGTCGGCGGAGAGTTCCGGTGGCGTGCGCTCCAGGGCTACGCGGATGGCGTTGAGAATGGTCGAAACGCATTCCGATAAGGCATCCCGAATTTCCGAGTCGTCGATAGTAATGGTCTTGGGAATGCCTTCCAGCAGGTGCCGCCCCTTGATTTCCATCGTCAGGGGTTTTTCCAGGGGATAGGCGGACCCAATTTCAATTTTGATCTGCTCGGCGGTGCGCTCGCCCACCAGCAAGTTGTACTTGCGTTTCAGGTAAGCGGTGATGGCTTCGTCCATTTCGTTTCCGGCCACGCGCACGGAGCGGCTGTAAACAATTCCGGAAAGGGAAATAACGGCAATATCCGTCGTGCCGCCGCCGATATCCACAATCATACTGCCGGAAGGTTCGGTAATGGGCAGGCCCGCGCCAATGGCCGCCATCATCGCCTGCTCCACCAGAAAGACTTCGCTGGCCCGTGCGCGCATCGCGGAATCCTGTACGGCGCGCTTTTCCACCTGAGTGATTTCCGAGGGGACGCCGATGACGATCCGCGGGTGAACGAACATGGTGCGGTTGTGGGCCTTCTTGATGAAGTGGTTCAGCATCTTTTCCGTCACCTTAAAGTCGGCGATGACGCCGTCCTTCAAGGGACGGATGGCGACGATGTTGCCGGGGGTGCGGCCGAGCATATCCTTGGCATCGCGCCCCACGGCTTCGATGTCCCCATTCACTTTATTGATCGCGACAATCGAAGGCTCGTTGACCACGATGCCCTTGCCCTTGGCATATACCAGGGTGTTGGCAGTCCCCAGGTCGATCGCCAGGTCAGATGAAAAAACGCTGAATAAGGAACGGAGGTTCATGCGCTCGTGAGCTCCTGCGGTGATGGACCGGGGTGACAGGCGAAGGGCTGACTCATTCAATCACGACGGTCTTTCGGATCGTTTTGGTATCGCCCTTGCGATCTTGCGCGGTGATCGTAATCTGGTTCGAGCCGATGTTCGGAAACGGGGGCGTGAACCCCCGAAAAGCGCCGTCCGGTGAAATCGAAAAGACTTGCTGATTGTTGATAATCACGCTGGAGCCGGGTTCCGTCTTCCCTTCCACTTCCACCACATGGCCCTGCTGAATTATCTTGGTCACTTCCAGATAAGCCTCGTTCCCGGCAACTTCCTGCACCAGGTTCAACCGATTGGCCTGACTCGGTTGACTCTCCGTTCCTTTCGCATCAATGGCGCTGACCATCCAATAGTAAGTTCCTTCATCAAGCCCGGAAATGGGGACGGAGGTCCGTCCGCTGACTTTCTTGTCCACGACGAAATTGGAAAGCATGACGGAAGGAGATATCTGCAAATGATAGGCCTTCGCCTGGGGAACCTCCGTCCAACTGAAATCCAAAGATGTGGACTTGGGATCTTGCACCAGCTTCAACTCCATATTCTGGGGCGTTAGCAAGGAGGGTGGAGCAATCACCTTATTTCGCACCAAGCCCGGAGTTTGGCCGGCGAAAGAAACCTGCTCGTATTGGCCGAGTTGAACGCTCGTCGAGCCGCGGGTCACGGCCGCTTGACCGGTATCCACCGTAATCTCGTGGACGTCCTTGTCCGGATCGTTACGAACCGCGGCGCTGCTTTCTTCGTTCAAACTCGCCACGGCGTCGGCAAAGGAGACTTGCGACGTCGACCCCGGCATCTCGAAGTGGCCCGTCTTCAGGTCGACTGCGCCCGAGGATACCTGCACCGCCACCTTCGTGGCGCGGGTTACAGGGTCCTCCCGGCTTTCCTCCACCACAATGAGCGCATCGGGTTTCAACGTATAACTGGTGCCATCGGCAAAAACGATGCGCGCCACCCCGTCACTCTCCGTTTGTATGAAGTCGCCTTTTTCCAGGGTGGTGTTGTAATCAGCCCGGATCCACTGCGACGAGGCGGCTTTCTTGATGCGCACGGAGCCATCCAGGTTCGTAAAACGCGCTTCCTTCCGGGCCGCCGGCGCTGGCGTGGGAGCCGGATGGGCAGCCACCGTCTCCAGCATTCGCTTCCCGACATTCATGACGAAGTTTGGCGAAATCAAATAGAGGATCCCCATCAACAACGCAAAGGCCAACACGATGTAAATCGCAATCGTACTGTAGGAGATGGTCGTCCACTCAACTTCGACGGTGCGGCCTCCCTCGCCGCCTGGAGGGTGTGTGCGTGGGCTCATGGTGCCTGCTAATCTCCAAGCTTATTCTTGTCGAAACCACCCGCAGGGTCAAGGGGATTTAAACTTCGCGCCTGGGCCCCCCAGCCGCATGGTGGCAAGGGGCGGAAAGCACCCAGCCAGAAAAGGGCTGTCTGGCGAGAAACCCCGTAAATGGGGGCGTGGGGCCAAGTTCAGGGCCCAGTTTTTCACACCGCGTCCGGCGAAGTACCCCTCAGCATAGTTTCTGTGTGCGCCGTCGCTCGGCCAGATTTTTGGATTGCCATAGCGGATTCGTCGAAAATCTATAGACGACAAGGCAGAAGGTATCCCCCACAACCCCATTTCGGGGGATATGGGCCATTTAACCGGTTTGGCGACAAGGTAGGATATATTTCCTCGAACCCCGTATCTCGGGAGTTTGCATGCTTGCTGGTGGGAAGGGCTGTGCTCTCCAGCTATCACGCGGCTGGACAACAAACATGGCACTAACCAGGATGCGGAGAATCTGACCGTCAAAGGCAAATCTTATGCCTGCACGAAAATCGTCCGCAAGGTCAGTCGTGCGGCGGATATATCGGAAATCCAATCGGGCTGGAACGGCACTTCCACCCTCTGGCTATCGCCCGACGTCCCGGTGGGAGGGCTGGTCAAGATTGAAAACCGATATGCCTCCCAACAGACGCCCGGTTCGAAGCCCAACATGATCACGGAAACCTGGCTGCTGACTGACTTCGGGTTCAAGAACTGGAAGCCATAAGCGGAATAACGCAGCGGGACCCCAAGTCTTCTTTTCTGGCGAATGTAGATGGGAAATGATGGGAAGGACCCCTCTTCGTCCGACCGCGCGAATGGGGATGTCTTGTTAGCCTTTCGCGACGGCTCATAGCCAGCCGTCCATGCGAAGGACCAGCGCGACCATGGCCACCATCAGGAGGGCGCCCACCAAAATCATGCTCAATGCGGCACGTCGCACCTTCTTCTCCAGCGCTCCTTCCGCCTTGTCGGAGATTACGAAGGTGGGTTCATTTGTGCCCTTCTGGATCAGGTTGCGATCGTGCTCGTCTTTGGGGGTGGGGTTCTCCACGCACGTTCCCAGGATGTTGCATTGCCGGTCCGCAATCAAACACTCCTCGGTGAAACGGAGCCTCTGGCCGCTAAGGTCATTGCTGAGTTTTCCGCCGCCGCCGGACATTCCCAGGAGCACCTTGTCGGCTGTCTTGACGGCTGAGTCCGGCATGGCATTGACCGCCGCATTGAGCGTCGCCCGCGCCGTCTGCGCGGCTTCCGAGACCCGCTGCATATAGTCGAGGAGCTCTTGGTTCGAGGGGCCGGGCACGCCCAGGGTCGGATCCACGAGGCGCTTACCGCGGGCTCCGGGCCCGGTCTCCGCCTGGAAGGTGCGGGTTACGTAGAAATCGGCATTGTTCGGAATGACCGTGACTTTGCCGGTCCCATCGTCGAGATAGAACACCCGGGCATCAACTTCCGTCCGGATCGTCTTCCAGTCCTTACTGTCGTCCTTGACCTTCGTGGTCCACAGTTCCACCCAGGCCTTGTAATAGTAACAAGTAGTGCGGGTCAGGGGGCTGGTCAAGGGGTGCTCACCCGTTGACTTGCCGTTCAAATGGACGAGGCCCATGGGGATGCTGCGGACCGACGCCCTCGGGGTATCCGCGAGGATCCGGTATTCTCGATACTTCCTGAAGCCAAGCCAAAATAGGAAGCCACCGACAAGGAAAAAAAAGAGGAAAAGAAGGTGAGTCATTCTGATTGTCCCTTTTGCCGTCCTTAATGGACCGGCGCGGCCTGCCCAGTGCAAGTTATGTTGTAATTCACCAGACCGGAGCTGACGTTCAGCGGCCCGTGTTGGCCCTGCGCATCTTCCATGATGGCAATGAACGACGCCGCGGGTACGCGAGGAGTCGCGGTGATTGTCCCATCCGTTGTGACGGTCTGCGTTCCAGCGCTGCTGAAGCTCGCCGACCCCTCGGGTGAGTGGCTCACCGACCCAGCAAGGAACCGATACCACACGATACCCGGCCCATTGGTGGTGATTTCGGCCGCCAATTTCATTTGATGGGGGCACGGACCCTCATAACGGTCAGGAACCAGGTGCAGGCGGACATCGACCACACGACTCGTCGCGTTGGGGGATGTTGCCCCAATGTGCGGGCTGCGCGGCGCGGGAGGATTGACTTGCGAACCCGCCATGCCCGAGATCCGTACCGTGGCTTCACCGTGGGTTTCGTTCGTTCCCACGTTCGCCGAGCCCGTCCCCTGTGCTTCCACGTGCTCCTCAGCGTGTGCGCTGAACCCTGTACTGGTCATCTCACCCTGGGCTTGCGTGTCGCAATTCGAAGGAGTAACAAAGTTTGAATCGAGCGGTGTGGCAAAGCTCACTTGCTTCACTTCCAGCATCTTGATGGGAGCGCCGCCCGGCGGGATCATTTCCATTTTGACAATGAACTTGCCCTTTTCCGCGATCCAGATCCTTGCCTTAGGCTGTCCCGGCGGTCCGGAGACCTCTGCTATCCTGGCTGGTATGCCGTTGACGATCTCCGTGTCGTTTGCGTTGGGATTCAGCTTGCCGAAGTCGGGGGATGCGGAGGCGGCAATCGGGTCGTAGTTCGGCATTTCCGCCGACACATAACGCATCCATGAGCAGGTGCTGTGAGTCACATTGCGCATGTACACTTTATGCGCCTGAAGGTCGAAGAGGTTGATCGTATGAACGCCCTTGGGGTTGGCTTCCCAGGGAGCAATGCTTACGTCGATGAGTTCTTTTGGACCATGGCGAAAGATCTTAAGGGTCGACTCCTTGCCGCTAAACATGCTCTCTACTGTCCCCATGCCGACGGCAGATACCGAATACGTTTGCGGCTGCGGAGGCTCGCCTGGCAGAGGCAGAATTGCGACTGCGGACAGAAACATGAGTATTAGAAAAATGGTTCGAAAATACCGTGGCATGAATTTGATCTCCTGGGGTTGAGCCGATACTGAAGCAGGCAGGAGTCCGGAATTCCCATTATCAGCTCTCTGCCCGGCCGAGAACATACGCCTGATTGCCGCTGAATGCAATGGTCATTCGGGTTTGTGGTGCGCCGTGCCTCCTCGGGCCAGGCAAGTGGACAGATTGCCCCTCCTGTACTGAAACATTTGCTGGTAGGGCTGGCAAGGGCGCTGATAGTGGTCTATATTGGCGCCAGATTTTTTGGAGTCAGGAGTCTTCCTGTCGCCGGAGGTGACGTGAATCACCAACACGGTCTCGGCGACGGGCATCAAGAAGAAGACGAGGGAAGAAAGGACCAAGCAATGCCCACCAGTCGCTGTCTCCAGTCGTTCGTTCTGCTCGCACTGATGCTTGTTTATTTACCAGCAATCATTCTCGCCTCCGACTCGCTCGAGGGCACCTGGCAACACATGGAGGATTCTCCCAGTGGCTGGCATGTGCTGACTGGCGGCTCGGCCACCCTCACGTTGAGCGCCAACGGCCAGGCGAACCTCTCCGCGACGGGGCCCAACCAGAACCCGCTCAATCAGACGGGCACCTGGTCGCAGCAAGGTGGCCGGGTCACCATCAACATTTCCGGCGAAGTCGAGGTCAGCAACAAGTCGTTCCAGCTCCAGGGCGATACGCTGACGCTACCCACGCAGCTCTCCAGCGACGACCCGGGCACATCGACGTGGATGCGGGTGAAATCGGAGGGTATCGACCTCATCTTCGTGGCGTTCAACCGCGGCCTTGAAAAAGGAGAGAGCGCCACCCAGGCGGCGGAGGAGGCGGCGACGGAGGCCCGTAAAGAGGAAGGGGTCGAAGATGCCAAAGTCAATCCCGGAGGCACGGGGCTAGTGCTAACCCTCAAGCCAGAGGCCCCCGCGAAAGGCGGGGCCCCGGCAGCAGGGAAAATGCGGGCCTCCATCTGGTTTGCCAACAAATCCGCTCCGCGCAATCCACCGGTGCAGCGCAAGCCAACAATGTCGCCTCTCGCCGCTGACCCACGCACGCATATCGATGCCCAGAATCCTCCCGGCGACCCTGACGCGCCGAAAACGAAGACTGCCCTTGTCGTGGCGCCTTTCCATTCCAAGGTGTACTACGCCTACGATCAGGCCCTTTGGCATGAAGGAGGGGGCGGGGCAGGTGGCGGCGCGCCCATCGCCAGGACCACCACCTTCAAGGAACTCGGCGATGACCCTGAGGGGATCGCCAAGAAACTGGAGAACGTCGGTTACGACGTCAAGCTGTTGATAGATGGCCAGGCGACCCCCGGCGCAGTGTTCCGCGCCCTCCAGTCCCGACCGACGGTAATCTACTTCGCCACCCACGGGGGCTTAGGATCAACGCCTACGGTGGAGGACGTGAATGCCGTCGCTGTAGCCGGGTTTCTTGGGGTGGACACCACGAGCAAGCAGAAGGGGTTCCTGACTCCCGCCCTCGCCCGCAGCCGCCTTGCGGACCTGCTGGCCAAGGATAACGTCCCGGAAGCCGCGCGATCAAAAGAGGCTGTTGCCTTTAGCTGCCTGCAAGAAGGCGAGAATATGTCTTATTGCTTCCCCCTGTTGTTGCCGAAATTCTTCGAACTGGCGCTGGGTGAGCATGGGGCGCCGAATTCTTTTGCCTTTATCGACGCCTGCTATTCCGGGACATATCCCATCATGGCCAAGACCATCAACCCGAAAGTGTTCATGGGGTACACCGATACCATGGAGGGTTGGGCCAGCGCGCGCTTCGCCAAATACCTTTTTTGCAATCTTGAACATCGCGGCCACTCGGTGGGTGAGGCATGGGACCGGCTCCTGCATTTGACAGAGGGGGCCTATGTGGTCTACCTGGAAGATTCCATCCTCAGCCCGGTGGCACAGGGCAATGTGGACCTGAAGAAGGAAGGGGCTAAGGTCCAGTTGTGGGGGATTGATCACATGCATTACCACCGCATCAACAACGAGGTGTTTTGGCTGATGCGCATGGCTCGCTGGGCAAGCCAGGATATTAACAATGGAGCCAACACCCTGGGGCGCTGTTACGATCAGTACTGGAAGCTCAACAAGCGGCCGGGGTTGGCCGATCAGTTCTGCAATTCGGGCATCCTCGGCGACCACACACCTACCGAGGAGGAAGTGGAGTTGGCTCGGCACCTCGTTTCGGGCAAGCCGACAAAACCCCTAGGACGGTTTGTTCTGCGCTGAGCAGGCGACTGCGAGCGAGAAATGGTTCCTGGAACATGTGAAAAAATTGAATTTGGACCTGTTATCAACTGTGCAAAGTATTGAAAATGCGTGGTGCTGAAATCGGTAAAACTAATTTTTTCACATGTTCCTGACACCATATTCCCCCCTCGAAGCATCGGACAAGCCGACATTGAAAGCCACGGCTCCGCCGGTGGCCGGTCAATTGTTATTTCTCGACCGAAGCTTGATCTGCTCGGGCGTAGATGCAACCACTTGTGGCACGCCTCGACGTTCTTGAATGGTTCCGGTGATGCAGATCGACTTGCCCCGGTAAGCCTTTTCGGGGGAAATGGTGTCAGGGAAATGGTGTCGGGGGAAATGGTGTCAGGGGATGGCCCGATTGATCCGACGGACCAAGCGGCACTGCAACAACCTAATGACATGCGTTGAAGCCACTCGAACCCTATGCTAGGATGTGCGATTGCTCTGAGCACGGCCGCACAATTCTAGGATCAATCCCATGGTTCGAAGGAGCTCCAGGTGAAAATTTACGAAGGCGAAAATATCCGCAATGTTGCGCTGGTAGGACACGGTGATACGGGAAAGACGCAGCTTGTCTCTGCTCTCCTTTTTACGGCAGGCATGGCAAATCGCCTGGGCAAGGTGGATGAAGGCACGTCGGTCACGGACTACGACGAAGAAGAAATTCAACGCAAGTTTTCCATCAGCGCCTCGCTCGCTTACGCGGAGTGGGGAAAAACCAAAATCAATTTCATTGATACGCCGGGCTACAACATCTTCATGCACGAAACCGAGGCGGCGCTGGTGGCGGCGGATTCCGCTCTGCTGCTGATCCACGCCGTCGCCGGCATCGAAGTGCAAACGGAAAAGGTTTGGAGCTTCTCGGAAAAATACGGTCTGGCGCGCGGCCTGGTGATCAATCAATTGGATCGCGACCGCGCCAGCTTTGAGCGCAGCCTCGAGGCCTTGCGCGGCGCTTTCGGACGAGCCGTCATTCCCGTGCAACTGCCCATCGGCGAAGAGAGGAGTTTTCGCGGCCTCGTCGATCTGGTCCGCATGAAGGCTCACCTCTACGACCCCGACGGCTCGGGCAAAGCCCAGGAAGCGGAGATTCCCGCCGACCTTCAAGACGCCGCCACCAAGGCCCACGAAGCGCTGGTGGAAATGGTGGCGGAAGGCAACGACAAGCTGATGGAGGAGTTCTTCGAAAAGGGCACGATCCCCGTCGAGGACCTGGTGCCGGGCTTGAAGCAAGCGGTTGGGGAGAAGCGCATCTTCCCGGTGGCGGTTTCCGCCAGCGTGCTCAATATCGGCAGTGAGAGCTTGCTGAATTTCCTGGTGGATTATTTCCCCTCACCCCTGGAGCGAGGGGAAGTTGAGGGCCTAGACCACGAGGGCGGCCAGCCCGTCAGGCGCAAGATCGCCGACTCCCAACCCGTATCGGCCTACGTGTTCAAGACGGTCGCTGATCCCTTTGCCGGGCGCGTCAGCTACTTCAAAGTGATGTCCGGCGTCGTCAAAAACGAAGCCAACCTTTCCAACTTCAATCGCGGGTCTTCAGAACGCCTCTCCCACATCGGCGTGACGCAGGGGAAGACTCAGACCGCCGTGGCGGAGCTCCACGCGGGCGACATTGGGGCGGTGGCGAAACTGAAGGACACCCTCACCGGTGACACGCTCGGCGACAAGGGCGGGCCCATCGTGTTCCCCAAAGTGAAGCTCGCCGAACCCGCCATCTCGTTCGCCATCGAGCCCAAGTCGCGTGGCGATGAGGACAAGCTCTCCACCGCCATCCACCGCATGTTGGAGGAAGACTTGCTCTTGCGCTTCTCGCGCGACCCGCAAACGAAGGAGTTTCTGCTCTCCGGCGCAGGCCAGCAGCACGTGGAAGTCGCGGTCTCCAAGCTCAAGCGGCGGTTCAACATTGAAGTCACCTTGAAGGCGCCAAAAATTCCCTACCGCGAGACCATTCGCGGCAAGGGCGACGCGCAGGGCAAGCACAAGAAACAGACCGGCGGGCACGGCCAGTACGGGGATTGCTGGATCAAGGTGGAGCCTCTGGCGCGGGGCGCGGGCTTCGAGTTCGTTAACGACATCTTCGGCGGCGCCATTCCCCGCAACTTCATTCCCGCGGTCGAGAAGGGCATCATCGAGGCCGCCGCCAAAGGGTATCTGGCAGGCTACCCGGTGGTGGATTTCCGCGTGATCCTCTACGACGGCTCCTACCACGACGTCGACTCCTCGGAAATTGCCTTCAAGCTGGCGGGCTCCAAGGGCTTCAAGAAGTGTATGGAGCAGGCCAAGCCCTGTCTGCTTGAACCGGTTATGAATGTGGAGATTACCGTCCCGGAAAACTATTCCGGAGATATTATGGGCAACCTGAATGGCCGGCGCGGCCGCATTCAGGGCATGGAACCCATGGGTGGATCAACGGTGGTGAAAGCCCAGGTGCCCCTGGCGGAAATGCTCTCCTACGCTTCCGACCTCACGTCCATGACCCAGGGCCGTGGGACCTACGCCATGGAAATGTCGCACTACGACATTGTCCCGCAGATGATCGCCGACAAGATCGTCGCCGCCCACAAGCCCTCCGCCGTGGAGGAGGAGGAAGACTAGTGCGGATTTCTGACCGCAGGGCCCCCCTCGGGCAAGACCAAAGAGAGAGCGCCGCGACTTATCTTTCCCAGACCGCTTTGCAAGGGAGTACCGCATGTTCATTCCGCAGATTTATCCCCTCGCGCTGGCCTTGATGTTCCTCAGCATGTTTTCCTGGGGGAGTTGGGCCAACACCCAGAAGGCTGTGGGGAGTTGGCGATTCGAGCTTTTCTATTGGGATGTCGTCTGGGGGATCCTCCTTCTTAGTCTGATCGTGGGATTGACGTTCGGCCGCACCAACCCCGCGAGTCCGGAAAGTTTTTTTAATAACCTCGGAAGCACCAGTGGGCGGAATCTGCTGCTGGCTTTGGCGGGCGGTGCGATCTTTAACATCGCCAATATGCTGCTGGTTGCCGCCATCGGTATTGCGGGACTAGCCGTGGCCTTTCCCATTGGTATCGGTTTGGCGCTGGTGATTGGCTCGGTGCTCAATTACATTGTGACCCCGGCGGGCAATCCCCTCATGCTGTTCGGTGGGGTCGCGCTAGTGTGCGTCGCCATCGTGTTGGATGCCATGGCGTACCGGAAACTTTCCGGCAACGTTCAAGTCACGACCAAAGGCATTGTGCTGAGCCTTCTCGCCGGCATTTTCATGGGATTCTTCTATCCGTTCATCGCCAAAGCCATCAAGGGAGAAGGCCACCTGGGGCCTTATACCGTCATGTTCGTTTTTGCCTTGGGCATCCTGATCTCCAACCTGCCGTTGAACTATGCGCTCATGCGCCGGCCGATTACCGGTGCGCCACCCGTGAGCCTGCACGAGTACTTCGCGGCGCGTGGAGGACTGCACGCGTGGGGAGTGCTGGGCGGCTTGATTTGGGGCGTGGGGGGAGTCTCCAACTTCGTGGCCTCTTATGCCCAGATGGTCGGCCCTGCAACATCGTATGCGCTGGGACAGGGCGCCACGATGGTTTCTGCTCTCTGGGGCGTCTTCGTGTGGAAGGAATTTCGCGGCGCGGGACCGGCCGCCGTACGCCTTCTCACCCTGATGTTTGTGTTCTTCATCATCGGTCTGGCCGGCGTAGCTTTGGCTCCCATAGTGAAATGAGTCCGAGGTCCGAAGTCCCGAGTCCGGAGTCTGGAGCCCGAGGTCGATCCTTTACCCTTCGGATTGCGCAGAGCGTAGCTCTGCGGACCGGTGTGGAAACGCAGAGCTGCGCTCTGCGCAATCCAGAGCATGGTAAGCGTAGCGTTGCGATCATCGAATTTGGCGCTCACTTCATGAGGCCTTAGCATGGGAAAAATCTCAGCAGTCATTGCCGTCATCTTTCTCACCGCGTGCCTGGCGCGCGCCGCGGATGCGCCGGCGAAGATCCCCGTCATCCTCGACACCGACATCGGCTCCGATATCGACGATGCCTTTGCCCTGGCGCTGATCATCAATAGCCCCGAATTTGAATTGCTCGGTGTGACCACCGTCTCCGGCGACACCGCGGCGCGCGCGCGCATCGCCGCCAAGATGCTGTGGGAAGCGGGTGGAAAGTGGCGGCAGGTTCCCGTGGTGGCCGGCGCGCCGGGGCCGAAGCAAGGCATCAATCAGGCTCCCTGGGCGGATGGATTTGTGGGACCGCAGCTTCTTAAGGAAAACGCCGTCGATTTTCTGCGCAGCAAGTTCCACCGGTACCCCGGCGGAATCACCCTCATCGCGATCGGCGAACTTACCAACGTGGCGGCCATGCTCAAAGCTGATCCGCTGGTAGCGAAAAAGATCAAGCGCCTCGCGATCATGGGAGGCTCCATCGCGCGCGGCTACGAGCCCGGCTCGAATCCTGACGCGGAATGGAATATCAAATCGAACCCTGCCGCCGCCCAGGTGGTCTTTTCCTCAGGGATCCCTATCATCATGGCGCCGCTCGATGTGACCGCCATGCTGAAGCTCGACGCCGCGGCGCGGACCCGCATCTTCAATCAAAACACGCCGGTCACCAACTCCTTGGCCGCCCTTTATCACCTTTGGAACCACGAAACGCCCACACTCTTCGATCCGATGGCCGTAGCCCTGGTGCTCGATCCCGGTCTTTGCCAAACCAAAGACCTCGCCGTCGAAGTTGACGACCGAGGGTTTACTCGGGCCGTGGAAGGCAAGCCTGCCAATGCCACGGTTGGTTTGTCCACCGATCCGCAGAAGTTCTTTGACTGCTATTTGAGCCGCGTCGCCGGAAGATAGGTTACAGGTTACGGCTGCAACTTCGCCTCAATCCGATCGTGAATCCAATGCGGGTCCCACCATTCGACAGGGTTCACTGGAATTCCATCCAGCAGCATTGTGAAATGCAGGTGGTCGCCGCCCGCCAGTCCCGTCTGGCCAGTGCGGCCGATCTCTTGCTCGTTTTTCACCTCATCGCCCTCTTTGACCGCGATGGAGCTCAAGTGGCCGTACAGACTCTGAATACCGCAGCCGTGATCGATCACCACCGCGTTGCCATAGATTCCCAGATACCCCGCGAACACGACGACGCCGTCATTGGCGGCACGCACGGGCATGTGTTCCGAGCCCGCCAGGTCAAAGCCGAGGTGCGTTTGATGGTCCACCGTCTGGCCACCAAAAATGTAAGTGCGGTAGTCCGCGAAACTGGCTTCGGTCTTGCCGGGCAAGCGGAGGAACGGCCCCTTCC
>JBEKNU010000210.1:0-13523 GCA_049522495.1 Terriglobia bacterium
AGCAACCTTCCAGCGGATTCGACGCCTTCCCGCCGATCAGTGGGTGGACTGGTACGATTGGGCTCTTCCGGTGACCCTCACTCCAGCTTACCGGAAAGCTGCCGCGATTCGATTGGAGAAATGGAGAAAGGCTGGGCGTTCGAAATTTTTAACGCAGCTCATATCCAAGACGGGAAGGCTGGATATCCCGGTGGACCAGGTTTTCGATTACCGCGTGGCTGAGCGGACCGTCAGGACGCTTCGCAACCTGGGGGCTAATCCTTTCATGATCACTTGCTCCCTGAATTGGCCTCACGACCCCAATGCGGTTCCGTCTCCTTACTACGAAAGTTTCGACCCTGACCAGATCAAATTGCCAGCCAACTACGGCAAGTCGGACGCGCGCTTTGATAAGGAGGATTCGCGCCGGCTTGTACTCGATATGGACGATCAGGCAGAGGCAGGACTGCACGAGTTGCTTCGCATCTACGCGGGGTGTGTTCGCCTTGTGGATGACCAGATCGGCCGGGTGCTGGACGCGCTCAACAGAACCGGCCGGTCCGATGACACGATTGTGGTGTTTGCCGCCGATCATGGTGATATGGCGGGTGGACACGGTATGTTTTGGAAAAGTACATCATCCTTCTATGATGAGATAGCTCGGGTGCCTCTGATCATTTCATTTCCGGGGCGCATTAAACCGGGAAAGAGCGACATTGCCGCCAGTTTGGTGGACATCATGCCAACCTTATTGGACTTGGTTGGCCATCCTGTTCCGCACGGAGTTCAGGGCGCAAGTATCGCTGCGTACCTGCTGGGCCAAGGTGATCCGGCTTCCGCCCCCGCATATAGTTTTTGTGAGCGAGTGCATGCTAACCCGGAGCATACACGGAGCGTTGCTCCCGGCACGCCAGCCAGCTTCATGGTCCGAGGCAAGGGCTGGAAACATATTACCTACCCGGAGGGGGAAGAGTTTCTCTACCATCTCGCCCAGGACCCGGGTGAGACGCAGAACCTGGCCACTGACCCCGCTTTCCAAGAACAAAAGGACGCGCTTCGCCATGAGCTGGAGGCGTGGCTTCAGAAAACGGCGTACCCGAAGACGAAATCATAAGTTCCGTGGCGAAAAAGGCTGACGGTTAATTGCCAGGGAAAGCGGGCCCATGGGTTCCTGCGGAAGGCTGGAAAAACCTCCACCGGTCGGGTCGGCACGTTAAGCTTCCATGGCTTACCCCCGAGCGGGAAGTGCCGCAGAACGGGATCACAAACACGGGCTGGTGCGCAGCCTGGACTTCGGAAAATTAGGTATTGTCTCTTTACATATCTTCCTATCTATAGGAAAAAATATGCCGTTTTGTCTTAATTCGCAGGTCCTAAAACATGGCCATATTTCGTGATGGAAGCTTTCGAAGAGGCTGCGGATTGAAACGATGTATCGGAAAACAAAGGGGTTATCGGTGGAGAGCCAAAACCTTTAAACATGCATCTAATTGAAAATAAAATAGTTAGATTGTACTTGAGCAGAAATGGCGCAAAAAAAGGAGGCCCAAAACCGCCGGATAGTTAAATGATGTTATTGAAACAAAGGAGAAAAAATCTCAGCTTGGAAGCTTGAAACGATGTTGATGAAAACAAGTGAGTTGTAATCACTCTGAAACGATGTTGATGAAAAGATGGGGGATAGACATGCTACCGAATTTCAAGCGCCAGGGCTTAACCCGGAAGGGGTCCATCCGTCGAAACTTGGATAATCGCCCCCATTAGCCCACTATCCATAATGCGGATTTCTCACCCGCTGGAATGTTCATTGGGCAAAATTCAAGATTTCGGACAGTCATCAGTCGTCAGTAAAGACTTCGCTCGCCAACGCTCTTTACTGAGGGCTGATAACTGATGACTGATAACTGTTTTTTTCACGCTGCGCGCGCGGCGGGCCGGCGCGAGTGAAAGCCGCTGATGAGCGTCTTGGACATTTCCTCGCGCTGAATCTGGTTGGTGCCTTCGTAGATCTGGGTGATCTTGGCGTCGCGCATGTACTTCTCGATGGGGTAGTCGTGCATGTAGCCGTAGCCGCCGAAGATCTGCACGGCGTCAATGGTGACTTCCATGGCGACATCTGAGGCGAAGCACTTCGACATGGCGGCGTAGAGCGTGGGGCGCTCCTTGGGCTTCGTATCAATGTAACGCGCCGTGGCGTAGACCAGCGCCCGCGCGGCCTCGATCTTGGTGGCCATGTCGGCGATCATGAAGCGCAGTCCTTGGAACGAGCCGACGGGGGCACCGAACTGGCGGCGCGTGCAGGCGTACTCGAGCGCCAGGTCGAACGCTCCTTGCGCGATGCCCACCGCCTGTGCGCCCACGCCGGGACGCGAAACGTCAAACGTCCTCATGGCGGTGATGAAGCCCGTGCCCTCGCGGCCCAGGCAGTTGGCCACGGGCACGCGGCAGTCCTGGAAAATCAGCTCGCACGTGGCGGAAGCACGAATGCCCAGCTTGTCTTCCTTCTTGCCGAAAGTGAAGCCGGGCGTGCCCTTCTCCACCACGATGCAGGAGGCTCCGCGCGGCCCCTTGAGGGGGTTCGTCAGGCAAATGACCGAGTAGATTTCCGCTTCGCCGCCGTTGGTGATCCATTGCTTGGTGCCGTTCATCACGTAGTGGTCGCCGTCGCGAATCGCTGTGGTGCGCACGGCGCCGGCGTCGGAACCAGCTTGCGGCTCGGTGAGCGCGAAGGCCGCAAGCTTCTTGCCCGCGGCGATGTCAGGCAGCCAGCGCTTCTTTTGCTCCTCGCTGCCGGAAAGAATGATGGGCAGCGTGCCGAGGGCCGTCCCTGCAAAGCTCAGGGCCACGCCACCGCAGGCCTTGGAGAGCTCTTCGGTGACAATCACCATGTTCAGGATGGGCGAGCCGTCGCTGATCCCGCCGTATTCGTCGTCAATGTAGACGCGAAACAGGTCAGTCTCCGCCAGTACCTTAACCACCGGCCACGGAAACTTGGCCTCCCGATCGTATTCCGCCGCGATGGGCCGGATTTCCTTCTCGGCAATCTCCCGGGACAAATCGCGAATGGCCGTCTGATACTCTGTGAAGCCGTAGTCCATTGTGGGGAACTCCTTGGGGAAGAAGTCGAAAGTCGAAAGTTGAAAGTTAAAAGCTCGGGATGCAACCGGCAATCAGCCTTCAGCCTCCCGGATTCCGCATTCATTATTCCGCATTGAACATTCAGGGGCCTGCTTTCTGCCTTCCGCTTTCCCCGTCTGCTCAGCCGTCACTCACCGCTTGCCCATCAACTTTTAACTTTCAACTTTCGACGTTTAACCTTTGACATTCAACTTTCGACTTTCAACTTTCGACATTCAACTGTTCTTGTTACGCCGCTCGCGACAGGGGGTCAGCAGGCGACTCCGGTGTATTGGGCGTGTCCGACCAGAGGATGGGCCTGGCCATCCACGTTTCTCCGGCCCGGAACGAAAACCGGCAATAGTCTTCCAGGTCGCCCGCGCGGAACGAGCTGACGTCGATCTCGCCCTTCAGCGTGTTGGCCTTGGCCATGTACCGAACCGCATTGACAACGGTCAGCGCATCAACATTGACGTCGCAAAGGGTAACTTCAACCCCGCGGATGGAGGAGGATATAGCGTAGTCACCCTGGGAATACTGCCCGGAGGTCTTATCAATGATCCGGCGAAGGTCGTCGGCGGCGTTGGGATGGCCTTCGAAGGTCACCGAACCGTTCAGCCGCTGGAAAGGCTCAAAGACCAAGGTGACGGGCTGGTTGCGGAAAGGCTCCCACTGGGCGCGGGCGTAGTCAGGCCGGGCCCAAGCGACCGTCAGGAAGCCTCCCTTCCATACTTTCATGCGGACGTACTGGCCCGTCGGTTCGTCCTGGTAGTAGAGGGCGCCACCGGGAATCTGAGCACGCTCAGCGTCAGAAACTGTGTGCAGGAAATCCAGAAGCTCACCGGCAACCTCCCGAAGCGGTGGGACATCGTCGGGCTGCACGTGGCGCACGACCAAAGAGGAAGATTCCGGCGAGTATTCCAGCCAGTTTGCCGCAATCTGCTCGAGGCGCTTTTGCGTGTCCGGCCCGAAAGGGCCTAGATCCACGGACCCTGTACAACCCAAGTGGCTGCGCATTTTCTCACTCTCCCTGCTGCCGGATAGACATCGTGTCCGGATTTTTCCCCACAATACGACAGATTGTGCATTTAGAGGGCCGAAGAGGAACGCTACGAATGCAATTGGCCTGGATTTCGCTTGACATCGGGATTTCCAAGACGCATATTTAGACAGTTGACTAATTAGATGTTTGCCTAATCAGAGGCCTTATGAATGAAATTTTCAAAGCTCTAGCTGATCCGACGCGCCGGCAGATCCTGCGCTTGCTGGGTGACCGTGAAATGACGGCGGGGGATTTGGCCGAACGATTTGAAATGACCAAACCGTCGATGTCCCATCACTTTTCCGTGCTGAAGGATGCCGACTTGATCCGCTTCCGCCGCGAGGGGCAACAAATCTGGTACTCGGTCAACACCACGGTCCTCCAGGACGTTCTGACTTGGGCCATGGATTTGCTGCAATCGCCGGAGAATAAGGGGAGGAAAACGCCATGACCCGAAAGTATTACATCGTCTGTCTCGCCCTGGTCGTTACATGTATCGTGGCCGCGGCCATCCTATATCCCCAACTGCCCAGCCAAGTTCCCACCCACTGGAATATGCAAGGCAAAGTGGATGGTTATTCCGCCAAGTGGGAGCTGCTCGTCCTTGCCCCCGGCATGATGCTGGGGATGATGGGCCTCATGGCGGCACTTCCTTGGCTTTCCCCTCGCCGCTTCGAAGTGGAACCGTTCCGCTCAACCTACCTTTACATCATGGTGGTTTTCGTGGCGTTTTTGGCTTTCATTCACGCCATGATGCTTTGGGCCGCCCGGTCCGGACAGATGGATATTCACAAGGACATCATGGGAGGCGTGTGTCTGTTGATCGCGCTGCTGGGGAATGTCCTGGGAAAGGTCCAGCGGAACTTCTACATTGGCATCCGGACACCGTGGACCATCGCTGACGAACGCGTTTGGAATGCCACACATCGCCTGGGGGCGAAAACCCTCGTTCTGGGAGGCCTTGCGGGGCTCATCCTCGCTTTGGCGGGAGCCTGGCCATGGCTTTGCCTTGTTTCCGTGCTGGCTGGCGCCTTTGTGCCCGCCATCTATTCGCTGATCTATTACAAACAACTCGAGCGCCGCGGGGAGCTGACATAGTTCTTATCAAAATATCCGCGTGGAGGTGACTTATGAAAAAATTGGCCATGATGATGGTTTTTCTAGCTTCCACAGTTTTGGTTGCGAGTGCCCAGGATGTTGTCGGTGACTGGCAGGGAGCGCTCAAAACCGGCGGCGCCGAACTGCGACTTGTCCTGCACATTACCAAGGGGGAAAGTGGCGAATTGAAGGCCACCCTGGACAGTGTCGATCAGGGAGCCAACGGCATTCCCGTCAGCGCCATTACGCTCAAAGATTCCCAACTGAGCCTCACAGTGGAGGCCATGCACGGGACCTACGAGGGCAAGGTCAACACCGCCAGCATGGAAATCGCGGGGACCTGGACGCAGGGCCAACCCCTGCCACTCGTTTTCAAGCGGGCCGCCTCCCCGGCAAAGACTGAGCACAAACCCGCCAAGCCCTCTGACATCGATGGCGCCTGGATGGGCACGCTCGACGCGGGCGCGATGAAATTGCGGATCGTGTTCCATATCACCAACACCGAGGATGGCCTCACCGCCACGATGGACAGCCCCGACCAGAATGCCAAAGGCTTGCCCGTGACCTCCGTCACGCGCGACGGCGCGTCACTCAAGATGGAGCTGAAGCAAATGGCGGGAAACTTCGAAGGCAAAATTGCCCAAGACCTCACCACCATTGACGGCACGTGGACCCAAGGCGGAAATGCCCTGCCCCTGGTCCTGAAGCGCGTCAAGGATGCAGCGGAACTGGAGCGACGCCGCCCGCAAAATCCGGTAAGACCCTATCCTTATCGTGATGAGGATGTCAGCTATGCAAACCCCGTGGCGAGCATCACGCTCGCCGCGACGCTGACCATCCCGCCGGGTAAAGGGCCGTTTCCCGCGGTGCTCTTGATTGTGGGGTCAGGACCGCACGACCGTGACGAAGCCTTGATGGGTCACCGGCCGTTCCTGGTTTTGTCCGACTACCTCACGCGCCACGGCATGGTGGTTCTGCGGGCTGACAAACGTGGCGTCGGGAAGTCCGGCGGCGACATCGCCACGGGTACTACTGCCGATTTTGCCACCGACGCGGAAGCCGGGGTGGCGTACCTCAAGGAGCGGCCTGAGGTGAATCCCCATAAAATCGGCCTGATTGGCCATAGCGAAGGCGGAATCATCGCGCCCATGGTGGCAGCCCGTAACCCGGATGTCGCCTTCATTGTAATGCTCGCGGGGTCAGGAGTCCCGGGGGACCAAATCCTGGTGGCGCAATCGCGGCTGATTGCTGAAGCCGCCGGCCAAAGCCCTGCGGAAGCGGAGAAGAACGCCAACGAGGAACGCGAAGTTCTGGCGCTGGTGAAGAACGAAAAAGGCAACGCCGCCCTGGACACTGATTTGCGAAAAAGGCTGGCCGGAAAGGGTCCGGAAGCGCAAGTGAACGCGCAGATTAAAGTACTCACCTCACCCTGGTTTCAATTTTTCCTCGCCTATGACCCTGCGGAGGCTTTGAGAAAAGTCCGGTGTCCGGTGCTGGCCCTCAACGGGGAGAAGGATCTTCAGGTGCCCCCCATGCAGAATCTACCGGCCATCCGCCAAGCTTTAGAGGAGGGGGGCAACAAGCACTTTGAAACCGATGAACTCCCCGGCTTGAACCATCTTTTCCAAACTGCCCAAACCGGGGCGCCCAGCGAATACGCCGAGATCGAAGAAACCATGTCGCCCGTGGCGTTGGAGAAAATAGCGGGCTGGATTCTCAAAGTCGCTTAGCGATTCCCCGCCGGCTGGGGAATTGCCGACCCCGCGGTGGCCGCCGAGGCCTGCGGCAGGGGTTCTTCCGGCATGACGATCCAAGCGATGAAATAGCCGATGATTCCCCAACCTCCAAAGAAAGCCAGCATCAGCCAGAGAATCCGGACGAGGGTCACGTCCAGTTCGAGGTAATTTGCGAACCCGCCGCAAACACCGGCGATTTTGCTGTCTGTGCGCGAGCGTGTGAGCTTCTTGTTTAGAGGGGATACAGGTATAGAAAGCGCTGTACCGCATTGGCAGCAGAAATTCACGCGCTGGGAATATTCTTTTCCACATTGAGGGCAAAACATTTTGTTTCCTCCCATCAGATGACCACCCTTATCTCAGAATACGGTTTTGGGGACGAAAAAGTTCCATCCTCAGCCGGTGGCTTTTCTTTTGCCAGTGATCAATGCGCCTTGAAGTCTCCCTATCGTGTCACGGCGAGCGGGGTAAAGAATCCGAAACCCCAGCCGGCGGGGGCCGGTCCCCGGAAGTCGCCGCTGCCTTGGGCGTGAGCGGGTGGCGAAATTCGCACCTCCCGCGCCGGATTTGGAGTAAGATTCCGCCGACAGTGATAATCAGCTAGAAGGGCGTGCCCGCCTGCTCTCCGCAAGGAAAAATAACGTATGGTTTGGCGCTCCCCAAGATCCTTCATCGTTCTCCTTCAGGGTTTCTCGCTGCGCCGTCGTGTAGCTTTAAGCCTGGCGCTGGTGCGTTTGGTTCTGGTGCCGGTTATCTTGCTGGCGGTGTATTACCTGTTTGCCATGGCCTCAATCGTGGACCGCATCGTCAGCATCGATGCTCCCGTGGCCACCAACGCCGAGCGCGCTTCGATTGAGATGCTTGACGCCCGGCGGGCCGAGGCCAATTACTTCCTGTTGCACGACCCTGACGACATTGCCCGCAACCGGGAATCTCTGCGGCAACTCGAGAAAACCATTCAGGCCTGCCGCACTTTGCAGCCCGAGGAAAAACCCACCTTCGACGATTTGGAGGCCCAGATTACATTTTACCGGCTGAGCTTTAACCACGCGGTGGAGCGGCTGGGAGAAAGCAATATGCCTCCCATTCAAAGCCTGCGGCAGGTGGTGCGGAATTATCAGAAGGACCTGGACGACGTCTTGACGAACTCACCGCGCGAAAGCCGCACACGCTTGATCGAAATGCTGCGCGCCCGCGTCGAGTCCTTTGATGCGGAGGTCGCGGCGAAAATGGAACAGAATGATCCCGAGATTCGCCAAATCTCCCGGGATTTGACCACCGCCAGCCAAAGGATCATCAACCTCTCCACCGACCTCGAAAGCCGCAGTTGGCAGCGCGTTCAGAGGGACCACCAACGCGCCCGCGCCTTGCTGATTCGCGCCGAAGTGGTGGGTGGGATCGTTTCCCTCATCACCGTGTTGGCGAGCGTCTGGCTCAGCTTCCTGCTGCCCCGCCAGGTGGTAAAGCCCTTGACCGACCTGAAACAAGCGGTTAACCACGCCGCGGCGGGAAATTACGAAATCGAGTTCAACGTGAAGGGGGACGGCGAAGTGGCGGAACTCGCCGATAGCGTCCGCGACCTGATCGCCCACGTGCGGGAAAAGCAAGGTTAAAGGGTAAAGGATAAAGGATGAAAACTATAGGTCAATTCATCAAAGCAATTGGTAATGGGGGTCGCCCGGTCTGGCCCTATACGCGCCAGAGATCAAACGCCTGCCTTTTACCTTTACCCTTTACCCTTCATCGTTCATGTTTTATCATCCTCTGTCCATCAACTTGAGGAGAAGGAGCTTAAATGAAAGGCAAACCGGAAGTCATCGAGGTTCTGGCCAAAATGCTGAAGGAGGAACTTGGGGCCATCAGCCAATATTTCATCCACGCGGAAATGTGCGAGACGTGGGGATATAAGAAACTAAGCGACCACACCAAGAAGGAGTCCATCAACGAGATGAAGCACGCGGAAAAACTCATCGAGCGCATTCTCTTCCTGGAAGGTACGCCCAATCTGAATGACATGCCCAAACTTGTCGTGGGCAAGGATGTGAAATCGCAATTCCAGAATGACTTGGCGCTGGAGAAGAACGCCGTGGCCGAGTACAACGCCGTAATCGCCACCTGCCGCAAAGCGGGTGACAATGCCTCGGCCGACCTGCTCCAGGCGATCCTGGCGGATGAAGAAGAGCACGTCGATTTTCTGGAAGAGCAACTGGGACTCATCGATAGCATCGGGATTCAGAATTATCTTGCCCAGCAGGTGTAGGATATTCTGACTGGATAGATTGCGCTGAACCAAGCCCATCTTTAAGGAGGTGCACTATGAAAAGGACTTTGTTCCTCTTGTGCGCGATCCTTGTAGCTCTGGGGGCAGGAAACCTACCGGCCCAAGTAACGGATAAACCCAGTATCAGCGTAAATTCTTCCGCCAAGGTGACGGCCCGGGCAGACTTGGCCATTGTCTTCATGGCCATTCACACCACCGCGCCGCTGGCGGCAGATGCGCTCGAACAGAATAACAAGCGGGTGCAGGCGGTCAAAGACCGTTTGGCCGCTCTCGGCTACAAGGGAGATCAAGTCAGGTTCTCCGGCAACTTATTTACGCCGGCGGGTGGAAGGACGGTCGCCTATGGTGACCAGCGCCCGACGGGCTTCGACGTGAGTAACAACCTTTTTATTTACCTTGACGGCCCCGAGCTTAACGACCTTCAGCAATTCAACAGCCGCCTCAGCGCGTTGCTGGACGAGATGAGCAAGCTGGGTGCTACGCCGGTGAATTTTCCCATATTATCCCCCTACCCGACGGGAAGCGCCTCGGTGGTAGCGTTCACCGTGAAAGACCCCACGGCGCTCGAGAAACAGGCCTACCAGCAGGCCTGGAAAAGGGCTCGCCCAATGGCTGATGGCATCGCCCAAGGCATGAACGTGCAGATTACCAGCATCGCGTCAGTCAGCCTCCAGCAGCAGAATTCGACTTTGGATCGGTTTGACAATTTGGGGATCGACATACCTTACAAGTATTTCTCTTCCTCAATGAATGAGGTTCCCGTCCGAGTCAGCTTGTACGTCCGTTATTTCTACAAGTAGGTGCACCCCTCGTGGGTGCTCTTATGGAGGGCAGGTAGCCCCGGTTAGTGCCGTTCTGACCGTGAGCTTTTCACATACGCGGTACCTCAGCGGCAGTCGCACGTAATCAATCTGAATCGGGCAGGCAGCGACCATTGCCTTGTCCAAAGCAAAATTGTTCTAACTCGACCACCCCCAGAAGAACTGGCGCAACAGGTGTAGCCAGGTTCGTTGTGGTGTGAATGGGGAGGAGGATTCGCGCACCTCAACGCTGTGCGCCACGAAATGGGGAGCGATCTTCCTTCGCCTTCGCCTTAACGCTTCCCACGATTCGTCATAGGCCGGAGTTCCCTTCGCAGACTCGGGACTTCATACTAGCCCAGATACCTCGCCATGCCAGACTTCATCGGCACCCGCCACCGGCTCGGGGGCTCTTCTCGCGGTCATTTTGTCAGCTTCTTTTGTGGTTCCGGCGGATTCTTATAACTGGCTTTTTTTCAGTATGTTCTCAGCTTTGGAGGGAGAAAAACGCCTCTTCCGGCCCTTTGTTTTCAAGATGTTCTCAGCTTTGGGAGTTTGTGCGGTGGTTGGACATAAAGTCGCCAGGCAATCTGTGGGCGGTGGGGCTAGGAGGATGTGCATCATCAGTTCCTTCTTGCTGCGCGCGCGGGGCGGCGAGGCGCAAGATCGAGCCCCGAGTTGCGCGCGAGTCCTGCCCGTGCCGGTCACGGCCCGAGCCTGCCCGAAGGGAATCGCCGTGAAGGCTGGACTCCGTTCGTCACCCCGACTCTCCTCGCGCCGGGCGTGCCGACCTGCCAACCCAGTTTGCAGCTGGACCGGCATCGATCCTCACACCCTAATTATAGGCTATTGGCCTCAAGTTGTCAAGGAGAATTATTAACGGTTCCGCCATGGGTCGACTGGCGATCCGTGGACGATCTCGGGTCCTGGTGCGAAATAGGGTTTCACAAAGCCGACTACCTGCTTTGGTGCCATTACACCGACCAATCCTCTTTAGGCCAAACTTCTCTCTCAAGCAGCGCGAGGGGCAACGCGCCGGATTTCCGGAATCTGATCGAAATCCGGATCGACGCTAATGACCGTCTGCAATCCCTTACGTAGCATGGTCGCTGTGTGCACTGCGTCCCGCACCGCGAACCCCGGATGTTTCTCGAGGAGTTGAAACGCCCCGACCATATCCTGGCTGGTTACAGGCAGCAAATCAGGGCAAAGAACCATCACCTGCCGGGCCAGTGCTACGGCTTCAGGCCGTTGGCCGCGACGCGTCAACACATACAGAATCTCCTGAATTACTTCCGTATTGGCGGTGGCATCCAAGGTGCCCTCTGCCACCCGGCGCAGGATTTGCACGCATGCCTCGCGTTCCGGATGCGGCTTGCCAGCGGCGTAAAGGAAAATGTTCGTATCAATGAACGCACGCATGCCCGGCCTCGATTTCCTTCTTCGCCCGACGCCAACTTATTGCCGGCAGGTTCATGCGCAATATTTCTTCCAAAGCAGCTTTTTTGTCGGCTGACCGCGGTTCAAAATAAGTCGTGCGCACGGCGGTCCGAATAAGTTCTCCCACCGAGATCTTCTTCTTTCGAGCCAGGTCTCGGAGCCGCCGGTATTCCTCAGGATTCATGAGAATCTGGGTGCGTCGCGTAGCTCCCATGTGAGTTCCTCGCCTTGTGCATGTACATGCACATACTCAGCAGAATACAGGGTGCCAGACCTTTCGTCAATCTGGTTCCGTAGCAAGTCGCAACCCCCTTTTCCTATCCTTTGATCACCCCCATAGGCTTCAGCCGCGCCACGCGGCGGGCCAAGCCGGCGTTATGGACCACGTCGATGACCGCATCCACGTCCTTATAGGCTTCCGGAATTTCTTCCGTAATTCCGTCGCGCGAGTCAGCACGCACGATGATGCCGAGGTCTTCGAGGCGTTGCTTGGCGTCCTGGGCGAAACGTGATTTCTTGGCCGCCGTACGGCTCATCACGCGGCCTGCGCCGTGGCAGGTGGTGCCGAAGCTTTCCTGCATGGCGCCCTCCACGCCCACCAGCACATAGGAGGAAGTCCCCATGGACCCGGGAATCAGCACCGGCTGCCCCACCTGCTTATAGACCTCGGGCACGTCGCGATGGCCCGGGGGAAAAGCGCGCGTGGCGCCTTTGCGATGCACCATCAATTCGCGCTCGCGGCCTTCCACCTGGTGGCGTTCGAGCTTGGCGATGTTGTGGCACACGTCGTAAATAACGCGCAGTTCCTCCTGCTCGCCGAAAATCCGCTTGAACGCCTGGCGGGTGAAGTGCGTAATCCCCTGGCGATTGGCCCAGGCATAGTTCGCCGCGGCACGCATGGCGGCAAGATAAGCTTGCCCTTCCGGGGACTTCACGGGCACGCAGGCAAGTTGGCGATCCGGCAGGTTGATGCCGTAACGATGCATGGCCGGCCCCATTTCACGCAGGTAATCGGTGCACATCTGGTGGCCCAGCCCGCGCGAGCCGGAATGGATGAGCACCACCACCTCGCCTTCATAAAGCCCCATCGCCTCGGCGCACTCCGGATCGAACACGCGCTCCACGTACTGTACTTCCAGAAAGTGGTTCCCCGACCCGAGCGTGCCGACCTGCGGCAAGCCGCGCTTTTTCGCATGGTCGCTCACCATCCCAGGGTCGGCGCCCTCCATGGCCCCATTCTCCTCGCAGTGGGTCAGGTCCTCCCCGCGGCCATAGCCGTGCTCGGCCATCCACGCGGCGCCCTCCTGAAGCAGTTTGTCGAGTTCGGGATAGGAAATCCGGATGTTGCCACTCTGCCCCGCGCCCGAGGGAATGTCGCGAAACAACTGGTTCACCAGCTCGCGAATCTTGGTGTGCACTTCCCTGCGGGTCAGCGAACTGCCGAGCAGGCGCACACCGCAGTTGATGTCAAACCCCACACCGCCCGGTGAAACCACGCCGTCGCGGTGCGGGTCGGTGGCCGCCACACCCCCGATGGGGAAACCATAACCCTGATGGATGTCGGGCATGGCGAGCGACCGCCCCACGATGCCCGGCAACATTGCTACGTTGATGGCCTGTTCGAGCGAGAGGTCCTTGATCAGGTCCTTCAGCAGCCGTTCGTCCGTGAAAATGAGCGCGTCCGTCAACATTCCCGGCTTCGTGCCGCGCGGAATGAGAAAGCGGTAATCATCGAGCTTTTTCAGTTGATGCATTTCCAGAGGCATGGTAATTCCTCGGGGACTTATGAAAATGGATGTGCCAAAGGCACCTCGATTGCGGAACATCTTGGATTGCGCAATATCTTGGATTGCGGATTATCTTGGATTGCGCAGAGCAAAGCTCTGCGGTAATGGAGCGCAGAGCTTTGCTCTGCGCACTGGAGTTTCTACATTTACTCCACTGTTTTAGGTCTGGCATATCATTATTATGTTGACAGACCGACGTAAGTCGGTTACACTCCTCCTGAATCTATGCTCAGGAGCCCACCA
>JBEKNU010000211.1:0-13408 GCA_049522495.1 Terriglobia bacterium
GCAGTTGACGCTGCGAAAAGCCTATGGCTTTCGTACCTTCCGCGCCGCTGAAGTCGCTCTCTACCATACTCTTGGAGCTCTACCTGAACCACAGTCTACCCACAGATTCTGCTGAGGAACCGGAAAGAAGAAAGATGGGAAAAGTGAGGGTATTACCCGTGATGTAGATGAAAGGAAAGCATGTTAGCCAAGAATAGAGGGGAATTCGATGACCAGCCCAGAGAATCAAGTTATTGAAAAAAAGCCGCTTAGTAAAACCGCTGGAGCGGGGAAAGAAAAAAGGATCGTAAAATGAAGGGATTACCCGTGATGTTCATGAAAATAAGCGAGATACAAAACTGCTGGGCTCAAATCCATCTTAATGCCGTGATGTTCAACAAAATAAAACCACTTATTGTTGCGAGGCCGTGATGTTATTGAAAGGAAATGGGAAAGTCAATGGAACAGAAGGCAGGCGTGAGTAGGTGCTCCGGCTATGCGTGCGCCCTGAGAATCTCCGATTCGGTAATCCGGATGACTTTCGGTGCATGAAGAACCGCATCGAGCTTGCGGGGACAATAGGAAATCGGTTCTCCCTTTTGCCTTTGGGTTTTCTTTTACCGCATCGCCGAGCGAGGGGTTTTACCGCACAAGACTTAAAAAGGAATCACGTGAGGCGTTCCCTCGGCAAGCCCCTTGTCCCAGAAGATTGGGCATGATAGGTTGGGCGTCCTCAAAGGAGGAGTTATGGATCAGCGCATCAAACAATTCCCCGGGGGAAAGATTTCCATGGCGAGATTAATTTGTGGGATTGTCCTGGCCACGTTGGCAGCAGCCACGTTCTCCGCCCGTCCTCTCGCGGCGGCGGACGGAAATTATCATTTGCTCAAGAAAGTTGTGCTGGGTGGAGAGGGTGGATGGGACTACCTCAATTGCGACAGTGAGGCGCGACGCATCTACATCTCGCGGGGCACGCACGTGATGGTGGTGGATGCCGATACCTACGCTGTGGTGGGAGACATTCCGGGCACGGAGGGAGTGCATGGCATCGCGCTGGCGCCGGAACTCGGCCGCGGCTTCACGAGCAATGGCCGGTCCAACTCCGTCACAATATTTGATCTTAAGACGCTGAAAGTCTTGGGGACGGCGCCCACGGGTGAGGGACCTGACGCTATTGTGTACGATCCCGCCTCCCGGCGCGTCTTCACCTTGAACGGCCGTGCTGGCACCGCCACGGCCGTTGATGCGGCCACGGGAAAGCTCGCGGGAACAGTCACGCTGGGAGGCCGGCCAGAGTTCGCCGCCGCGGACGGACAGGGGCACATCTACAACAACCTGGAAGACAAGAGCGAAATCGTCCAGATCGATTCGCAGAAGCTCACGGTGACCGCTCGTTGGCCACTCGCGCCCGGTGAAGAGCCTTCGGGTTTGGCGATCGACAGGGAACATCGCCGGCTCTTCGCTGGCTGTCACAATAAGATGATGGTGGTGATGGACGCGGACTCCGGCAAGGTGCTGGCGACGCCGGCGATCGGCCAGGGTGTGGACGCCAATGGCTTCGACCCCGGAACCCAACTCGCCTTCAGCTCCAACGGCGATGGCACACTGACCATCGTTCACGAAGACTCGCCGGAGAAGTTCACTCCCGTCGCCAGCGTCCCCACCCAACGTGGCGCGCGGACCATGGCGGTTGATTTGAAGACGCATCACATCTTTCTGGTCACGGCGGAATTCGGCCCGCCACCCCCGCCCACGCCGGAGCACCCTCGTACCCGGCCGCAGGCTATTCCCGGCTCGTTTACGCTACTGGTGGTTGGGGAGTGAAGTTGCCGGGCTACCGGCACCTCGGAGGGGTGGAAGGGCTCGAGGGAGGGCATTAATATATTTTACTCAGAAGGAATTTCCTGATGATACTTCTGCATGGACAATAATATCAAATCCAAAATGCTGCGGGAGGCAATCAAACACTTCGCCGACCCCGATAACTGCCTGCGGTACGTTGTTGCTCACCGATGGCCTAATGGTGTAACCTGTCGGACGCGCGCGAGTGCCAATATTCATTTCATTCCCACGCGGCGGCTGTGGGAGTGCAATAACAAGCATACAAAAAAGCAGTTCTCTGTTAAAGTCGGAACTGTCATTGAGGATTCTCCAGACCGGTTGGACAAGTGGCCGGCCACTTTTTGGCTAATCGCGAACTGCGAAAACGGCGTCAGCTCTTATGAAGTTCAGCGCGAAATCGGCGAGACGCAAACAACCGCGTGGTTCATGCTCCAGCGGATTCGCCTGGCTTTTCGAGCGGGCTCGCTGGAGAAATTGACCGGGGAAGTCGAAGCAGATGAAACCTTCATGGGTGGCCTTGCTCGGAACATGTACAAGGAAAAGCCCGAGCACCGCATCAGTGGAACTGGTGGCAAGGACAAAGTCCCAGTGATGGGATTCTTGGAGCGGGGCGGAACTGTCCGAACCGAAGTGATTCCCAATCGGAAGAACAAAACTCTTCATGGAATGGTCAAGGGACAAGTGGCTGCCGACTCCGCTCTGTATACCGATGCGCTCGCTTCCTGCGACGGAGCTGTTTCTGGCATCGTCGGAAAGCGCCTGACTTTCAAGCAACTAATCGGCAAAGAGCAGAACCCCACGGTGGACCTTCTCAATTAAGAAGGAACTCCAGTGGCAGGGACGAGGGAGAAGAAAGTTACTTCTGGGGGGCGACATGGCGAAGACATTATCATTTAAAGATTCGGAGAAGTTTGACCGCTTCATGGAAGGGCTGGCGCGGATGTTCGCAATTCCAAGAAGGAAGTTGGACATGCTAATGTTTTTTGGGCAGCAGTCGCCCCGCATTAAGCGGCATAGGAATGTCCGGAGAAACCGCAAATCGTCAAAAGTTATAGCCAAATGAGATACTATCTGTTTGTCGACAATTTCCGAGGATTCAGCGATACATGCATTCCCATCACCGACGTTAATTTTCTTGTTGGTGAAAACAGCACTGGGAAGACGTCGATATTGGAACTGATAAAGTTGTTTTCAGGCCCTAGCTTTCTTATGGACAGAGACTTCGATGACGAGGAAGTGGGCTTTCGTCACTTCTCGGACATGGTGAGTGCCCATTCTACCGATCAAAGCTATTTCCGCATCGGATTCGCAGTCGAACTCGAAAACAAAAAGACTGGGAAAGTCTCGACTGGATGCCTTTTCACCTTCCGAGAAAAGCAGGGGCAACCTCGTTTGTTCAAGTGCACTTTTTGTCGAGGTGAAGAAAAGATAACCCTAAAATTTGGCAATGCGGTTTACTACAAGACGACTCAGTGTGCAGCGACCAAGGAGGCAAAGGATATAATTTCAGCTTTGCGATCTCAGTGGATCAGCGAACACTCTGGCAAAGATAATGGATACGAAAAACTTGATGTGCCCCGTGGCTTCGGTGGCAGGATTCCGATTATTATAGCTCTTTCGATCGCGAGTGATGTTTCAAAGGGTAAGAAGAAAAACGGAGAGTTTATTCTGCATCCGTCAAATTTAGGTTTCGTCCCTCCAGAGTTAATCTGGTTCGGCCCGATCCGAACGAAGCCAAAACGAACCTACGATGAGCTAAGGATTGATTTTTCTTCAGAAGGTCAGCACACACCGTATCTAATACGCAGAATGCTCAATTCCAAATCACAAGCTACCAGATTAAAGGAATTTATTGAGAAAGTAGGCAAGGCGAGCGGACTCTTTCAAGATGTTAGGACCCAGAGTTTTGGGCGCGGAGCAAACCCGCGCTTTGAACTTGATATTGTGCTCGACGATAAAGCATTGAATATTCTTAATGTCGGATACGGAGTATCTCAGTCCCTCCCGATAATAGTCGAGCTTTTGGCAAGAGATAAAGGAGATTGGTTTGCCATTCAGGAGCCAGAGATTCATCTCCATCCCCGTGCGCAAGCTGCTCTTGGGGATGTGTTCTTTGAAATGGCAGTAACAGATCACAAACACTTTCTCGTTGAGACTCATAGCGACTACACCATAGATCGCTTTCGGATGAACTACAAGAACGCGCGCTCAACCAAACCCGAGAGCCAGGTATTATTTTTCGAGCGGAGGGACAAGCACAATATTGTAACGTCGCTCAGTATTGATAAATCTGGCGATCTGCCAATTGACCAACCTGAAAGTTACCGCCAGTTTTTCATTCGAGAACAAATGAATCTGCTTGGGATTTGAAATATGTGTCTAGTCATTGATACCTGTTGTTTCGGATTGGTATTTGACGGTGACATCACGGACCATTGTAAGTTTGTTCCGGTGTTGAATTGGATAACCACGGGTAAGGGGCGCATGATTTACGGGGGCACCAAGTACAACACTGAACTTGGGAGAACCACAAAAATCCTAACGATAGTGCATGAACTTTCCAAGGCAAGAAGGGCTATCCAATCCCCAACGGAACGGTGGACCCGATTGCGGCTGCATTGAAGCGAAAATTCCCCGAGGCGGCGTTCGATGATGAGCACATAGTCGCCCTAGTCATAGCATCTCGCTGTTGCGTTGTATGTACTAACGATATTACAGCTATTGCCTACCTTAGGCGCCGTGAGGTTTTCTCCGATTACAATGGCATCAATCGTCCCTCTATTTTTCGCGGCCACAAATATCACCACAAGCTGTGTTGCGATCAGCACATAGTCGGCATTTGCCGGGACCAACAATCATGAGATACAAATACAAAGAGGGAAGGTGCGTGCTTGAATGAGGACATCTCCAAGAATTGGACCTGAGCCAGACCCTGGGGCTACACCGTTCCAGAACTTCGATCAGTTCTTTCGCAAGACCAATCCTGTTTCGAAGGAAGCCGTTGATAGGGAAGCCAAACGCGAGGAAAGAACAGAGAATCGTGAGCGACGAGCCAAGAAACTTTGAATGCAAGCCTACCAACGATACCCGAACTTCGCAATGTTTCTGAGCCAACTGTATTATTGCCCGAGGGAGATCGCAAAAGTCGGAATTTCTCGGGGACAGAACTTACCTCCCGGTGGGGAAATCGTTGACGGCAGGCCAGGGTTCGATTATTCTCTACTCCCCCCGCGGGCCGCGATGGTCATGGATATAAACGCCCCGCGGGCAGGAAGAAAATCAACGCGCGCGTTGACTTTCCCGCACCCCTGGGGTAACTTCAGGAATGGGATTTGCGTCCCCTCCCAGACCCTATGACTCCTGAAAGCAGCGTCGTCGAGGTGACACTGGAAAGCGACCTCAAGAATGTTGAGGTAGCGGAGGAGATTACCCGGCGCGTGGCTGGCACGGCAGGATTTGATGAGGACGAACAGCAGCGCATTGAAATGGCCGTGCACGAGTCGATGATCAACGCCATCTGGCACGGCAATAAGAATGATTGCAGCAAGAGCGTCTGGCTGCACTTTAAAATTCATCCTGACCGGCTGGAAATACGTGTCCGGGACCAAGGCAGCGGCTTCGATCCGAGCCACCTCCCCGATCCGCGGAAAGATGAAAACCTGTTGAGCGAGTCCGGGCGTGGAATCTTCCTCATTCGCACCTTTATGGACGAGTTCCGGGTGGAACATGTCAACGGGACGGGGACGGAAGTGACCATGGTCAAACGTTTGGGTCCCGGAATTTAGACTAAACAAGGAGGAACCGACCGTGAGCATGAAAGCCACAATACGACCAGTTGATTCCGTGACGGTCGTCGATGTCAGCGGCAGAATCACTTTGGGAGAAGGGTGCACCCAATTGCGGGAGTTGATCCGCGATCAGTTGAGCAAGGGGAACAAGAACATTTTGTTGAACCTGGCCGACGTCACCTACATCGACAGTTCGGGGATCGGCGAGTTGGTCAGCGCCTTTACCGGTGTCTCGAAGCAGGGCGGAGCCTTGAAACTTCTAAACCTTACGAAGAAGGTTCATGACCTGTTGCAAATTACTAAACTCTATACGGTCTTCGACGTCCACGACGACGAAGCCAAGGCGATCGGCAGTTTCGCCAAAACCACCAGCGCCTAGGGGGGCGGCCCAAAGGCCTGCATCCCGGTGCGGCGAGCGCCGTTCCAACTTCTTGCGGCGGATTCGCGTGAGCCTGATGGCGAGCCGATGCCGGGCAACAAAAGAAGCGGATTTCCCGGCCTCCATAAGTTGGACCGGCACTGGCTCCTCCCCGGCAAGAGTTTAGAGCTCCGGCTGCTTGCGGGCGCCCACCCTGCCCGGCCCGCTACTTCGCGGGTCGGATTTCCATCGATTTCATCGCCCGGTCCGCCGCTTCCGCGGATGAGAAATTCGGGAAGCGACCTGCCCGCGCCTCAAATCCTCCCCAACCAACCTCGGCGCAGCGTGCCAGTGGTGCCTAGGGGTTTTCATTGCGCAATCGGCTTTCGCGATCCGCTGGGGTTTCCGCTCTTGCCGCGGCGGCAAGGGCTCCCAGAAGGGTTACGATGAAGGGGTGCCCTTCACTCAGAAGCGACAACCGGCAGACCATTTGCCATTGCGGCGTGGTTTGCGCCCAATTGGTGGGATCAGGAAGGCAAGGAAGCGAAAGGGTGACGGGGTGGGGCAACAATGCCTTGAGATTCCCGCCGATAATGTGGGTGAGCTCACTTAAAGCGTCGAGGATCCCGTCGTCCCCTGCCTTATCGGCTTCCACCTGGAAAATGGCGGCGGCGATGGATCGAGCCAACGCGGGCGAGCAGTGCAAACGCACTTCTCCATCCCACGCACCCGTGATTTTAACGCACACGGTAAATGCCCCGATCGCGGAAAACTCCTCCGTGCGGGCGCGGTCAACTCGGAAACCCAGGGTGGAGGTCCACGTGTCTTGAATGATCCCGTAAAAAGCTCCCTCGGTCACCAACATGGCAGCTCCCTAGGTTTTTCGAGCTCGATAACAGGTGGCGCGTTCGAACTGAACGCGCTCGAAGGAATCATCGATGCTGAAAGTTGTCTCCGCCCCGCCGAGAAAGAAATAGCCATCGGGTTTTAAAACCCTTCGAACCTTGGCCAGGATTTCTTTCTTGGTCTCGACACCGAAGTAGATGAGCACGTTGCGCATCATCACCAGGTCCATGGGCGGCAGGAACGGCCAAGCGCTGGCCAGGTTCACGATCTGGTAATCCACCATGCGGCGAACGTCGTCCCGCAGATACCAATCGCGGCCGCGCTTTTGAAAGTACTTGACGAGCAGGCTGGCGGGAAGGCCGCGGTTGACTTCCAGTTGGCTGTAGCGGCCTTCGCGCGCTCGGGCAAGGACATCCGTGGAGAGGTCGGTCGCCAGGATGCAAACCTTCCAGCTTGCCAACTGGGCAAAGCTCTCGCGGATCAGCATAGCCAGGCTGTAAGGTTCCTGTCCGGAAGAGCTGGCCGCACACCAAATGCTCAACTCTCTTTCCGCCGCTCGCCGAGCGATAAGATCCGGGAGCACGAACTTCCTGAGGGCCTCGAAAGGATGGAAATCGCGAAAGAACGAAGTCTCGTTCGTGGTGAGGGCCTCCACGGCCTGGCGATGCAAACCGTGAAAGGGCTCGGCTTGCAAGCGCTGCACGAGGAGGTCAAGCGAAGCGAAACCCTCGCGACGGGCCAGGGGCAACAAGCGGGATTCAACCAGATATCCTTTGTCCTCCTCCAGCACAATCGCTGACTGTTCGAGGACAAGGCGGCGGATGAAGTTGAATTCCGGTAGACTGAGGGTCATCTTGGAATACTCGACTGCACCCTCCAGGGGGCGGACTGGAACGCCCGGGTTGATTCCCGGCCGTTTTGAACCCGGCGGAGGATTTCCATGCCGAGTTGATTCAGGGGCAGAACCTTATCGGCCAGACCGGCATTTGCCACGAACCCGGGCATTCCCCAAACCACGCTCGTCGCCTGATCCTGGGCCAGGATTTGCCCGCCGGACTCGCGAATATGTTCGCAACCCCGCAGCCCATCCTGGCCCATCCCGGTCATCACCACGACAAGGGCGTGAGCTTTGTAGACGTCGGCCACCGACCGAAGGAGCACGTCCACAGCCGGGCGGCAGGAGTTTTCCGGCGGGCCCTGGTGAGTGCGAAGCGTCACCTGATGGTGGTCACTTGCGACGACCATATGGTAGTCGCCCGGAGCTATCCAAGCGCAGCCAGGCTCCAGGGCAGCTCCCGGGTAACCCTCTTCCACGCCTATCTGCGACTTCGCAGCCAAGCGCTCCGCCAGGAGGCGGGTAAATACCGGTGGCATGTGTTGAACGATAACCACGGGGACGGGAAGGTCGCGCGGTAAAGTCGGAATGAGACTGGCGAGGGCATTGGGTCCACCTGTGGATACACCGATGGCAACAACGTCGATTCGCTCCTCACGACGAGGAAATGGCAAGCACGGTGTGAGTGTCTTGGAAGCACCGGCGGCCAGAGGAGAGGGGGCGGGTAAGCCCAACGCACGGCCACAAATCGCTTTGATTTTTGGAATCAGTTGCGTCCGAATGCATTCCAACCCCTGGGCCGCGCTGCCCACGTTGGAAGGCTTGGTGACATAGTCCGTAGCCCCCTTGGAAAGGGCCTCGAGGGTGGCTTCCGCGCCGCGCTCCGTAAGGGTACTGTACATGATGACCGGCAGAGCCGGTTGCGACCTGCGGATCCCCACCAGCGTGCCGATCCCATCCAGTTCGGGCATTTCCACGTCAAGGATAACGATATCCGGATTGACCTGGGGAATCTTCGCGAGGGCGATTTTCCCGTTAGCGGCAGTTCCGGCGACTTCGAGTTGCGGATCAGAAGCAAGCGCGTCACTGACCATGCGCCGCACGACCACCGAGTCATCGACGACCAGAATTCTGATCTTGGCCACTGACTAAGAACCTGCCATCCCGAAGATTTGTAGTTTCTCCAAAATGATTTCCTGGGTGAACGGCTTCATGATGTACTCGTTGGCCCCCGCCGCAAGGGCTCGAGCCACGTTCTCCATTTCGGTTTCAGTGGTCACCATCATCGATTCCGTGGGCGTTGTCCTTTAGGAATTGGCCCCAGAACAAGTAGCTCCACCCGGTGCCCATCGTGAGCCAGGGGCGCGGGCTATAGGTGATGTAGAAGTCTGCGTCATGGCCGATATTGGTGCTCAGCGCGCCACCCGCGGGCGCGGCCACCACCTCCACGCCGGAGGCGTTGTAGAGGCCGTCGTGGGCGCTGGCTAGCCAAAGGAAATGGAAATCGAACGTCACCTTTACGGTACGGGTGGGATTAACCTCAGCGCTCATGCGGAGGTGTCGGATATTGCGCCAGCCAAACAGATCGGACATGCCGTAGATGTTGTGAAATACGCCGTACACCTGGTCGAAGGTACTCACTCTCCTGTCCCCTTTGCCGCCGTCGCCGGTAGCATAGGTGTACTCCGTGGAAAAACGGGGTTTCAGGGGGACGTTAGGCAGCGTGTACCCGGCAATCCAGTAGCCCGCCCAGGCACTGACGTCGTCTATCGAGGAGTGCCCAGCTTGCCGGTCCATTTCTACGGTATAGTCGAACCCGGCAGGCAGTTTGCCAAACCAAAGAGTACCGATCGTATAGATATCGGCATTACCAACCACGCCGGTTTCGCTCTTAACCAAGGGCAGGGTCTTCCAGAGCACGTAGGGTTCAATCGTCGATTTGGGAACGAGCTTGCTCAAGGTACCGTAAACACCGTACAGGTTGTGGCCAGGGGCACCGTCGAACTTGTCAAAACGGTTGGCGTTGATGATTACCGGGGTGGCTGCAAAGATATCGACGCGGTTCCCGCTGGTGCCCAGACCCATTTTGGCAACGTCAAAAGTGCGGGTGACGTTTCCCCAATCGCCACCGCCCACCACGCGTTGGGTCCCCAGGTTAAGTTCGCTGCGGCCCACCAGGAGGCTGACCCAGTTCTTCTCCCCAGACTTCAATTCGACGTAGCCCTGGCGCAGGTCGAACGTATCCTTGATACTGGAGGAGGCACGAGACGGATCAATGCCAATGACGCGGGAGTCTTGCCCCTGGACGAAAAGGTGAAACCATTTGGTGGGCTTCAGATCGAGTCCAATCCGCATGCGTGTGAGGGTGTAGGTATCATTGGCGCCCTCCTTGAATCCGAAGGAAGTCCGACCTTGTTCCCGGCCGCGAAACTCCAGACTGAATTTCATCCAGTGAGGCAAATCCTGGTTGAGCGCATCGCCGGGATTTTTGTTGGTTTTGTCTGCCGCCCGAGTTGTCGATGTCACAGTCTGACCCCGAAGGTCAGCTGCGCCGAGCAAGGGCACAAGCAGCATTAAGATCTTGAGTGCACTGGCCCAGCGGTGGCTGATATGTCTACGTTGCAATCCATGTGTTGTAGGCATAGATCCTCCTGGTGTGAAGTCACGGTCCTGAGACCTTGGCTGTTTTTGCTTGTCCTTCTCCTGCCACGCTTACCGCAGCGCCAGTATCCAGGACATGCATCAGGCGATCGCTTAGCTTGTAGATCCCTCGAATGAGGTCTCGGGCCTTGCTGTCTAAAGTTCCCGGAGGCAACTCAAAGTTCTCTTCCTCGACCTCCAAGACGTCTCCAATTTCATCAACCAGCAGGCTCACGGCACCGTCCTCATGGCGGATCACGACGTTCATGGGGAGATCGGTCGAGGCGCGTTCCCGCAGGCCCAACCGGCGTCGCAGGTCGACGGCCGTGACAATCTGACCACGCAGGTTGATGAGGCCCTTGACGACGGGGGGCGCCAGAGGCACGCGCGTCATTTCCTGATAGCGAATGACCTCCTGGACTTTTTCCACCTCCACTCCAAAAAGGAGGCAGTCAACTACGAAGGTCGAGAATTGTTTTCTTCCTGCCATAATTTGCCCCTTGTTTACGCCGCCGCCGGCTCGGCAAAAAAGTTCGCGTCGGCCGACCGGATGATGCCTTTCACGTCGAGCAGTTCCGTGACCCGGCCCTGGACGACCATGGAGCCCAGAGTTCCCTGGCGGCCCGTGCGCTTTTGAGTTTTGACTCGCTCCTGAGCGATGTCGAGGATACGGTCGACAACAAGCCCTATACTTCGACCCTGGTCGGTGTAAACCACGACCTGTATCTTTTCGTTTACCCCTTCGGGTTCAGGCGGGCCCGAACTGCGGGGTTGCGCGCGACGATCGGGAAGCGCGGAAGAGAGGTGTATGAGAGGCAGGATTTGGCCACGGTATTGGACCACGTCCCTGCCTTCCGCCGTTTCCACGCTGCTCCGGCTGAACTCTTCCAGCCGCGCCACAAGGGAGAGGGGCATGGCCATGCGCCGGTTATCGGGTCCTCGCAACAAGAGGAGTGACTCGCCATCGTCGTGCCGGGACTCCGTCTGCGCGGTGTTGTCCCCCACACTCCGATCGCGAACCTCGGAGACAACATTGGCGCGCTGGGCCAGTCCCAGAACATCCAGGATCAATGCCACCTGACCATCTCCCATGATGGTTGCTCCCGCGAAAGTAGTTATGCCCTTGAGTTGTTTGCCGAGCGGCTTGACGACGATCTCCTCCGTGTCATTGATTTCGTCAACGACCAGACCAAACTGGCGATCATCCGCCTGCAACACAACGATATTGGCGGCGTCGCGGCCCGCTACCTGCTGTTCAATAACCGTAAGCAGGGAGATGATCTGATCCGATTGTGATTCGACGCGAGCAAGTTCTTGCTCACAGCGAGCGCTATCGCCAGAAGCCTTCAAGGTGATGACCTCGCGGACTACCTCATGAAAGCGCTGATGCAACTTTTCCAACTGCTGCATCTCCGCTATGTCGCCGAACTCCTCCAATCCCGAGGAATACAACCACTTGCCCAAGGCGCAGTCCTTGTAAGAAGCTGCCTGGGCCGCCGTTAAGGTCCCCTTGCCGTCCAGGAAGTCCCGCAGCTTCGACTTCCAAAGCTGGTGCTTACTGCGGGCAGAAGCAAAATCCAAATTATCGGTGTCTGAGCCTGCCGGTGAGGATGTTGCCTGCACTCCCCGCGTGCACCTATTAGATCCATCTCCGCTTTTTTCCACGCAGAGTTGCTGGTTCAGGTAAGCCAACGGCAGCAATTTTCCCCGCAGCCGATGGACGGGTGCGCCGTGGATCATTTCGATGCCTTTGCGCGCCTGTTCTCCTTCCAGCCGAACGAGCTCCAAAAGGCTGACCTGAGGAATCGCGTAGCGGTCGCCGCCGCTGGTCACAACGAGTGCGGGAATAATGGCCAGCGTCAGAGGAATCTTGATTTTCAACGTGGTCCCGTGACCCGGCCGGCTTTGAACATCCACCGTTCCGCCGATCTTCTCGATGTTGGTCTTGACGACGTCCATGCCCACACCGCGACCCGAAACATTGGTCACTTTTTCCGCCGTGGAGAGGCCGGGGAGGAATATCAGGTTTATCAGTTCGCGGTCGTTCATGCGCGATGCCTGGTCAAGAGTGATCAGGCTCTTGGCAAGAGCCTTCTGCTTGATGCGCTCGATGTCGATTCCCGCACCGTCGTCGGAGATTTCAATGTTGACCTGCCCTCCTTCGTGGAAGGCGCGCAGGAAAAGGCGCCCTTCCACGGGCTTTCCCGCGGCCACACGCTTTTCCGGCATCTCGACGCCGTGATCGACTGAATTGCGGACCACGTGGGTTAGCGGATCCTTGATGGCCTCTATGAGGGTCTTGTCGAGTTCCGTCTCCTTGCCTTCCATCTCCAGGCGGATCTGTTTCCCACAACCCGTTGCCAGGTCACGCACGACACGAGGAAATTTGCTCCAAATGTTTCCGATGGGCTGCATGCGCGTCTTCATGACCCCTTCTTGAAGTTCGGTGGTAATGAGGTTAAGCCGCTGGGTGGTGTTCAGGAAGGTCGAGTCTTGCTGGGTAGAGGAAAATTGCAGGATCTGATTTCTGGCCAGCACGAGTTCCCCGACCAGGTTCATCAACTTGTCAAGTAGAGCCACATCAACGCGGATGTTGCTTTCGGAGAGGGCTGAAGCGCGCGCTTCCGCCTGCCCCTGTAACGCTTCCTGGATGGCGGCGGGCTTGGCGGCTCCCTTTTCCACGAGGATTTCTCCCAGGCGGCGGACATCTCCATCGTGCTGGAGGTTCAGGGCCTCATGAACCTGCTCAGGACTCGTCGTGCCCGCTTGAACCAACATTTCGCCCAGAGGCAACCCGGCCGCAGGGGGATCTTCTGGCTCTCCTCTTGGTTGGATCGGATGGGGAGGCGCTGGCAGCGGGTCGGCGGAGGGATCTGGCGGGTCAGCGGGGAGTGGTGTCGCGACAGCAGTGGGAGATGGGGAAACAGCGGGAATTGGCGGTGTTGCCACCGCAGGAGAAGCTTTCTTCTTTTCACCCTTCTGCAATTGGGTCAGAGTTTCGATCAGAGATTCGTAGTCGCCTTGCCCCTCTTGGCCCTTGTTTTCGATATTGACGAGCATTCCGCGGACTGCATCCACCAGGGCCAAAAGCGCCGAGGTGATCTCGGCATTGAGCATGAG
>JBEKNU010000212.1:0-13256 GCA_049522495.1 Terriglobia bacterium
ACGCCGCCATCCTTCCCACGGAAGGATTGGCCAACACGCTCGGCCATTGGCAGGAGATCGCCCGGCAACTGGCGGAGTCGAAGCGAAAACGAAAAAGGCATATTCTTAAGTAAACGCTCATGCGGCGTAGCCCCAGCCCAAGGCCAAAATCTGTTGCTGCCAAGTGGGGCCGGAAGGTATAGGTGGAGGCTTCACTCCCTGCGCAGCCATCCGGGTGCGGAGCAGGCGCATCACGGCGGGATCGAAACCGAGTTGCAGGATCACCGGCACCGGACCGCGCGCTTTCGCGGGAGCGGTCAGTGTCAGGTCGATGTTCACACTGATGAGCGGGTATGAGGAATTGTCGACGTGGCCCGTCAGGTGCTTGATTATCACCGCCACGTCGCCGTTCATCTCCCGGCTGAGGCTCGTCACGTGCCATTTCACTTTCGGCGTGTGTGTGGGGACTCGGCCGTACACTTCCCGGTCGAATTGCCCCATGATTTGCGGGCGGCGCTGGCGCCACCACATCGTGGCTGTGGTCACCTTTTTGCCGTCGTTTAGCGTTAACGGGTCCGGAAGTTTCGCGTACGGAGTGGCCTTGGACTCGTCGTAGTTGACAGCATTCGGCGCCTCCGGGCGGTTGTTGTCGGCTCCCGACCGAAGTGAAGTGATGTGCAACAAATCCATGGTCCTCTGATGGTCCTGCTCGGCAGTCAACGACCCTGGCGTCGCCTGGACTGTAGCGGCCTTCGGCGCCACCTGCGCATTAACCAGCCAGACCCACGGGGCGAAAAGCAGTCCCAGTAAGAAAGCGAAGCGGATTAGTTTTTTCATGCCCCTATAAAATCGCATTTCCAGGGCGGAGCGCAAGGGGAGCGAGGGAATAATTGGGAAGATTCTGAAACGACAGTGCTGAAGCCCGCCCTTCCCCACTGGTAATAAATGTGCCTTAAGCCGAGGCGCGGGCGCTGACCTTGCGCAACACCAGGTCCGCCAGGGCGGTGATGAAAGGGGGGAAATCGTTCAGGCCTTCCATAGTTTCAAATCGTTGAATGCCGAGGTTTTCCGCCATTTCACGCGCTTCGATGTTGATTTCGTGGAGGGTCTCGACGTGGTCGGAGACGAAGGCGATGGGCACCACCAACACGCGCTCGCCGCCACGCGCGGTGATTTCTTGCAGGGATTCGCGGATGAACGGCTGGAGCCAGCGGCCGGGGCCGGAGCGGCTCTGGTAGCACAGGGTGTGCGGGTTGGCCCAGCCTCCACGTTCCATCACCCCCTTCACCGTAGCTTCGATCTGCGCCTGGTAGGGATCGCCGCGCTCGATCACACGGGTAGGGATGCTGTGCGCGCTGAAAAGCAGGTGGACGTCGGAGGGCACGCGCGCGGCGTGGCCATTGGAGCGCCGAAAGCGTTCGAGGCCCTGCCCGATGCGCTCGACCAGCGCGTCGAGGTAGAGAGGATGATCGTGGAATTCGCGGACCACATGAACCGTCGCTGCTGGCGGCCGCGGAAACTGGCGCTGCCACTCGTTCAGGCTGCTGCCCGTGGTGGTGGAAGAATATTGCGGATAGAGCGGCAGCAGGACAATCTCCTCGGGGGCAAAATCCAAGAGTTTGCGGATCGCCTCATTCGTGAGCGGATGCCAATAACGCATGGCCACCACCACGCGCGCCACCAACGATTTGGTGAGCTCCGCCTCCAGCGCCTGCGCCTGGCGCGCCGTCACTTCGCCGATGGGTGACTTGCCGCCGATTTCTTGATAGTGCTTGCGGACCTTGCCCGCGCGCCGCGAGGAAATCAGCCGCGCCAGGGGCTCGCGTGCCAGTTGCGCAAAAGGGAAGTCGATGATGTCAGGGTCGCAAAACAGGTTATAGAGAAAAGGTTCAATGGCATCGAGCGAGTCAGGTCCGCCCAACTGAAACAACACCACCCCGACGCGCGTGTCGAGACTGGAGTTTGTGCCCGTCACTCCTTAGAACCCTCTCTGAGATATCGGGAGCGTGGATTTCCGCCCTTTCACGCGGACTGCGGAGCATGAGTGCCCAGCGTCCGCAAAAGCATCCTACACAGCTTCGGGCGAAATCGGCAAGAAAATCCGTGAGGGTCGTAGAAAAGCTGGGAATGCCGCCGCGTAGTGCGGCTGCACCGGAAGAGCTGTAGGGGGCGGTTCTTCCACCCACTGGCGATCTGTGCCCTTAGGGCGCACAGAGAAATCCCGGCTATGTTGTTCCGAGGAGTCCGCGAAAGAAGAAGTCCGTGTAGACCTGGGCGAGTTCGTCCTGCTTGACAGGTCCCTCAGTGCTGTACCACTGGTAGAGCCAATTGATCATCCCCAGCAGGGCAAAGGCGGCCAGCCGGGGCGAGACCTGGGGCGGCCTGCCGCTCTGTTCCTGCACGCGCCTAATCAGATCGACGAGGTGATCGATATAGCCGCGTTTGCGGGCGTTGAGTTTCTTGCGCAGGGGGCCGCTCAACGAGCGGTTCTCGTGCAGGATGACGGTGATCTCCTGGTCGCGCGCGCGCACGATCAGGTCGATGTGGCCGATGATGGTTTGGCGAAGCTTCTCGCGGGGGTCGGGGATGTCCTTGAGGGGAGCGAGGATGGTCTCATCGAGGATATCCATTCCGTAGTTCTGGATTTCGTACAGCAGGCGGTCCTTGCTGCCCACGTGATGATAGAGACCCGCCTTGGTGAGGCCGACGGCCTGCGCGATGTCCTGCATCGAGGCGCCATCGTAGCTCTTCGCGTAGAAGACACGCGCGGCGATACGGCAAATTTCACGGAGCTTCTGCTTGGCTTCCGCAGCTCGGGGCATAACAGGTTAATGACCACCTCAAGGAGGCGCAGTGTAACACAAAAGGCAAAGGCTGGCAGTGGTTTCCTTGTTACTGTCCTTGCTACGGTTTGCTTGCTAATGTGTTTTCTTGCTAACCCAAACCGGGTACCTCATATTATGATTTGGACCAAAAAGGGGAGCAGGTCATGATGGAGGTTTCAAATGCGCTGGACTGATTACAGAACGAGCTTTGTGGTGAAGTTATTGGCGCTAGTGTTCACCGTGGCGGGAGCGCGCGCGGAGGTGAAACTCCCTGCTTTGATTTCCGATGGGATGGTGCTCCAACAAAATGTAAAGGTCAACATCTGGGGAATGGCAGACCCGGGAGAGCAGGTCACGGTGTCATTGAAGGATCAGGAGGCCAGGGGAGTTGCAGATGGTGACGGTCAGTGGAAAGTGCAGTTGGGCCCGCTGAGTGCCGGTGGCCCTTTCACCCTGACCATTACCGGCAAGAACGCCATTACTCTTCATGACGTGCTCGTAGGCGAAGTGTGGGTCTGTTCTGGCCAGTCCAACATGGGGTTGACAGTGAGCAGCGTCAATAACGCTCAGGATGAGACAGCCCGGGCAGATTACCCCATGCTCCGGTTGTTTACGGTTGGACCGGCGGTGGCGGAGAAACCGCAACGGGACGTGAAAGGCTTTTGGGTTCCAACGCGTCCCGAGACGGTAAGCAACTTCTCGGCGGCCGCATACTTCTTTGGCCGCGACTTGCAGAGGGTGTTGAATGTGCCAATCGGACTTATCCACAGTTCCTGGGGCGGGACCATGGCGGAGGCGTGGACAAGCCACGAAACGCTCCAATCTGATCCCGATTTCAAGTCCATCCTGGATGCAGGGGTAAAACTGCTTTCTCCCTATCCGAAGCTCTTCCAGGACTACGACGGGCAACTCGCCCAATGGCGAGAAGCCTCCGACAAAGCCGAGGCGGAGGGAGCGCCAGTTCCGGCCGCCCCGCCCGTCCCCGATGACCCTCGACGTAACCCCGGCCGTCCTTCCGGGCTCTTCAATGCCATGATCATGCCGCTCACAAACTACGCCATCCGGGGCGTCATTTGGTACCAAGGGGAATCAAATGCCGGCCGCGCTATCCAATATCGTAAGCTCTTTCCTGCCTTGATCGGGGATTGGAGGCGGGTCTGGAACGAAGGCGATTTCCCCTTCCTTTTCGTTCAGCTTGCCAACTGGGGCATCAATCAGCCGCAATCCAATTGGCCTGAACTCCGGGAGGCACAGTTGATGACTCTCTCGCTCCCCAAGACCGGAATGGCTGTAACCATCGATATCGGTGACGGGTCTGACATCCATCCAAAAAACAAGCAGGAAGTCGGCCACCGCCTCGCTCTTGCCGCTCAGGCGATTGCCTATGGACAGGATGTGGTCTATTCCGGGCCCATCTATGAGTCAATGACCGTCGAGGGCGAGAAAATCCGCTTGCACTTCAAGTACGTTTATGGAGGCCTAGTCGCAAAGAACTGGCCGGCGCCAGCCCTTACGGGTTTTGAAATTGCAGGCGATGATCATAAGTTTGTCGGTGCGGAAGCCAAGATTGATGGTGACACGGTTCTTGTGCACAGCGGCAAAGTGGCACACCCCGTGGCCGTAAGGTACGCGTGGGCGATGAACCCGTGGTGTAACCTAGCCAATCGCATGGGCTTGCCGGCGTCTCCGTTCCGCACAGACAATTGGGAGGATTCTGCCCCGTGAGGTGATCGCGCCATGCCAGCGCTGGAAGTAAGGCTTGGTGCGAAAGGGGGGACTCGAACCCCCACCCCTTGCGGGACCAGATCCTAAGTCTGGCGCGTCTGCCAATTCCGCCACTTTCGCACGGCACTCATTATAGCGCACGGGAATTTGCGACGCATAAGCAGGGTTCATACTTCGCCGATCGACCTGGATACGCGTCTACTGCTAAATTAGCTTCCTCATGCGGTTCTTTCTCAAAGCGCTACTGGTCTTTTCCGCGACCTTCGTCGCACTGCTCCTGTTGCACGCGCCGCTGCTCCGGCTGCCTTACTTCTGGGACGAAGTGGGGTATTACATTCCGGCGGCGGTGGACTTCTATCGCTGGTGGTTGCTGATTCCGAAAACCACGCAACCAGTGGGGCACCCGCCGCTGGTCATGATCTATCTGGGCCTCGCGTGGCACCTTTTCGGGTATTCGGCGTGGGCAGCGCGCGCCGCGATGACGCTGGTCGCGGCGGCGACGGTCACGGCGCTCTATGTGTTGGGGCGTCGGATTGCCAGTCGCGAAATCGCCGCCTGGAGCGCACTGCTCCTGGCGCTTTCGCCGCTCTTCTTTGCGCAAAGCACACTCGCGCACCTGGATCTTACTGCCGCGCTTTTCACCACCCTGGCGGTTCTGTTTCTGCTTGGCGGTCAGCTTTGGCTCTTCGCGTTGGCAGCCTCGTTGGCCGTTCTCAGTAAGGAAACCTCCGTGGTCCTGCTGCCCGTCGTGTGGCTCCATGCCTGGCGAAGGGGGCGCAGGTCTGCGGCAGGATGGCCGGCACCGTTCTCCACCTGGGCTGCGCTGGTTGCGCCGCTCGTGCCGCTGATGGCCTGGGCGCTTTACTACCACCACGTGACGGGCTATTGGACGGGCAACCGCGAGTACCTCAGCTATAACTTGTATTCCACGCTTTCCCCCCCGCGGGTTTTCTGGAGTCTGCTGCGACGCGCCTATGAGCTCTTCATCGGTGGGTTCAATTGGCTGCTCACTTTTTGCGCCCCGGTGGGATTGTGGTGGGGGCGAAAGCACTCCAAGTTGGATGCTGCCCGCGTGGCGGAAGGACCTCCCTGGCGGCCCTTCATTTTTCTGACTGCCGGACTGGTGACCATCTATCTACTCCTATTGAGCTTGGTGGGCGGCGCCATTTTGCCGCGGTATCTTCTACCAGTCTTGCCCTTGTTCTACCTTGTTGCGGTGGCCCTGGTGATGCGTTTACCGCAATTTCCGGCGCGGCTCATTTTGGTGGCGGCCGCAGCCTGCTTTGTGTGGGCGTGGTACATCAACCCACCCTACCCATTCCCATTTGAGGACAACCTGGCGTACGCGGACTTCATCCGGCTGCACGAGCAAGCAGCACATTTCCTGGAAGCACAGCCTGGCCAGCCGCGAATTTTGACGGCGTGGCCGGCCACAGACGAACTCACCAAGCCTTTCCTCGGCTATGTACGGAGGCCGTTGCGCGTCACGCCGGTGCAGGGTTTCGCACCACAGGAGTTCGCGGTCGTGCCGCCGGAGTCTTTTGACCTGCTCTATCTCTATTCTCGCCGGTGGGAGCCCCCCGGCAACTGGGTGGTGCGCTTCCCGGCCTGGCTGCGAGTACAGGGGCGGTACTTCGATTACCATCCGCAGGTCGCAGCAGAGGTTCTGGTGGCCCAATACCACCTGCGATTGCTGGCAGAGATGGAACACCGTGGTCAGTGGGTGCGGGTTTACTCCCGCTAAGATCGGAAAAATGAAAAGTACGGGCGGTTCACGATCCGCCCTTACACCAAATTCGGGAGCACCGGCGAGCCCCGATAAATAGTCTTTTGTCAAAAAGGGCTTATTATGGTTTTTCGCAGCTTGTCAAATGTTGACAGCGCACAAGCCTATGCTATACTCAAAGTGTTCGGGTCTAAGGAGGCTCGGACACCTACCAGGTGGGACTCGGGGTTTTTCATATCGGATCGGGGTTCGCAGTGCAAGCCCTGCCGTCCGCATTTCACCTTCTAATATTGCCTTCGAGGCGCCGTGGAAGCCACAACCTGCAAAAAAGAGATGGTTATTGAAATTCCTGTAGATGTCGTGCAGCGCGAAGCAGATTCCGTTGCCGGGCAATTCGCCAAACGCGCACGGATTCCGGGCTTTCGTCCCGGCCACGCCCCCACTTCTTTGGTGCGCCGGCATTTTCGCGACGACATTCGAAGTGAAGTTGCCCAAACCTTGATTCCGCGCTTCTTCCAGACAGCGGTGAAAGACCAGAAGTGGGAGATTGTCGGCCAACCGCGTTTCGAAGATCTTAAATTCGAGGACGACCAACCGCTCACCTGCAAAGCCACCTTCGAAATCTATCCGGAGATTGAGCTGCAACCTTACAAGGAACTGGAAGTCGAAGAGGAGCAAGCAGTGGTAACGGACGCCGACGTGGACAAGGCGGTGGCGGATCTGCGCGAGAGCGCGGCGACATTCGAGGTGGTCACTGACCGCCCCGCCGGGGACGACGATCATCTCACTCTCAATTACCGGGGTCAGGACACCTCCTTGCCCACCAGCCAACCCACTGAAGCTAAAGAAGCTGTTGTCCATCTTGGCGGGAAGCACACGGTGGAGGCATTTACCGAAAACTTGCGGGGCGCCAAGGCCGGAGAGGTCAGGGAATTCCCGGTTACGTATGCGGCGGATTACCCCCAAAAAACTCTGGCGGGCAAAACTCTTCGTTACCGGGTGGAGATTCAAAGCATCAAAAAGAAAGTAGTCCCTCCTGCGGACGACGAGCTTGCCAAGTCCGTTAGTGAGTTTTCGACGCTGGAGGAGTTGCGCACGAAGCTTCGCCAGGACCTGGCGGAAAACGCCCAACGGCAGGCGGAGATCGGCTCCAAACAGAAGTTGGCGGAAAAACTCCTGGAGGCGCACCCGTTTCCGGTGCCTGAAGTGCTGGTGGAAATCCAGTTGGATCGAAAGATGGAGCGAATCTTGGGGCAACTGCTGTCGCAAGGAATTGATCCCCGGGAAACTCAAGTGGATTGGAAAAAAATCCGCGAGGATGCCAGGCCCGAAGCCGAAAAGGAAGTGCGGGTCGCGCTAGTCCTGAGCCGGGTGGCCGATACGGAAAAAATTGATTTAACGGAAGAGGAAGTGGACGATGTCATTCGGGAAATGGCGCGGGAACGCCACATGACCGCAGCGGAATTGAAGACGCGCTTGACACGCGACGGAAAGCTCGATACACTGAAGTCTACTCGCCGAAATCAAAAAGCGCTGGAATTCATTTACCGCAACGCGAAAATCATTCGGAAAAGTGCGTAACTTGCCGGCCCGGTTGGAGAGAGTCCGTCGATAAAGAACATGAGCAGCCAGCCTAACATGACGTTGATCCCCATGGTGGTGGAACAAACCAACCGTGGGGAGCGTGCTTACGACATCTATTCGCGCCTTCTGCGCGACAATATTATTTTTATCGGGACGCCGATTGACGATAACGTCGCCAACTTGGTGACGGCGCAATTGCTCTTCCTGGAAGCCGAGGACCCGGAAAAGGACGTTTCTCTTTACATTAATTCGCCGGGAGGCGTGGTAACGGCGGGGATGGCCATTTACGACACGATGCAGTTTATTCGCCCCGACGTGGCAACGATTTGCATCGGCCAAGCCGCCAGCATCGCCGCGCTCTTGCTCGCATCCGGCACGCCCGGCAAGCGTTACGCCCTCCCCAACGCGCGCGTTTTGATCCACCAACCTACCATCGGTGGACTCTCGGGGCAGGCGACCGATATAGACATTCATGCCCGCGAAATCCTGCGCATTCGTGCCAGCCTGAACGAAATCATGGGAAAGCATACGAATCAGCCGATTGAAAAGATTGAGCGAGACGTGGAACGTGATTTCTGGATGAGCGCTCAGCAAGCGCACGAGTATGGCATCCTCGATGAAATCATATACAAGCATAAGTAGACCACGGAGATGACATTGAAACGCCCTGGTACCGAGGAATTGCTTCACTGCTCCTTTTGCCAGAAGCCTCAGGACGCCGTGGCGAAGTTGATTTCTTCGCCCGGTGACCATGCGCGAGCGTACATTTGTGACGAGTGCGTGGCGGTGTGCAACAGCATCCTGGAAGAGGACCGCGGGGATCGCGTCCCCACCGCGCAAGCCAAGTTGCCGCGTCCCTCGGAGATCAAGACGTTTCTCGATCAGTATGTGGTGGGCCAGGATAAAGCCAAGAAGAAGCTCGCCGTGGCCGTTTACAACCACTACAAACGCAATATTCTGACCCGCATTCGCAGTGACGTGGAGTTGACCAAATCCAACATCCTGCTGATTGGGCCGACGGGCACCGGCAAGACCCTGCTGGCCCAAACCCTGGCGCGCGTGCTGGAAGTGCCGTTTGCCATTGCCGATGCCACTACCCTGACGGAAGCAGGATACGTCGGCGAGGACGTTGAAAATATCATTTTGAAGCTCCTGCAAAATGCCGGTGGCGATGTGCAGCGCACGCAGCAGGGTATTATTTACATCGACGAGATCGACAAGATCTCCAAGAAGGACGAAAACCCTTCCATCACCCGTGATGTTTCAGGCGAGGGCGTACAACAGGCGCTGCTGAAGATTCTGGAAGGCACGGTGGCCAACGTTCCGCCGCAGGGCGGGCGCAAACACCCTCACCAGGAATGCACCCCCGTGGACACCACGAATATCCTGTTCATCTGCGGCGGGGCTTTTGTGGGGCTGGAAAAGGTCATCGAACACCGGATGGGCAAGAAAACCATGGGTTTTCATGCCGAGGCGCCCACAACGCCGGCCACGCATGGGCGGCGTGACATTGACACCCTGGAGCAAGTGCAGCCGACGGACTTGATCCACTATGGGCTGATTCCCGAATTTGTGGGCCGCTTGCCGGTGGTCAGTGTGCTCAGTGATTTGGACCAGCAAGCCCTTATTGAAATTCTAACGCAACCCAAGAATGCACTAGTACGCCAGTACCAGAGACTATTTGAATTTGAAAATGTAAAATTACGGTTTAACGAGGCAAGCCTCAGTACCATTGCCGCCCAGGCGCTGGAAAGAAAAGTGGGCGCCCGTGGGCTGCGCATGATTCTGGAAGACCTGATGCTGGACCTGATGTACCACCTTCCCAGCCAGCGCAAGATTCGTGAATTCGTTGTGACCGACGAGATGGTGAAGAACCACGAAATCAACTTCAGCTCCGCTTTCCTCGAGAAGGCAGGTTAATGGATCCCCCTATGTTTTCAGGCCGTGAAAAGAACGAGACTCGATTGCTGCCCATGATGCCCATACGCGATGTGGTCATCTTCCCCCACATGATGACTCCTTTCGTGGTGGGACGCGAAACCTCCATCCGGGCGCTCGAGGAAGCTCTGGCGGGCGATAAAAAGATTTTTCTGGCGACGCAGCATGACGCTGCCGTCGACGAGCCCAAGCCCAATGAGATTTACCAGGTCGGGACGATCACGAACATCATTCAGAGCCTGAAGTTGCCCGACGGCAACATCAAGGTTTTGGTGGAAGGCGTGGAGCGCGGGAAGATTCTGAAGATGTCGAGCGAGGAGGGCCACTTCCGCGTCAGCGTACAGACCAAGCAATTTCGTCCGGTCACCACCCCCAGCCTGGAGCAGTTGGTGCAGCGCGCCACCTCGCTTTTTGAGCAGTACGTCAAACTTTCCCAGAGCCTCAATTACGAAACCATGATCGCGGCCGTAAAGGTTGATGAAATCGGCAAATTCACGGACACCATCGCCGCCAATCTGAATGTCAGTATCGAGGAAAAGCAGGAACTGCTGGAAATCTTCGATCCCGTCGACCGGCTGACGCGCCTGGCCGACATCCTGGAAATCGAGATCGAAAAGCTGAACGTCGACCGCACCATCCAGGGTCGCGTCAAGCGGCAGATGGAACGCGCCCAGCGCGAGTATTACCTGAACGAGAAAATCAAGGCCATCCAGAAGGAATTGGGCCGCAACGAAAAGAGCGAAATCGACGAGTTGAAGAAGAAGATTGAGTCCGCGGGGATGACCAAGGACGCGCTCGACCACGCCATGGCCGAGCTGAAGCGCCTGGAGATGATGCCTCCCATGTCGGCGGAATCCACCGTCTCGCGCAGTTATCTCGACTGGCTGCTGGCTGTGCCCTGGAAAAAGAAATTAAAGGAAATCCGCGATATTACCCGCGCCCAGAAGGTGCTGGAAGACGATCATTACGGGCTGGAGAAGATCAAGGAGCGCATCCTGGAATTTCTGGCGGTCCGCCAACTCGTCAAGAATCCGCGCGGATCGATTCTCTGCTTTGTGGGGCCTCCAGGTGTCGGAAAAACCTCCCTAGGCAGGTCCGTGGCCAGGGCTACGGGCCGGAAGTTCGTCCGCCTCTCCCTGGGGGGAGTCCGGGACGAGGCGGAAATCCGCGGCCACCGCCGGACTTACATCGGGGCTCTGCCTGGCCAAATTATCCAAATGATGAAAAAGGCGGGCACCGTAAACCCGGTTTTCCTGCTCGATGAAGTGGATAAGATGAGCATGGATTTCCGTGGCGACCCCTCCGCAGCCCTGCTGGAAGTCCTCGATCCGGAACAGAATAACACCTTCATGGACCATTACTTGGACGTCGAGTTTGACCTCTCGAAGGTGTTCTTCATTACCACTGCCAATGTCGTCCACACCATCCCGCAGCCGCTCCAGGACCGCATGGAGATCCTGCGGTTGGAAGGCTATACGGAGCCCGAGAAGCTGGAAATCGCCAAACGCTTTCTGGTGAAGAAGCAGCGCGAGGCCGCCGGCCTGAAGCCGGAAAACCTCACCCTGACCGACGAGGGGGTTGTCCACATCATCCGCCATTACACGCGCGAGGCGGGAGTTCGCAACCTGGAGCGCGAGATCGCCAACGTCAGCCGCAAAGTGGCCCGCAAGGTCGTCAAGGATGGCCGGGACTTCAAGGTCGCCGTGGGCCCGGCTGACCTCAATGAATACCTGGGAGTCATCAAGTATCGCGACACCAGGTCGGAAGAAAAGAACGAGGTGGGTTTGGCGACGGGACTGGCTTGGACGGAAGTGGGCGGGCAGATCCTGAACATCGAGACCACCCTCATGCAAGGCAAAGGGAAGCTGCTGCTCACCGGAAAACTGGGCGATGTAATGCAGGAATCAGCTCAAGCCGCCATGAGTTATGTGCGGTCCCGGGCCGCCTTGCTGGGATTGGATCCGGATTTTTATCGCCATATCGACGTCCACATCCACATTCCCGAAGGCGCTATTCCCAAGGACGGGCCTTCGGCGGGAATTACCCTGGCGACGGCGCTGGTCAGTGCGCTCACGAAAATCGCTGTGCGCCGCGATGTGGCTATGACCGGGGAGATCACTCTCCGCGGAAAGGTCCTGCCGATCGGGGGAGTGAAGGAAAAGCTCCTGGCTGCGCACCGCGCAGGCAACCGGACGGTCATCCTTCCTCGGGATAATGAAAAAGATTTGACGGATATCCCTGCGAATATCCAGCAGGAATTAACGATTCGTTTCGTCGATATAATGGACGACGTGCTTGAGGTTGCACTGGAAAAGAAGCTGGAATCTCGGCCCCTCCTCGTCCCGGGCGAGGCCACGCCGCCCACCATGGAGACCCCTTCGCAAGACTTGGGTCGGGAACCCATGACGAACTAGCCGTTTCAAAGGACCATAGCTTTTTGCCGGAGGATCTGGAAACCAATCGAGGCAGAGGTGCATCAAACCGTTGGGGTTAACGGCTCTGCCTGCTTCGTGGAAGGGCCCCCGTTTTCAACCTCTCACAATTTGGTCCGCAAAGTTTTGCAACTACTTACGACGCTACTTGCCGCACCTTGTAAGACTGCCGGGGTATCTCGAGTAATCCGTCACTTCTGGGGATCGATGCCGCGAGCGACTTGGCAGTGGAACCCGAACCACTAACCGGAACGGTCCTGCGACCGTAAATTTCAATGAAACTGAGAGAAAAGTTATGCCTGCAAAGAAACAAGAAGTAAAGATTGACGACGTTCAAGAAGAAAAGATCGAGGAATTGAAGGAAGGTGAAGTCCTCGATATCGGCAAGCTCAAGGAGATGAACATCACCACGTTAACCCAGGTGGCGAAAGACCTGGCGGTGGTGGGAGCGACGGGCCTGCGCAAACAGGAGTTGATCTTCAAGATTCTCCAGGCGCAGACCGAGAAGAACGGCCTCATCTTCTCCGAGGGTGTGCTCGAATGCCTGCCCGACGGTTTTGGATTCCTCCGCGCCCCGGACTACAACTATCTGCCGGGCCCGGACGACATTTACGTCTCCCCTTCGCAGATCCGCAAGTTCGATCTGCGCACCGGTGATACCATCTCGGGCCAAATCCGTCCGCCCAAAGAGGGCGAACGCTACTTTGCGCTCATCAAGGTTGAGGCCATCAACTTTGAACCACCCGATGAGTCGCGCAACAAGATCTTCTTTGACAATCTCACGCCCCTGTACCCACAGGAGCGCATTCACCTTGAGACGATCAAGGATAACATTTCGGCGCGCGTGCTCGACTTGCTCACGCCGGTCGGCAAAGGCCAGCGCGGCCTTATCGTTTCTCCCCCGCGCACCGGCAAAACCATGCTGCTGCAATGCCTCGCCAACTCCGTGACCACCAATCATCCCGAGATCACCCTCATCGTGCTGCTCATCGATGAGCGGCCCGAGGAAGTCACCGACATGCAGCGCACCGTGAAGGGCGAGGTCAT
>JBEKNU010000213.1:0-13224 GCA_049522495.1 Terriglobia bacterium
GCCTCCCCCTGTGCTCGGGATTTGTGTTGGTCCACATATCCCTTAACAGGTTCGGGGCAGGATGCGCTACCCCTTTCGATCTATCGCGCCTTACCCACGAATTCCACGGAGGAACCAAAAAAAGGGGGTGAAAAATGAGCCTAAGCTTCATTAAGTTATTGAAAACACATGTAGAAAAAATGTCCACTTTTCGCCTTGCCAAGATGTCATTGAAAATAAAAGGTTTAAAGTCTTTTTGCCAAGATGTTGATGAAAATAAAACAGAAAGGCGTTGGACTCAAGGCGAAGCAAAATCGGCTCATCGGTTCTCCGATTGGTGGAGTCCGATGGACTCCATCGGAGTCCGTAAATCGGACATCTGATCATCGGTCCACCGACCGATCTCAGGGTTGGCTTTAGATGGCCCGATGAACCGATGAGCCGATGGCCAGATCGGCTCTATTCAAATTCCGAGCAGGACATGAAGTATCCGCAGCGCGGGCAGAGCATCTTGCAGTGCCGGGATTCGAGCCGGCTGGAGCAGACAGGGCAGAACTGGTTGGGAAACTCCGGGGCGGATTCGGAGTTGACGGGCTTGGGAGCGTCATTATTCATGTTTCCCTCACGCGTAGTGTTCCGCGATGAAGGCGCGCAGGCCCTCGTAGGCGCGCGTGAGCGTGGCCTCATCGGGAAGGAAGACGATGCGCACGTGCTTGGTTCCCGGGGCTTGGCCGAATCCCGTGCCATGCACCATGAGCACCTGTTTTTCCGCCAGCAACCGTTTCACAAAGTCTTCGTCGCTGTCCGGGATGTCGATTTTGGGGAAGGCGTAAAACGCCCCGCGCGGCGCGACGCAGCTCATGTGGGGGATCGTGCGGCAGGCGCGGACGGTCAGGTCGCGCCGCGCGCGCAGCTTGCCGATAACCTTGGTCAAGTGATCCTGCGGGCCTTCCAGCGCCGGGCGCACGGCATACTGCTGCGGATGGTTGGAGCACAGCCGGGCGCGCAGCAATTGGTGAATCCCCTCGAGGTAGGGCTTGACGGCCGCCGCCTCGCCGCTCACCACTCCCCAGCCCACTCGCCATCCGGGAACCAGGTAGGATTTGGAGAGTCCATTGAAGGTCACCACGGGGACGTCCGGCGCCAGGGTCGCCAGGGGTGTGTGCGGCTCGCCGTCCAGAATCAGCTTGTCGTAGATCTCGTCAGCGAAAATCACCAGGTTGTTCCGCCGGGCGAGTTCAGTGATCCCCTCCAAGGTCTGGCGGGAGTACACCCCGCCTGTGGGGTTATTGGGATTGCTCACCATGATGGCGCGCGTGCCGGAATTAATCTTGCGGGCGATGTCTTCGAGGTCGGGCTCCCACTCATGCTTCTCGTCGAGCAAGTAGGAATTGGGCTGCGTGCCGAGTTTGGCGAGAACCGCCGAGTACAGCGGATACTCCGGGCTGGGGGTCAGAACGTTCTCCCCCGCATTCACCAGCGCGGTCAGGCAAATGTCCAAGGCTTCACTCACGCCGGCCGTCAGGAAAACACTTTGAATGTTGCGAATCCCCTTGCGCTCAGCTTCTGCGCGGATCGCCTCCACGGCTTCAGGAATGCCCAGGGAGGGGGAGTAGCCATTCCTGCCGTCACGCATGGCTTTCTCCACGGCCGCAATCAGGTGGGGAGGGGTGTGGAAATCGAAGTTGAGGGGATCGCCAATGTTTAGGGGAAGGATGGTCTTGCCTTCGCGTGCCAGTTGCTCGGCGAGTACGGCCATGTCGCGAATGGCGTAGCGCACGCGCTCCAGCCGCGCGGCGGCGTGTACCACATGGAGCTTATCAAGGGATGGGCTCATGGACATTACCTGTGTTTAACCGAAAGCGCTCGGGCGTCAAGCACTGCGCCCGGCGGGGGAAGCGCGCCCCCTCGTCATCATAGCTCGTTGCACGGCGAAACCTTACTGTGGTTTCTTCTTTTTGAACAACCCGGAGATGCCTTTCACCGCGTTGATGGGTTGCTCCGCGGCGTTTTGAGGAATTCCGCCTGCTCCCGCAGCGCCTTTCAGGGAGAACTTGGGTTTGGCGAAAGTTCCACCGACGGTGAAGGGAAATATCATCTTGCCGTTGGCAAATTTGGCGCCGGCCATGCCTCCCAAAACCGTGCCCAGCGGATTACTCCCATTGGCGGCGAGACTGGCGTCGCCCTGGTAGTTCAGGGTCCCCTCGCCGGCCATGGTCATGCTGCCGGAGCCATCCACGTCCACGCCGTTGCCGACCAGGGTAATCTTGTTGCTGGAAAGCCTGGCGTCCGCAATCCTGAAATCCGCGGAGAGGGAAGAGAACGACGAAGGGTCGCCATTGCTAGGGCCGACGCTGGCCATCTTGGCCAAGGTTCGCAGATTGCTGCCGAGCTGCAAACTGGGCATTCGGCCGTTGCGGATGCTCGCCAGGCCGGAGCCGGTGACGCCAACCAGGGGATCGGAGGCGTGCGTGACCAAGCCGTTCATCTTGGCGGAACCATCCAGCGTTCCGGTCATCATGCCTTTGGCTTGGGGAAACGCAGCCAGGAATTCCGCGACATTGACGCCTTTGATTTGCGCGTCGGCGCCGTAAGCCAGATTCGCTCCACCGAAATTCAGGGAAAGGTTCCCCGTGACGCTGCCGCCGTAGCATTTCAAATCCAGATCGTCAAAGAAGGCTTGCTTGGGAAAGAGGCGGAACTTGGATGCCAACTTGGTGACAGCGAGTGGGCCAAACTGCGATGCGTCTACCTTGATGGTTCCCTGCGCCACCGCCGGCCCGGTTGGGTCTGCGGCGTATACAGTCGTGTTGAGCCAACCTGCCAGGGCAGCGAGTTCACCTGGCACGGATGCGGGTCCCCTGAGCGATGCAGTGGTCATGGCATTCAAGTTCACCTCGCGCAAGTCGATCGAGGCGCCATGGACCTCCATGAGCGCAGGGCCCGGCACTCCCGACGCCAGGAGGCTGGCCGCGGCAAACTCCCCTCGCACGACCGTCAGCTTCGAAATGATACCCAGCGTGAACGATGCACTACTGCCTGCCGACGGATCGGGCGGCGGGGACGCTTTGGCGGGTGGGTTTTCAAAGTTCCACTTGCCGTGAGTGTCCTCCAACATGTCAACCGTCAGATCGTCCAGCTCCAGGGAAGTTATTTCCACCTTGCGATGCAGCAGGGCAGAAGCATTAACCACCGCGTAAACTTTTTTGGCCTGCACAAAATCGCTCTGGGGAAAGCCGGCGGGATTTCCCAGAGAGAAATCATCCACGCGAATGGCGACTTGCGGAAGGATGGTCAGAGCCAGGCGCCCGATTTGGGCGGGTTTCCCTGTCTCCTGCTGAATTTGCGCGGCTACCTGTGGCCGGTAGCGGTCGATATTGAAAAGCATGGGAATGATAATGGCCAGCCCCACAACGATGAGGACCAGCACGATCACTACAACGAGTGCAACCTTTTTCCCTTTGGACATGGAGTGTTCTCCTCAGGAATTTTGCAGATGATTTCAGACAGCCGCCCCCCCGACGCGAAAGGCCAGCCCCGAAATCGGCCGCCAAAATATTACACCGTTTTTTCTTCTGGCGCTCGTTTATGGGGTGGGGCTGGTTTTGGGGGGAGCGGGAACGCGGGCGAACTTGACGGTGTAATATTCAAAGAACGCTTTCCCTGGGGGAGCCGCCTGGACGGTCTCGCTGAACTCGTCGATTCCGGTTCGCGCCCAGACTCTTCGAAAGAGCCATCCCGGCGGAGGGGACTCCCCGCCTTCGGGATTCAGGTGAACCTCCGGCCCGTCCCCCGTCAATCGATAGCGCGTGATGAATCCGGTGCTGGAGAATACGCGGAGAATGAATCCGGCCCCGTCGAGGCTGGGGCTGAGGATTCCCATCCACGATTCCTTGGTGGCCGGCACGGTGGGCGTGGCCGCGAGCGAGACTTCGCCGCGAAAGACCAGGAAATGTTTTTCCAGGTCGGGGCTGACGGAGAGTCGCATATCGCCGGGAGGACTGTTCGGGAGGGTTTTACCGGTCCATTGACCTTGCAACCAATCGAGCGCCGAGAAATCCGGCTGCGTGGGCATGGGGATTTGATATTGGACCGGGGGCTTGTGCTTGGCGACCAAGGGGGCGGCGGCAAGCGCGCCAATCAACGTCAGAACCAATGCGCGCACACGCACGCCCCGACAAGCATTCACATAATGCGGCGAAGGTGCAGGCGGGCGGATGTTCAATTCCTCCTGAGGGTTCCGTGTTTCCGCTTCCGGTCGGCGCGGCAGGCGGCGCCACCTCATGGTGATGGATGATAACTGTCGTGAATCGCCACCCAGGGGCTGCGGACCGAAGGCACATTCGGGCTTCCGGCCGCCTCAGCTTGCCAGCCCCGGCGGGGCGAAACCTTTTTCTCTCAGGAATTGGAGGAGCAATTTCAGCATGTCCGTCGAGGTGATAATGCCTTTTAACTCGCCGTTTTCGACCACGGGCAGGCAACCGATGCGGTGTTCGTAGAGGATATGGGCGGCTTCGTATACGGATTTGCCGGGCTCGATGGTGGTCGGGTTGCGGCTCATGATTTTGGAAAGCGGCGTGGTCGCCATCAGCCGGTTGTACTCCTCAGGAGGGATTCCCGAGAGGATCGACGGCGTATAATGTTTCACATCCCTCTCCGTCACAATTCCCACCAGTTTCGTGCCGTTCACAATGGGAATATGCCGGAAGCCGCCGCGAGCAAGGATGAGCGTCGCATCCAACAGCACCTCGTCGTCGCGCAGGGTGGTGAGGTCGGTCGTCATGATGTCACGTACCAGCATAGGGTATCCTTGGGGAGGGCCGGTCCCCCGCTTATTTCCGCGGGAAGGAGGACTGGGTCTTCTCGGACCACCTGTCCTCCGGGAATTTGATCTCCCAAAACCCCGGCGGCTCCAAAATTTCAAAGCCGATTTCGAAAGCGCGATCAATTGTCCCCGCGGCCGCCCACACCACCCGGCCGCGCGTGAATCGTTGCTCGTTCCGCATTCGAATATTCAGTGTTGTCCCAATGGGAAATCGCTGCCGACTGCGAATCATCCCTCCATGCAGGCTGATCACCAGCGTTTCTACGGGTTCCCATTCGTCGGTTCCAGTCGCATCAATGGGGTTGACATAGAGCGGCACCCGCATGACAATACGCAGGCTGCGTCGCCGGACTATCCGCTCTGTGGAAACCCCTTCCATCGGCACCACCATAATGCATCTTCGCTTGGGATTTTAGCCGAACCTCTCCAGCCATCATAGCATATGGTTGCACACTTGCAAGCCTGCATGGCCGGTAGCGACTCAGTTTGGCATCCTGTCACGGCGGTGGGCGTCGTGCATTTGGGTCATCGCGGCCTGGTTTCTTGGGCCAGGATAAAACGAGGGGCATCTATGACCGCTACAATCTGCCGGCTTGACAAGGGCAACAAACACATGAATACTTCTTGTGTGAAGTTCAGGGCGCTTCTCAGTTTAATTACTCTGGTGGCAGTGACCAGTGGCGCGGTGCGCGCGAGGGCGCAACAGCCTGCGGCGCCTCTCCAGGCAGCCAGGCCTCCGGTCCGGCTTTCGCCTTCGGAAATCGAAGCATACAAACGCGCTCGGACCCTGATGGATTGGACTCCGAGCCAGATTCGCGACTCCCCTTTTCTGCACAAGCTGCGACCGGCCGGGAGCCAGGAACCGCTGCCGATGATTCTCAAGCGCGTCGGCCAAACGGGTTCCCTCCTGTTTCAGGACTTCCCCCGGTCTCCTGCGACAAGACGGTTCTCTCCGAAGTGGGCAGCCCTCCCAAAACGAGGAATCAAAAGTTCCGATATATCGTCATACCGCGTCCCGTCGGTGATGTCCGGATATTGGAGGAGTACCGCACGGACCCCCAGGGCAAAGCACCCGAAAAGTCGAACTTCGGGGATCTCTACATGCTCACCTCCGGCTTCGCATCAACCTGGTTGTATTTAAGCCCAGCCGAGCAGCACGATAGCCGTTTCCGGTACTTCGGAACGCAGACGATACGAAATCGGGAATGTTATGTCGTGGGCTTTGCGCAGGATCCCGAGAGAGCGCGCCGAGTTGCGGAATTCCTCCTCGAGGGCAGCAGCACCGCCGTGTTGGTCCAAGGGTTGGCGTGGATCGAGACCCAATCCTTCCAGGTCCTACGTATCACAACTTGGCTTCTCGCGCCTCGGATGGAAATTAGACTCGGTTCCGAGACCTCGACAGTTGACTTCTCCGCCGTCCAGCCGAGCGGGGCGGATAAAGTGCTCTGGCTGCCCAGCGATGTGGAGGTCGAGGTTTTTTATCGCAGCCTCGAGGTTCGCAACACCCACCACTATTCCAATTTCAAGCTCTTCCGGGTGGAAAGTAAAATCAAACCGACGGGGTGAGCACTGCGGCTTGGATACTGGGTAGTCGGGCCTAGCTAATCCGGCAGCGCTCTCTTCAGCGCTTCGAGTTCCGGTTCGCCGGGGCCGAGGGGCAATTTCACTTTGCCGCGCTGGACCGCTGAGCGGCAGAGGGCCATCATGATTTCCAGGTCTTTGTAGGCGCTTTCGCCGTTGCAGGGGTGAATCTTTTTCTCGTCGTCGAGCCAATCTGCCATTTCCTGCACGTAGGGCCCCATGTCGTGTTCATAGTCCATGCTGCCGGGGCCGGACGTGACGCCATGGCGCGTGACGGCGCGCCAGCCGCCGCCCGTGAGCACTTCGGCAAAACCTTCGGTGCCCTGCGCGCCGATGCGGCACTTTCGCCACCAATAATCGACTTCCGGCACGTCCGGTGCGCCATCGCCCGATTCCACGATGCCGCGCACGCCGTTGGCAAACTGAATCAGCCCGCCGATGTAGTCGGGCGAAGGGTGATTATCCGTGAACTTCGATTTCCCATGCGCCTGCCCGACCACCCATTCCGCCTCGGCGTAGTCGTTGTACCAGCGGGTGTAATCGATGAGGTGGGTGAGCATGTGAATCATCCAGCCGGTGGCGGTGCCGTATACGGTGTGCACGCGGCCGATGGCGCCACTCGCGATGATCTCCTTGACCTTTTTGTAGTGTTCGCCGTAGCGGTGTTGATGGCTGACCACAGTTTTGACGCCCGCCCCGCGCGTGAGCTTCATCATTTCCAGGGCTTCGTTGGTGGATAGCGCCGTAGGTTTTTCGTAGGCAATGAGCTTCGCGCCCGCCTCCACGCCCGCGCGAATCATGGGCAGGCGCAGGTTGGGGAGTGTGCAGAAGCAGAAAATATCCGGGCGGGTTTTCTTCACAAGCGCAGCGGCGTCGGCGCTGGTTTCGCTCACGCCGAATTTCTTGGCCGCTGCCTCCAGACGGCCAGCGTCGATGTCGCACAGGCCCACCAGCTTGAAGCGGCGGTTTTTCTGAAAAGCGTCGGCATGGTGCGTCCCGCGCTTGCCCATGCCCGCGACGACGACGGTGTACTTTTCATTTGCGCTCATGGTTGGACTCCTGCTCGGGTTACGGGGCGGAAGGCAAATTTAAAGTGTAAAGTTTAAAGGATAAAGGGTAAAGCACCAGACCACATAGTGATTGGCGCCGCTTTAAACTTTACCCTTTACACTTTATCCTTTTCCCTTGTCCCAGGCGACGGTGGCGTCGATGACGGCCTGCACTTCTTCGCGGGTCAGCTCCGGGAACATGGGCAGGGAGAGCACGCGCGCTGCTGAGGCTTCCGCATTCTTCAGCGAGCCCGCGATGCGCGCGGCCTCGCCCCAGGGGAACCCTTCCTGCTGGTGAATGGCGATGGGGTAATGGGTCAGGGCGGTGATGTCGCGCTCCTTCAGGTATTCCTGAAGGCTGTCGCGGCCTGCGGTTTCGACAATATAAAGGTGATAGATGTGGCGGTAGCCGGGCAGCGCGGTGGGCAGCTTCAATGTCGTGCCCTTCAGGCCCTCGTCGTACTGTTTGGCAAAACCGCGGCGCAGGTCGTTCCACTTGTCGAGCTGCTTCAGCTTCACGCTCAGCACGGCGGCGTGCAGGTCATCCAGGCGGCTGTTGTAACCCATACTGTGGACGGAGCGCTTCACCGAACCGTGATTGCGCAGCCTGCGAACGCCCTCGGCGATGTCGGCGCGATTCGTTACCACCGCGCCGCCGTCGCCAAAGCAGCCCAGATTCTTCTGAATGATGAAGCTGGTGCACATGGCGTCGGAAAGCTCACCCAGGGTGAAGTCCGGACCGCGCGCTCCCAGCGCCTGCGCGTTGTCTTCGATCACGTAGAGCTTGTGCTTCCTGGCGATTTCCGCAATGGCGCGCATTTCCGCGGGTTGGCCGTAAAGGTGTACGGGCACGATGGCCTTGGTCTTGGGTGTGATGGCCGCCTCAATCAGGTTCACATCGATGTTGCAAGTCTTGGGGTCGCAATCGACGAACACCGCCGTGGCCCCGGCGACCCAAATGGCCTCCGCCGTCGCAAAGAAGGTATTTGACGTGGTGATGATTTCATCGCCCGGCCCGATTCCCAGCGCCATGAACACCAACCAGAGCGCGTCCGTGCCGGAGTTTACGCCCACCGCTTCCTTGGTGTGGCAGTACGCCGCCAGGTCTGTTTCGAACTGCTTCAGCTTGGGCCCCATCACATAACTGCCGCTTTCCAAAACCTCATGAATGGCCGCATCGATTTCACTCTTCAGATTGTGATACTGCCGAACGTGGCCATAAAAGCCGACTTTTACGGACGCCATATGAATCCTCCATAGTTTGCCTGTCCACGTTATTCTAGCGGATGAGCCGTGTCAGGCGCTACCCATAACGCGCATTCCTGCGATGGATTTTGCCTTCGAGTCATTTGGCGATTTCTTACGTCATAGCACAAGACTTCGAGAATCATCGAGTACATTCCTGTGAGATCACTACAAACTGAGCTCATCGGCACATCGATCCATCGGCTAATCGCGGGATTGGTTCCAGATGGTCCGATGAACCGATGGCCCGATGACCCGATGCCTTTTGACACTCGCCTGCCGCTGTGTGAAGATAGCGCGGGAGAATCCCCATGGAAAAGAATCGTGGTATTCGAATCATTGTGGCATTGATTCTATTTGTCCTCATCTTCCTGCCGCTTCTTACCAATGGCGTGAACATGCTCGTGGATTGGTTGTGGTTTCGGCAGGAAGGTTACCGCTTGATCTATCTGACCATTCTGAAAGCCCAGATTAACCTGAGTGGAATCGCGGGCATGGGCTTCATCATTATTACAGGATTAAATCTCTTCCTCGCCCATAGCCTGGCGCACCGGCAAGGGTATCGGGTTTACGACCAGCAAATTGATTTCCCACCCCTGGAGCGATTCGGCGTGCTTTTCCGTTGGCTAATCTGGGGAGGCGTGCTTTTTGTGGGTTATATGGTGAGCCAATGGGGTATGAACCATTGGCTCACCTACTTGCGCGCGCGGCAGATTCCGTGGATGGGCCTCGCGGACCCGCTCTTCGGCCGTGATCTGGGCTTCTATCTTTTTCAATTGCCCTACACTTGGTTCCTTTACCACCTGGCGCTGCTTGCCGTCATTTGCTGTCTGCTGAGTACCACCTTCTTGTATCTGGCGGAGGGCGGCGTATGGATAACGCCGCGCGGTCCGGTGATCGCCAAGGCGGCGCGCGCGCACTTGATGACCTTGGGCGGCATTCTCTTCCTTCTGATTGCTTACCGCATCCGTCTCGGCATGTACGATCTGCTCTATTCGCCGCGGGGAATGGTGTTCGGCGCGGGCTACACGGACGTTCACGCCACCCTCCCCGTCCTGTGGGCGCTGCTGGTCATTTCGGTTTTGACGGCCGGCGTTTTCTTTTTGCGCGCCGGCAAGGGAGACCTGCGCACCCCGCTCTTTGCTATTGGCGCGCTCCTGGTGGTGGGAATTCTGGGTGGTTCGTTTTACCCGGAGATCGTGCAGCGCTTTGTTGTGGCCCCCAACGAGATCGACAAAGAGCGGCCCTACATTGCCAACACCATTGAATTCACCCGCAAGGCTTACGGGCTCGATCGCTTTGAGGAGCGCAGCTTCTCGGCGGTGGAGGACTTGACGCTCGACGACATTCGCCAGAATGAGGCGACCTTCCGCAACGTCCGCCTGTGGGACCACAACCCGCTGCTGACCACCTTTGCGCAATTGCAGGAAATCCGCACCTACTATGATTTCGTGCACATCGATAATGACCGCTATTGGGTCGACGGCATCTACCGCCAGGTCTCGCTTTCGCCTCGCGAGCTGAATCCGGAGCACCTGCCCGGGCGGAATTGGATCAACGAGTATCTTACTTACACCCACGGTTATGGCCTGTGCCTGGGGCCGGTGAATGAGTTCACCAGCGAAGGGTTGCCGGTGCTTTTCATCAAAGACCTTCCTCCAGCTTCCAGGGTTTCTTTGCAGGTGACCAAGCCGGAAATCTACTTTGGCGAGCAGGGCAGCGATTACTGTTTCGTCAAAACGCGCGCGCAGGAATTCGATTACCCCCAAGGCGACAAGGACGTTTACACCAGCTACCAAGGCGCCGGGGGCATTCCCGTGGAGAATTTCTGGCGGCGCCTTCTGTTCGCACTGGCTTTTGGTGAAAAGAACATCCTGTTTTCGACGGACATTCAACCGGATAGCCGCCTGATGATTTACCGCCGGGTCCTGGACCGCGCCCGCCGCCTTACGCCCTATATTCACTACGATCACGATCCCTACATGGTCATCGCTGAAAACGGCGCGCTATTCTGGATGCTCGATGGCTACACCAGCTCGACGCGCTACCCCTACTCGGAACCCGCTCCCCTCGGGGATAATTACATCCGCAACTCCGTCAAGGCCACCATCAACGCCTATTCCGGCGAGGTGCGGTTTTATATCAGCGATTCGGAAGACCCCTTCATCCAAACCTATGCGCGCCTGTTTCCGGGAGTGTTCCATCCGCTGTCCGAGATGCCCAAGGATTTGCGCGCCCACATCCGCTATCCGGAGGAATTGTTTTCCATCCAGGCGAACATGTACGCCTTGTTCCACATGACCGACCCGCGCGTGTTCTATAACAAGGAGGATTTGTGGCGCGTCGCCCAGAGCGCTGCCGGAGGCCCCGGCACGGCCATGACCCCCTATTACAACATCATGAAGCTGGCGGAGGTGGGCAAGCGCGAGGAGTTCATCCTCATGGCGCCGTTCACACCGGCGCGCAAAGACAACATGATTGCCTGGATGGCGGCGCGCTGCGACGATCCGAATTACGGCAAGGTTCTGGTGTTTACGTTCCCCAAACAAAAGCTCATTTACGGGCCACAACAAATTGAATCGCGCATCGATCAGGACCCGGAAATCTCGCAACAACTGACCCTGTGGGGACAGGGGGGCTCGAAAGTGATTCGCGGCACCCTGCTGGTGACCCCCGTGCTCAACTCCGTGCTCTACGTCGAACCGCTTTATCTCGCCGCCGATACCAGCGGCTCTTTGCCGCAATTGCAGCGCGTGCTGGTGGCCTATTCGGACCACGTGGTGATGGAGCCCACCCTGGACGCGGCCTTGACCAAGATCTTCGGCGGCACCGTGACCACCACGGAGGCGCGGCCGGCCACGACGCCCGGCCAGCCAACGCCCAGCCCCGGGACGCCGGGTTCCAAGCCTCCCGAGGCCGCCCCGGACACCCAGGCGCTCATCCACGAGGCCAATCAGCATTACGAGCGCGCCCTCCAGCTCCAGCGCCAAGGCGATTGGGCAGGGTATGGGGATGAAATCAAGAAACTTGGGGAAGTGCTGAATAAACTGGCAGCGAAGCAGAAGTAGGCAGAAGGCAGTAGGCAGTAGGCAGAAAACGGGTGTAGCGCGGACCTGTTCTGTAGGTTCACGGCTCGCCCCCTATGGGCAGGGAAAAACCGCGGACCTATAAAACGGGTCCGCACTACACTTCTGAAGGAGGAAGCACGTGCGAGACCCCCAGAAAAAGGAACAGGTCGTGATTGGCATTGGCTGGTATCGGCCCGACCAGTGGCGACTCCTGCGCGAGGTTTCAAGTGACGCCGACAAACTCGAAGAGACCTACGCAGAATGGGAGACAGGTGCAGCCAAAGCCTTTGAATATGCGAAGAACCCCGCCGTTTTGATTGTAAAAGTGGATGTGGACGTTGAGGAGTTGCTGATTTGGTGCCAGCAGCAAGGGATAGCAGTCAACGCCGATGCTCGCGCCATATTCATAGCACACAAAACTCAAAGGAGGGTTGTAAACTAAGGAGCGCAATCCCGCAACGCCCTTCCGCCATGTGTCATATGCGATTCATACCGCGAGTGAGAAGCGGATGAGAAAAGTTCTGGCCATTCCGTTTGAAGAAGTCCGCGAACATTTCGCGCTCAACGCGCGGCAAGATGTGAAGATCGTGGCGCCGGAAATCCTCGCGGCCGAGTTGATCGCCAAGCTAAGAGCCGCAGGCAGAATGCTGAAGCCCGAGCAACCGCTCGAGGGGGTCAAATGGCGGCACTCGGCAAGCGACGCTCCGAATGCGCTGTGTGAATCGCGCGAATTTGCCGCCGGACTTGCCGAGGAGACGGTAGGCCCCTTCGCGCTCTGCTTCGCCAACGAAAAGGGCCCGCAGGACGCTCACTATCACCCGCATCATCTGGAAATCTACTTTTCCGAGCATCCCCTGGAAGCAGAATACCGCAACGACGCGAACTCCCCCGTCGAGCGCGTGAAGCTCGCCAAGGGCGGAGCGCTCATCTTTGCCACGGGCGTTGTGCACCGCGCGCGCCTGGGCGGCATGACCGTGGTGATTGAAATTCCCGCGGTTAAGGATGATAAGGTCGTCGCCGAGTTGTAGGGCCGAACGGTGTACGGGCAGGGCCAGCGCCGCTGGCCCCTACACGCCTCTAAGTTGCTGCGCGGGCGTTGGCGGCCAATTGCAACTCCATCAAGCGGGTGTAACGCGGATCTGCCTTGCAAGTCCGCCCTCCAAAGTGTCGGAGTGCGGCGACTCGTCGCCGCTTTCCCTCGCCGCCACTGGATGCGGCCGTCTGTCATCGCGACTCGTCGCGGCGCATCAGGGCCGCTGACGAGTCAGCGGTGGAAAAAGCGGCAGCAAGCTGCCGCACTCCAAAAGGTTTGCACCGCCCGAACAGGTCCCCGCTATTCTTGCTCTGACTACCGCCCACTAGTATATCGTTTCGTTAAAAGATGTTCACATAGGCCCGCTTTCCTGGTATGCTCGGTGGCATGGCAGGAAAATCGAGGCGTGCAAAGTTGGTGTTGACCCCCGAGGAAGTTGAGCGA
>JBEKNU010000214.1:0-13036 GCA_049522495.1 Terriglobia bacterium
TCACAAACAGCGCGAGGGCTTCTACGTTCTCTTTTACGTGCAGGGCACCGGAGACACGGTCAAGGAATTTGAGCGCCGTCTCAAGGTGACCGATACGGTGATCAAGCACCTCACCGTCTGCATGGACGACATTCTTCAGCGCGCAGAAAAATTCAAAGCCCTGCGGGCCAAGCAGGAGGCCAAGCGCCGCCGGAGCAAGCCTGCTCCCGCGCCGCCCGCTGCGCCTCCCATTCCCGCGGAGAACGCGCAGGTATAAAGGAGTCAATCACTATGCCAGTTCCCAGAGAAGGCGCGCCCGCCGGCGAACGGCCCCCGCGGCGCGAAGGTCCCGGTGGTGGGGGTGGCGGCCGAAAGCAATATTTTCGCCGTCGCAAGGTCTGCAAGTTTTGTACAGAGAAGATCGACGTGATCGATTACAAGGACGTGCGCATGGTCGGCGAATTCATCGCCGAGCGCGGCAAGATCCTGCCGCGCCGCCTGACGGGCACTTGCTCCACGCACCAGCGCGCGCTTTCGGAAGCCATCAAGCGCGCCCGTAATATCGCCCTGCTGCCTTTCGCGGCGGGAGCGTAAACGTATTCGGGACATGGGACACGGGGTACGGTCACCCTCGATAGCAAACGGTCCCCGCATCCCTTGTCCCGTATCCCGTCTACCGTTTGCCGTATACAGGAGTCTAAAGATGGAAGTTATCCTTCTTGAAAATATTGATAAACTTGGAAGTCGCGGCCAGATGGTGAAGGTGGCGGACGGTTACGGCCGCAACTACCTGCTGCCCAAGAAGCTGGCGGTGGCGGCCACCCCCCAGAACCGCAAGTGGGTGGAGCAGCAGCGCGTCCGCTTCCTCAAGCTGGAGGCCAAGGAAAAGGCCGATGCCGCCGATCTCTCCACGCTGCTGGAAGGCGTCAGTGTTACCGTCATCCGTAAGGCGGGTGAAAAAGGCAATCTCTTTGGCTCAGTCACCTCCCTGGACATTGCCGAAAAGCTCCTCGCCCAGGGCTACCACATCGACAAGCGCAAGATCAGTCTCGCCACCCCCATTAGGGTGCTGGGTGAGTACAATGTCCCGGTCAAACTCCACAGGGAAGTGACCGCGACGGTCAAGGTTCTCGTCGAGCCCGACGAGGAGAGCAAGGCCAAAATCCAGGCGGCGGCGGAAGCTCAGGCCAAGGCCAGCGCGCAAGCTCCCGCTCCTGCCAAAGAAGCTCCTGCGGCCGAACCTCCGGAAACGCCCGCAGAAGCTCCGGAAACCGCTTCCGAAGCTGGACCAGAAAACGCTTAACGGCGCCCGCTCCCCCTGCCCACCCGGCGGGCGGAGCGGCGCGCGCTCCCTTTCGTTTTGAACCGGAAAGCTTCACACCTTCTCCGTCACCCACAAAATAATATCCACAGGGCGGCCTGACTTCTTCACAAGTTTTCCGGCTTTTGCACAAGATTTCCGCAGGCTGCCGTTGCGCGCAACCTTGAGGAAAGACCGCGTAGTGGTACAGTTGGATTTTGTAGCGGCGGGTTTACCTCGGCTAAAGACGGCGTCCCGATAAGATCGGGACAGGTTCCGCCGCCGCTACATCAAGTTGGCCCACTGACCATTATCGTGTAAAATTGAGAGTATTAAGATGGCGACTGCGACTGCCAGCGACCGATCCGTTCCACACAACCTCGAAGCGGAACGCGCCCTGTTGGGCTCAATCCTCCTCGACAATGGGGCTCTCAACTTCGCCCTCGAACTTCTGGGCAGAGAGGATTTTTACTCGGAAGCCCATCGCCTCACGTTCGAGAAAATGGCCGCGCTCTCGGAAAAGAATCGCACCATTGACCTGGTGACGCTCTCCGAGGAACTGGCCAAAGACGGTTTGCTGGAAAAAGCCGGCGGTGCCGCTTACCTGTCGGCGCTCTCCGACGGCGTTCCGATCGGCACGACGGCGGCGATGGGGGAGTATTGCCGGATCGTCAAAGAGAAATCGACGATTCGCCGCTTGATCAATGCGTCCAACAATGTTCTCGCGCGCTGCTATGAAGGCACGGACGATCCCGAGACCCTGATCGACCTGGCGCAGAGCCAGGTTTTCGACATTGCTGAGCAGCGGGTGCAGTCGGGATTCGCAACCGTCCGCGAGATCGTCAAGACCAGTTTCGGGAAAATCGATGTCTTGTTCGACCGCGGCCAGCGCGTGACGGGCATCGAAACGGGGCTTGAAGACCTCGACAACATCACCTCCGGCTTGCAGGCCGGCGAACTGGTGGTCATCGCGGCGCGCCCTTCACTGGGCAAAACCGCGCTGGCCCTGAACATCGCTGCCCATGCGGCCATCAAAAACCGCAAGGTGGTGGGAATGTTCTCGCTCGAAATGAGCAAGGAATCCCTGGTCATCCGCCTGCTTTGTTCGGAAGCGCGCATCGACAGCCATAAGCTCCGCACCGGCTTTTCCAGCCGCGAGGATTGGAACCGCATGACGCCTGCGCTCGGGCGCCTCTCGGAAGCGCCGCTTTACATCGAGGACACGCCGGCTTTGAGCATCATGCAGATTCGCGCCAAGGCCCGGCGGCTGAAAGCCGAAAAGGGACTGGACTTGATAATTGTCGATTATCTCCAGCTCATTTCCGGCCAAGGCCGCTTTGAGAACCGCACCCAGGAAGTCAGCTACATTTCCCGCAGCCTCAAGAGTATTGCCAAGGAATTGAAGGTTCCCGTCCTGGCGCTCTCGCAGTTAAGCCGCGCGCCCGAACAACGGCCCGGCCAACGTCCCCAGCTTTCGGACTTGCGTGAGTCGGGGTCCATCGAACAGGACGCCGACGTGGTCATCTTTATCTTTCGAGAAAAGAGGGCGGCCGAGGGGCAGGAGGGTGAAGAGGAATTCGTTCAGGGCGGTTCTGAAACCCACCTGATCATCGGCAAGCAGCGAAACGGGCCCACCGGCGACGTGCCCGTGGTCTTCTTGAAACCCTATGCGAAGTTTGAAAATAAGGTTCACGAAGGCGGCGAGTCCTACACGTGAACCTTCCCACCGATAAACTTCTGCGCCCGACATGGGTTGAAATTTCCCTCTCCAAACTGCGCCGCAATTTCCAGCGGATCCGGGAGTTGGCCGGCGCGCGCAAGGTGATGGCCGTGATCAAGGCCGATGCTTACGGCCACGGCGCGGTGCCGGTCGCCAGGTGTCTTGCTGAGAGCGGGGTGGATTGGTTTGGTGTGGCGACCGTCGAGGAAGCCTTGGAATTGCGCGCGGCGGGAATCCAGAAGCCCGTCCTTTTGCTCGGCGGGCTTTACATGAGCGACCCGGCCCACCTGATCGAGTACCGGTTGACGCCCTCGATATCCTCCACCATGCGGCTCGACACCTATGCGGAATGCGCGCGCCGCTATGGCCAGCCCATTGAATTTCACTTGAAGGTTGATTCCGGGCTGGGGCGGCTGGGCTTGCCGTTGGACCGCGTGGCCGCCTTCGTGGACCATTACCGTGAGCTCCATGGGTTGCAAATGAAAGGGCTCTTTACCCACCTGGCGTCGGCGGAGGATTTGGTGGCCTCCCAGACCGATGAGCAAGGGGAGCGCTTTGACGAGGCGCTGGCGCAACTGCGCGGTATGCGGTTGGAGCCGGAATGGATTCACGTTTCCAACAGCGCTGCCTTGCTGACCGGACGGAGGTTTCCCGAAAACCTGGTGCGCATCGGTGCGCTGATTTACGGTTACTGTATGCCGCTGGTCGTCCCCCCGGGCCAGGAGCTTCCCAAAGTGCCGGAGTTCGAGCCGGTCCTTACCTTCAAGTCGCGCATTGTTTACATGAAGGACGTCCTCAGCGGCACACCTCTGGGTTATAGCGCGGCGTTTTTCACGCGCCGGCCGTCGCGCATCGCCACGGTGCCCGTCGGTTATGCCGATGGTTTGAGCCACGCCCTCTCCAATCGCGGATACGCCATCGTGCGCGGGCGGCGCGCACGCATCGTGGGCAGCATCAGCATGGACCTCTCGCTCCTCGACGTCACCGACATCCCGGGGACGAACATCGGCGATGAGGTCATTCTGATCGGGCAGGCGGACCACAGCTCCATTACGGCCGTGGAGATTGCGCAACTGCTGGACACCGTCCCGTACGAAATCCTCTGCTCCATTGGCAAACGCGTGCCACGTATTTATGTGGATTGAGAACTCCACGGGTCATTGCCTTGAGAAGCGGTTGGGCGTATCTTACCAGTCGATCAGCCCTTAAATACCGGAAAGGACCATCCTATGCAACGACGTGAACTCCTCAAATCCCTTGCCACCACCGCGGCGGGACTTACCATCCTCAAAAGCGGCACGCTTCACGGCGAGACCGCTCCCAGCAACAAACTCAATATCGCTCTCATTGGCGTATGGGGCCGGGGGACGGCCCACTATCGATCGCTCTGCAAGGAAAATGTCGTGGCTCTCTGCGACGTCAACGATCTGCGCACACGTGAGGCCCTCCGGCTTTTCCCGGGGGCGAAGACCTACTCCGACTGGCGGCATTGCCTGGAGCAGAAGGATATCGAGGCAGTGGTCATCTGCACGGCGGACCATCACCATGCCTTCATCGCCAACTGGGCGCTGAACCGCGATAAGCACGTCTTCTGCGAGAAGCCGCTGGGAATCAGCGTGGAGGAAGCGCGAACCGTGCGGGCGAATTACCTTAAGCGCAAGGCCAAGGTGGCCACGCAGCACGGCACGCAGCGCCATGCGTATCCGAACTTCGCTCGGGTGCGCGAGTTGATTCTGGATGGAGCCATCGGCGATCTGAAGGTGGTACATAGCTGGGACAGCCGGCAACTGCCGCGGCCGGGGTATCCGGAAGGCCAGGGAACGGCGCCGGCGGTGCTGCACTACGAGCAGTGGATCGGAGCGTCGCCGGATCATCCCTACAGCCCTCAGTACTTCGGCGGGAACAGCGGCATGAACTGCCTGTTCTGGAACATGTACCGGGACTTTGGAGTGGGGCAGATGGGCGACATGGGCGCGCACACCATGGACTTGGTGTGGAACGCCGTCGATGCCGGCGCGCCAATCGCGATCGAGGTCGACCAGGATGTCAGCGACAAGTACAATCCCGACATATGCCCAGTGAAGTTGAAGGCGCACTTCACCCATCCGGCCAATCAGTGGAGGGGCCCGGTGGAATTGGTGTGGTACCAGGGCGGGCTGAAGCCGCACTCTCCCCAAAGCTACCTCGATGTGAGCACGATGGGTAACGGTGCGATCTTCGAAGGCACTAAGGGAAGCATCCTATGCGACTTCACCTCCCGCGCCATCATTCCCGACAATGACGACGGGGATTTGACGTACTATCGGCGGCGTTCGAGCGAGCAATTGCTGCCGCTGGTGAACGGCACCGGGATGCCGACCCAACATCCTCCGGGGGCGCGACGGGCGGAGGCGCGTCCGCCATCATCACCTCGACCACTGCCGCGCGGCTTCACGGCGTTTCCGAATGCGCAGCCGGGGCCAAACGGGTTTCCCACGATCCAGTTCCTCGAGAACGGCCTGCCGGCGGCCCTCGGATTGCCGAACACCGACGTGGATTCGATCCTCGAGATCGAGAAGAGTGGCCACCCCCTTAATCCTGACCCCTTCCAGTTGGAGTGGATTGCGGCCTGCAAGGGCAAATATGACGGAGCGGTCCACGGGACCAGCAGCAAGACGCACTGCGATTTCGATTACTCCGGGTCGATGATTGAGCAGATGCTGCTGGGGTTGGTGGCCCATCGCGTAGGGAAGAAGCTGGAGTATGACCCGGTTGAAGGACGAATAACCAATGCGCCGGAGGCGAATGATTATTTAAAGAGGCAGTACCGCGAGGGCTGGACGTTGGATGGTTAACTTGGCTGCCGTCCGGTGAAAAACTCCGGGAAGACTTTGCGGTAGATGGACATTCCCAGCGCGGCGTGCATGCCGAGTTCCTCCAGCGCTGCGATTTCTTGGTCCGTGGTGATTCCTCCCGCCGCGGTAATGGGGAACTGGGTCGCGGCGCGCAAACTGCGAAACCAATCGACGTTGGTTCCCTGCAATCTTCCTTCCCCATCGATGTAAGTGCAGAGAAATCCTGAACAGTACGGCTCGAGTTGGGGCAGCACCTGCGCACAGGTGAATGGCAGCGTTTCCCGCCAGCCGTGAATGGCCACGCGATCGCCCAATGAATCCACGGCGATCAAGATTTTTTCCCGCGGCACAGCCGTTGCGAGTTCACGCAGGAATTCCTGATTGATTCCCTGCGAAGTGAAGGCGCTACTGCCCACAATGGCTTTGAGCGCCCCGTCGCCCACTACAGCTTGAGCCTGCGCCGCGCTGCGTATGCCTCCCCCCACCCGGCAGGGCTTGCGGCGGCAAAGCTCGCGCACGATTTCGGCGTTGTTTTCCGCCTTGCCCATCGCCGCGTCTAAATCGATCACTTGAATTTCGGGATAAGCTGAGAATTTTTCGAGTACGGCAAGCGGTTCAGGCAGCTCGAGGAATTTCTCTTTGCCCTGAACGAGCTGCACAACTTTGCGATCCATCAAGTCGATACAGGGAATGATCATCAAATCCTAACGGGCACGCCTTGCGTGCGCAGGTATTCTTTCAGGCTGCGGATGGTGTGCGTCTCGTAATGAAAAATTGAGGCGGCCAAGGCGGCGTCCGCGTAACCCCGCTGGAAAACTTCTGCGATATGTTCCGGGCTCCCGGCCCCGCCTGAGGCGATGACCGGGATATGCAGGGCGCGCGCCACCGCAGAGGTCAACTCGCAATCGAAACCCGCTTGCGTGCCGTCAGCGTCCATAGAGGTCAGCAGGATTTCGCCGGCGCCCAACTCCTCCACGCGCCGTGCCCATTCGAGCGCGTCGAGGCCCGTAGGTTTGGTGCCAGCATGGGTCACAACTTCCCACCGGAGCGGTTCATCGCCTTGTGAGGCAGGCGATGAATTTCGAATCCTGCGCGCATCAATGGCCACCACGATGGCCTGCCGCCCGTAATTCTCCGCAATGGTCCTGACAACCTCCGGCGTTTCAACCGCGGCCGTGTTGATACCCACCTTATCGGCTCCGGCGGAAAGCAATCGGTGCGCGTCATCCAGCACACGGACTCCGCCGCCAACGGTGAGCGGAATAAACAGGCGGCGCGCCACCCGCCGGACGGTTTCCATCAGCGTGGTGCGACCTTCGCGAGTGGCGGAAATGTCGAGCATCACCAGCTCGTCGGCCCCTTCGCGATTGTACATCTCCGCCAGATCGCCCGGGTCGCCCGCATCGCGCAGGTTAACAAAGTGGATGCCTTTCACCACACGGCCGTCTTTGCAGTCCAGGCACGGGATGATGCGTTTGGCAAACATGATTTAATAACTTGTCCGTTGTCCGTGGTCAGTCGCCCTAGAACCGCCCAGGCTTTCGCGTTGCAACGGACGACTGACAACGGACCTCTCACAGATCGAGAAAGTTTTTCAGAACCTTAAGACCAACTTCGCCTGACTTTTCCGGGTGAAACTGGACAGCCCAGATTCTGTTCAGTTCGATTCCCGCGGAGAATGTTTGGCCATATTCAGTGACGGCGCAAGCTTCGGGCGTCACGGGCCCGTAATAAGAATGGCAGAAATAAACAAAGCTGCCGTCAGCGACTCCCCGGAATAATTCCGTATCGGGGCGGAGAACAAGCTGGCTCCAACCCACATGGGGAACCTTAAAAACCCCCTGAAAGCGCGCCACGCATCCCGGCAGGATGCCCAGGCCGGGGACCCCGGGGGCCTCTTCGCTCGATTCGTAGAGCGCCTGCAAGCCCAAGCAGATGCCCAGGAAGGGCTTACCCGCAGCGAAGGCTTTCCGCAGCGGCGCCAGCATCTCGCGTTCCGCGAGCCCCTTCATCATGGCGCCGAAGTGGCCTTGTCCCGGGAATATGATTTTTTCAGCATCCAGCAGCGCCGCGGGCTGATCGATCCTTTCACCCGACAGGCCCAAGTACTCAATCGCCTTGAGCACCGAGCCCACATTCCCGCCACCGTAGTCAAGGACGGCGATCATAGAAGCCCTTTCGTGCTGGGAAGCTGCGAGCGCAAGCGGCGGTCGCGCGAACAGGCAAAGCGCAGCGCTCGCGCAAACGCTTTGAACAGGGCTTCGATGGCGTGGTGGCTGGACCGTCCGTACGCGACCTTGAGGTGTACATTGGCTGCGGCGGTGGTGGTGAAGCCATGAAAGAAATCTTCCAACAATTCGGTTTGCAAATCGCCCACGTACCGAACCTTCAGGGGGGCGTTCAGCACCAGGTACGGCCTGCCACTCAGGTCGATGGCGGCGATCGCCAGCGTTTCATCCATTGGCATCAGGAAATATCCGGCGCGATTAATACCCTTTTTGGAACCCAGCGCCTCGCGCAGGAGTTGGCCGAGGACAATGCCCACGTCCTCCACTGTGTGATGCTGATCGACGTCCAGGTCGCCGTGCGCGTCGAGAACCAGATCGAAGCCGCCGTGCCGTGTGAACAACTCCAGCATGTGGTCAAGGAAGCGAATGCCCGTCGAGATCTTGTAAGTGCCGCGACCGTCCAGATTCAGACGGCCGCGAATGTCGGTCTCGGCGGTTTTGCGGTGCAAGGACGCGGTGCGCGCTTTCATGCAAACCATCCTGTGGAAGAGTAGGACACCATATTTCTCCAAGCCCGCGCGCCATTACGAGTTTGGATGAGATCTTGCAAGCGCTGAAGTTCCGCCATGAGGCGGCGCGTTTGCGCCCGCGAGCCGATCGTGAATCGCAGGTAACCCTTCAAGTGAGGGTCATAACTCCAGTCGCGCACCAGGATGTTTTTGTCGCGCAGTTGGTGGGCAATCTCCGGGGCGTGCTCACCCACACGCGTCAGGATGAAATTCGCGGAACTGGGGACGTAGGGAATTTCGCGGGCGTCGAGCCAGCGGCAGAAGCCCGCGCGGTTTGTGCGGATGGTCTCCGCGTACTTGCGCACCTGAGCGTCATAGCGGGTCGCGATGCAGGCGCACATCAAGGCGAGAGAGTTTACGGCAAAGGGATTCTGCCCTCGTTGCAGGGGATCAATGAGCTGGGGGTCGGCGAACAGGCAGCCCATGCGGAGCGCTGCCAGGCCGAAGGCCTTCGAAAACGTCCGCGTCACGATCAGGTTCGGATATTTGCGAATCCACGGCAGAATGGTCTGCCCGGAGAAATCCTGGTAAGCCTCATCGACCAGCACCACCGTATCCGGAGCAGCGAGCAGAATGGATTTCAACGCGGCCTTGGGAATCTGTGTGCCGGTGGGGTTGTTGGGATTGGCCAGCGCCACCCAACGCACCTTCTGCTTCTTCAACGTGGCGACAAATTCATCCGTGGGCAAGCGGAAATGTTCATCGTACCGGATGCGCAGGGTTTTCCCACCCGCCACATTGTTGAAGAACTCGTACACGGGGAATGTGGGTGCGGGCACGAGCAGCGTGTCACCGGGATCGACGAACGTGTCGCAGACCATCTTGAGCGCGTCATCGGTGCCGTTGGCGAGAAGCATCTCTTCCGGGGACACGCGAAAATAAGCGGCGAGCTTGCGACGCCCTTCGTCGTACTCGGGGTAACGCGTCATCATTTCCGGGTTCAAGGCGCGCCGCAACGCGTGAATGATCTGCGGAGGGCAGCCCACCGTATTCTCGTTGAAGTCCAAGCGCATCTTGCCGCTGCGGCCCTCCTGAGGAGGACGGTACTTTTTCAAGGTTTCAATGGCCTGACGGGGTCGAATCATTTGCTAAGTCCTAAGGCGCTCCCGGATGCGCATTGTGGATAGTCCACTAATAAGGGCAATTGCCCCCGCGATTCCAAGTGGCCAGTTTCAGCTTAAACCACTGATTACATTGCACTTAACTTAAGAAAACGTCTTGGCGGATCAAAATGTTGCGTGCTTCAGACATTCTGTCGCAATCAACGCCCAGAGTGTCTGATTGCGAGCGTCAATTTGTCCAGCGCATGCCGCCCAGATCGCGAACTACCATCCCTCAGCCTTACGCGACTTTCCCCGCAAAGCGGGTCTGGACGGAATACGCGTGCGCTTTCAGGCCCTCGGTGTTCGCCAGCGTGACCAGAGTTTTCTCCAGTCCCGCTAACCCGCGAGGGCTGAGCCGTTGGACGGAAATGGCCTTCACAAAATCAGCGGCGCTCAGGCCGCCGCGCAAACGCGCCGCTCCGCTGGTGGGGAGAATATGATTCGTCCCCGAGGCATAATCTCCCGCGGCGACAGGGCTGTAGGCTCCCAGAAAAATGGAGCCGGCGGATTGCACGCGCCCCAGCAATCCCGTGGCGCCCTCGAAAAGGGTAAGGTGTTCAGGCGCCAGGCGATTGACGAGTCCTGCGGCCTCCTCAATGTTGCGCGTCACGATGATGCCCCCCTGCGCGGCAAGCGACTGGCCCGCGAGCGGCAAGTCCAACCGCGCCACGATTCCCTGCGCCGCCGCCCGCACTTGGAGCGCCAACTTGAGGGAAGTGGTGATGAAAATTGCCACGGCATCGGGGTCGTGTTCAGCTTGCGCAACCAGATCCGCCGCAATCCACTCCGGGTTGCCGCGCCCACCGACCAGCACCAGTTCCGACGGCCCGGCGATGAAATCGATGCCGCACTCGCCCGCCACCAGCTTCTTGGCGGCGGCGACGTAGCGGTTCCCCGGGCCCACGATCTTGTCCACGCGCGGCACGGACTCGGTTCCGAAGGCGAAGGCGGCGATGGCCTGCGCGCCCCCTAGACGATAGATTTTCTTCACGCCCAGCAGGTCAGCGGCCACCAGAACGGCCGGAGCGGGTCGCGGCGAGGTTACGATCACTTCGCTGACTCCGGCCACCTGCGCGGGGATAACGCTCATCAGGACGGTCGAAGGCAGCGGAAAGCGCCCGCCCGGAACATAGCAGGCCACGCGCTCCAGCGGCCGGAGGATTTGCCCAACGCTCACGCCGGCGCGCGTGTGGCACGTCCACGGCCGTGGCAACTGCCGGCGCGCCGCCTTGCGAATGTTCCCCGCCGCCACCTGCACCGCCGCCAGGAAGTCGCGAGGCACTTCGTGATACGCGTGGCGAATCTCCGCGCGGGATACGGTGAAGCCGGTTTTGCGCAGGTCGAGGCGGTCAAACTTCTTCGCGTAACGCAGGAGGGCGCGGTCACCGCGGCGCCGGATGTCCTCAAGGATGGTGCGCACCACGGCCTCCGCCCCCGTCAAAGACGTGGAGCGCGCGCGAAGCAGCTTATCGAGAGCTCTTGCGTCATTGCTGCGAATAATGTTTAACATCAAGGTAGGTTCCAGGTGTCAGGTATCAGGTGTCAGAACTGAAACTCGAAAATCGAAGATCGGCAAATAGTGTACGAGTTTCGAGTTTCGAGTTTCGGCCTTTCCTGGCACCTGACACCTGACACCTTCAGACAACAATTTTATTCAGCGGATATTCCACGATGCCCTGTGCATTCGCGGCCTTGAGGCGCGGAATGATTTCGCGCACGGTCTTTTCTTCAATGACCGTGTTGACGGCGACCCAATCGGAATCGCTCAGGGCCGAAACCGTGGGCCGCTTCAAAGCGGGGAGAATCGACAGCACCTTCTCGAGGTCTTCACGGCGGACGTTGAGCATCAGGCCGACTTTGCCCGCGGCCTCAATGGCCCCTTGCAAGAGCATGACGAGCGTCTCAATTTTCCGGCGTTTCCAGGCATCCTCCCAGGCGCTGGGATGAGCGATAAACTTGGTATTCGATTCCAGCACCGTTTCGATGATGCGCAGCCCATTGGCTCGCAGCGAGGAGCCGGTTTCGGTAACTTCCACGATGGCGTCGGCCAGCACCGGCGGCTTTACTTCCGTGGCGCCCCAGGAAAATTCCACTTTGGCTTTTACCTCGTTACGCTCCAGGTAACGCCGGGTGACCCCCACCAGTTCCGTGGCAATAATTTTTCCTTGCAGGTCCTTCACGCTCCGGAAGGGCGATTTTTCCGGGACGGCGAGTACCCAGCGGACCTTGCCGAAAGTTTGCTTGGCGTATACCAGGTCAGCTACTTCGATGACGGATGCTTCGTTTTCCAGAATCCAATCCTTGCCGGTCAAGCCGGCGTCGAGGATGCCGTCCTCAACATAGCGCGCCATCTCCTGCGCGCGGATCAGCATGCACTCGATTTCCTCATCATCGATGGAGGGGAAATAAGAGCGCGAGTTGACGCTGATTTCATACCCCGCGCGACGAAAAAGTTGCAACGAGGCTTCTTGCAGGCTTCCTTTGGGCAAACCCAACTTTAACAAGCTCATGTCTGGCTCTCCGGATGGGCGTTGTAGCGCCGGGCTTTAGCCCGGCACGTGCCGCCCTGAAGGGCGGCGCTACCAAGGTTCATGTCTGGCTCTCCGGATGCTTCTCGCCATAAACGCGGGCGGGATCGAATTCACGCTCGAGGATCATTTCCTCACCTTTGGGAGTCACCTTGCGGAAGAAGCACGAGCGATAGCCCATGTGGCAACAGCCCGGGCCGGTCAGATCGGCCTGGATGAGCAGCGCATCCTGGTCGCAGTCCACTCGAATTTCTTTTGTTACCAACCGGTGCCCGGAAGTCTCACCTTTGGTCCATAGCTTCTGGCGCGAACGGCTATAAAAGGTGACAAACCCGGAAACGAGGGTCTGGCGGTAGGCCTCCTCATTCATGTACCCGAGCATCAAGACTTTCCCCGAGTGACGGTCCTGAACGATCGCTGGGATAAGGCCGTCCTCCTGATATTTCAATTGCAACATACACAACCCCCTGCGTGAAAATGAAAAAGCCCGCTGATTTCTTGTGTCAGCGGGCCGCTTTGCCTATCGCACTTGGTGGTTTAAGCATTCGCCCACTGACACGCCACCCTGGAGTTGAAATGATGATGGTGGTGTGCCAATGTGCGCAACATGAATCTATAGACTACCGTGCCGCCCTTAAACCTGTCAATACAGAATTTGCTTTGGGGCATTCGGAGCGAAGCTTTGGAGTGCGTGCAGCTTGCTGCCGCACTTGCCCCAGCCAGCTTGCTGGCTGGGACTATCGCTCGTGACAAGGAAATCGAGGGCAAAATGCGG
>JBEKNU010000215.1:0-13027 GCA_049522495.1 Terriglobia bacterium
ATCGTTCATGGTGGGCTCCTGAGCATAGATTCAGGAGGAGTGTAACCGACTTACGTCGGTCTGTCAACATAATAATGATATGCCAGACCTAAAACAGTGGAGTAAATGTAGAAACTCCAGGGCCCCGAAGGGGCCAACGTTGAGTAGCCGCAGGTTTTAACCTGCGGATAACGGAACCCACCCGACGAGCCAATCCGTCAGCTGACGGATTGACCCTGCAAATGGTCGGCCCCTTCAGGGCCGGAGACCTTCCGGCCCTCCCGTTTCCGTAGGTTTCTCCTACGGCTACTCACGGTATCCCGCTTCGCGGGAAGGAGACGCGTCGAATCGATAACGCGCTTATCTTAGCGCCTATGGGCCGCCGGCCTGGGCTGTGTTAGGTCGCCCCTTCGGGGCTGGGAAGCACGAACCTCTTTTTCGAAATCACCCCGTCAAATCAGGACACTACCGAATTTGGCGTCCGGGGAGTGGAGGCGGCGGATCTCGTCTGCTGGGCCATCAAGTCAAAGTACGAGGATGGAAAGGAAACCTGGTTTTCGTTGCTGGAGAAAAAATAAGGCGGGCCCAGTTCCTGTATTTCGATCCCCAAAAAGAAAAAGGCAGCTAGCACCTGCGGCCGACTGGGGCAAACCCAGCTTACGCTTGCGCGCGGTTCCCGCAGGACTTACGCTTAACTGCCACAACTATTATGCCCCCAGGGTCGAGCAAAAAGTCCTGCCTTTCGTCAGAATCTTGCTTAAGCGGGCGCGAAAAGCCGCGGACCTCACGCAACGGAGGTCTACGCCGGCCAGCGGGGAAGAAGTGAACGACCCACGTGCATGGGCAATTTGTTCATCTCCAACATTTCCAGTTCCCAACATTAAAAGATATTCATGAGCTTCTAACCCCCGCCGATAACACCTGTGAACACGGAAGGTGGCAGAAGTGTTCAACAGCGTTAAGCAATGTGCTACAGTCTTGCTGCTACTCCGATGCCAACGTTAACCTTGCCTGATTTTGTCAACAAGTGGCGAAGCTCCGGCCTCACGGAGCGGGCGGGCGCCCAAATGCATTTTCTTGAGCTTTGTGACGTACTGGGCGAGCCGCATCCAGCGTCGGAGGATTCCTCGGGCGCGACGTACACGTTTGAAAAGGGCGGAACCACCATCGAGGGCAAGCAAGGCTTTGCGGATGTCTGGAAGCGCGGCTGCTTTGGTTGGGAGTATAAGGGCAAGCACAAGGACCTTAATGTCGCGTATCAGCAACTCCTCAAATATCGTGAAGATCTGGAAAATCCGCCGCTCCTTGTGGTGTGTGACCTTGAGCTATTCGAGATTCATACCAACTTCACCGGCACGGCAAAGCAAGTCTATCGCTTCTCGCTTGACGACCTGCTGAAGAACCAGGCAACCGCCGAGTGCAAGCTACCGCCCATCGAGGTTCTTCGCGCGGTGTTCACCGATCCGGCGCGGCTCCGGCCCGATCGCAGCGCGGCGGACGTAACGGAGATGGCCGCCCGCAGAATTCAGTTGGTACTCCAACCCTGCTAAGTTACAATTGATTCATCATGAGCACTCGAAGCAGCACAAAGACGCCTCCTGCCTCACTTCAGGAATTCGTCCGAAAGCAATTCACACCCGGAGACAAAACCGAGCGTGTATCCCGGGCGCAGGCAGCCCTCAACGAAGAAGAGCGCATAAAGCTTTCCCCGGAACAATGGAAATGGGTTGCCGAGGACGCTGACCTCGAAGAACCAGTCTGACCATGGCAGTTGACTCCCTTCCCAATCTTCCCGAGTCAGGTTTTGTATTCATTGACGCGAACGTGTTCATTTACGCGCTCACTGCCCAGTCTGCCGAGTGCCGGCACCTTTTCGAACGATGCCTGCGGGAAGAGGTGACCGGCATTGCCCTGTTTGAAACCGTCAATGAGGTTACCCATCGTTTTATGATCGCCGAGGCCCTCTCCAAGGGCCTGATTACAGCCGGGGGAACCAGGGCGCTTCGCAACAAGTTCCAGCAAATCCCCACCTTGACGGATTACTGGCTTAATACCCAGCGAATGTTAGCTCTCAATCTCCTTTTCATGCCGGTGAATGAAACTATCATCAGGAATGCGCAAACCGTGCGACAGGAAGCTGGACTCCTCACCAACGATTCGATGATCGTCGCGGGTATGCGGGAGTACGGTCTCTCCTTCCTGGCCAGCAACGATGCGGACTTCGAACGAGTGCGTGATATCACCGTCTTCAAACCAACCGACCTTCCTTAGCACGCGTCTTGAATCTTGAATCTGCAATCTCCAATTCCAGTCCCTAGCCCCTGCCTTTCTCTTCACTTTTCACTCGTCACTGTTCTTCCGACCGTGGGCTTTTCTCCTGCCCGCTAAAATCGACCGGAAGTTCCACACCAAAGAAAGAACCCACAGTCAGAACTGCACTGACTGTGGCTACCCGCTCCCTGCGAGCGAGAGGCGTTGACCCACAGCGCGCCGCGCACTTCTTGATGCGGCTGCTCTTCTGCCTTTTCGCCGAGGATATCGGGCTGTTGCCTCCCAAGCTGTTCTCGGTGCTGCTCGAACGCACGCGCCGCCGCCCCGCCTACCGTCTACGGTCTACTGTATTTGCCCGGTACTTTGTATCAGGTCGGCGAAGGGGGCGAATTTTTGCCCATGTTCAGGGCGAGGCTGGGGTGCGCGATCCCCCTCGAATCTGCTCCCTCAGCATGGTAGGCTGGTAGGGTGTAAAGGAAACAATATGAGTCCGGAGAATGATCGAATCGAGGCAGACGAGATGAGGCCGGAGTACGACCTCCGGGGGGGCGTTCGCGGCAAATACTACCAGCAGTACAGGGAAGGTACGAACGTTGTGCTGCTTGATTCCGATGTGGCTGCGGTGTTCCGCGACTCGGAGTCCGTCAACCAAGCCCTTCGAGTATTGATAAAGGCCGCCAGCCAGCTCGAAGTGACTACCCCACCGAAGATCGAGCGAACCTAACCATGGGCTGGCGCAGATGGTCGGTTTTTAGCGCCGCCAGCCAGAGGACTTTGCCTATTTCTCGTCACTCGCCACTTGTCACTCAGCACTCGCCACTGCCTTCTGCAGCTCCCCAAGTCCCTTCGGGAAATCGCAGACCCCCAAGAACAGGGGTCTGCGCCAGCCCGCGTTTTTCTGACCTTGGGTTCTTCCCTTGATGACGAAGGCATAGCAGGCAGGAATAGTTCAATCCCGCGCGGAAGCGGCTGGTGAGGCGGCCGAAGACGGGCGGTTGTCGAGTTACTGCAAACCTACTTTGGACAGGGCAACGGTAGCGGCGTGTTCCATCCAGATTGACGACCCGCCGCTGGAGCATCGGGCATGAGAAAAGCCCACGGCACAAAGGCGGTGCCGTGGCTACCAGCTACCAAAAAGAGAGGTTGGTTGACGCTATGCACTTCGAGTGCCCATTTCTTAGTATCAACCTCGAGGGCGGAACTGCCGCCCAACGCGCCAAGGAGCTGGTAGAACTCGCCGTCCAGAAGCGAGATTTTTCTCTTGGCTATTACGAGCTGGCCGACCTGCTCTTCGCGGTTCCGTTCTGCTGGCCCAGCTTTGACCTATGGGAAAGGAAGTTCTCTGAAGCCGGGTACAAGCCGATGCTCTGGCCGGACCCGCAAGGGGCTGGCGTTGAAGCCAGGCACCAGGCCGTGCTTTCTATCCTTCAGGGTTTATCCGTCGCCACCCGAAAGGCTGCTCTTGATGGACCGTACGCCTACGCAATGCCGGCAAGCACTTTTAGCAGCAGATATGGCGCCCAAGCGCTCTACGAGTTGGAAGTGGCTGGTTACATTTCCAGGATGAGAACGGCGGCGGAGAAGCTTGAATTTATTTCGCTTCAGAATCTGCGTCTGATCCAGAAGTGCGTCTCTGCTCGGGGCGCAAAGAGCATGGCGGAGCTGGCTAAGCGCATCAACGCCGTCGCCAGCGAAGATGCGCTTCAGGCTCTGCTGCCAGCGGAAGCAAAAGAGGACTATATAAGGATAGTCGGTCTCCTCGCCCTCCTCGATCATGACTGGGTGGCTTCCAGGAGGCAAATTGTCGGGCTTTACCTTCAGACCATGACATCCTTCATCGTCACTTTGAGGTGGGCGGGATACGCCACCCAGCTTCAGGATTACCGGGTGATCGTCATCCAAATGCCTACGGACTGCGGTTTCTGCTCGCCGCTTCATAACAGGATCCTAAGTGTCGGCCGGGACGACCTCCCGCCATACCACCCAGGCTGTAGATGCTCCATAAGCCCAGTCTCTTTGGAAGCTAAACTTCAAAAGAGGTGAAGGATGGAACCGCATCCCGGACGGCACCTTCAAATTAGGGCAAGAATATACTCGACTCGTCCATTCAAGGGAGTCAAGATGATAGCGGCGGGGGTGCGCAGTAACCCACGCCATACCCCGATTTTCTACCGTAGAGCATCTGCCGCGGTCTGTCGCCCCGGCTGATTGGAAACGCCTGCGAACGGCGATGATTAGGGCCTACTTTGACGAAAGTGAAACTCCCAACCAAACACAAGGATATTTTGTTGTCGCGGGGGTCGTGGCAGAAGCACGACGGTGGGGCCGCTTTGAACGCGATTGGCGTCACGTACTGGATGAATTTTGTGCTCCCTATTTGCATATGAAAGAGTACGCTCATCGCAAGGGACCATTCCTTGGCTGGGCGGAAGCAAAGAGGGCTTCATTTTTGGGCCAACTCTCTCACGTTCTCGCGTCGCAAAAGAAGTACATTCGCTCAGTGAGTTGTGGGATTTCGGCTGAAGATTATGGAAATTGTCTCTCCGACGCTGAAAAAGACGAGGCGGGACATCCGTATCTTCTTTGCCTTCGCCAGTGTGCGGCAAACGTACTCGCCTTGTTTAAAGCGGACGCCCATTCCCATCAAATAAATTTCGTGTTTGATAGAAAGCCAGATTTTATTGGTAAGGCCGTGGATGCGCTTTCTGAGTTGAAGGTTAATCCCAGGATTCCACCCAGTGCTCGGGAAATGATTGTGGGAATCACCCCAGGTGACGATCTTAAAATATTGCCTCTTCAGGCGGCCGACTATTTCGCGTATGAAGTGAACAAATATTACCGCGAACCTACACGGCGGAGGCAATCACTACTTGCAATAAATCCAGTGGAGGGGTTCCATACCCTGGTGACACGGGATGCGCAAGGGAGAATTCGGAATGAAAGCACAGACGGAGTTTAAGAGATTCGACGCCGCGGGGCTGGCGCAGACCCCTTTTGGGGTCTGCGGAACCTACAACGTCCGCAATGGCTTGAGGATGCCCACCGGGCACTCGATAAAGCCGTCCTGGCTGCCTACGGCTGGCCGGAGGACCTCAGCGATACCGATATCCTGGAACGCCTGTTGGCGCTGAATCGCGAGCGCGCAGGGGCTTGCAGCGTCGGCTCTTAAGAACCCTGCTTCGCTGCGGGCCGGCGCAGAAAGTGGCTTTTAACGTCTTCGCCAGCCCGTCGCCGACTTATAGCTCCAGCGACCGTGCGCAACAAAAATCTATTGTGCGCGTGTTATTTCCCTTCTGGTAAAATCCCACCAACATGCCTGACCCGGAAGGCGAGGGACAACCCGCAACCCGGACTGCGGAGGCTGAGCAAGGCTGCTTGGTACTGATGTATAACGGGCAACGCTGCGGTCGGCCCATTCACGCCGCGCCGTCGGGGGTTGACGTGGAACCCGTCTGCTTGATGCATTCCAAAGACCCCAGCAAAAGTGACGCTGCGTTCCAGGAGGAGTTCGAACGCATTCTCAGGGATGCGGACGAGGAACAGGCGGACTTTAGTCATTTTGTTTTCCCAAGCGCCAACTACGCCGCGCGAGAACTTAGGGCGAGATGCATATTCCTCGGGAGCACGTTCATGCAGCGCGCCAATTTCAGAGGGGCCACGTTCAGGCGGGACGCCGAGCTCACCGGGGTGACTTTCACGCAGGACGCCGACTTCCGCTATGCCACATTCGAACAGAGCGCCGACTTCCGGAATGCCACGTTCACGCAGGCCAACTTCGGCGTAGCCACGTTCAAGCAGGACGCCGACTTTCGCGAAGCCAAGTTCGAGCAGGTCGCCTTCTTTATCGGGGCCAAGTTCACGCGGGCCGCCCGCTTCACTCAGGCCACGTTCACGGAGGATGCCGTCTTCAGCGACGCCACGTTCACGCATGGAGCCGATTTTTTCAGGGCCAAGTTCACGCAGATCGCCCAATTCCTGGGGGCTACGTTCACACAGGCCGCCGTCTTCAGCAAAGCCGTTTTCACGCAAACCGCCAACTTCTCCGCGGCGAATTTCAAGCAGGCAGTCTACTTCTTCAAGGCTGCGTTCACGCAGGCCGCCAACTTCCGCGAGGCCACGTTCACGCAGGATGCCGACTTCACCGAGGCCAAGTTCGAGAAGGAGGCGAATTTCCGGTGGGCGATGTTCAAGGGAAGGGCAGAATTCCGAGAGACTCTATTCCGCGAGGATGGCTCCGCTCTGCCCGGGCTGGTATTTGGCTTGGCACGCTTTGGGAAGCCGGAGCTTGTGCTCTTCTACCAGACTTACCTGGGTCAAGCACTCTTCCACAATTGCGATGTCACAAAATTCACTTTCTGGAACGTCCGTTGGCGGCGACGAGGCAATGGAAAGAGCATGGTGTTTGAAGAAGATGAAAGGCTCGCCTTGGATCAGGTCCAGACCAATGCCTTGAACCCTAAAGAGGGAAGCACCGATGACCGCAACTTCGACCTGATTGCCAAACTATACCAACAGCTCAAGAAGAATTACGACGACAAGCGGGACTACTGGACGGCGGGCGATTTCCATTACGGCGAGATGGAAATGAAGCGACTCGCGACGCCCCAGCCAAATCGCCTATCGCGTTGGCTGAAGAACATGGGGCTTGCCGGCTCACGGTTTGAAGTCTTCCGCCGGAGGTGGCATCGGAACGTCGGACTGGCTGCCTTGTACAAGTATGCGAGCGAATACGGCGAGAGCTATAACGTGCCGGCCCTGTGGCTCGCAGGTTTCTTGTTACTTTTCATGTCACTCTATCCTGTTTTGGGGCTGCATCCGGCGCTCAAGGCGGGGGGAGGGCAGGCGGGGGCTCACGACTCACTGTCTCGTAACGCCGGGGCGCCGGAACTGTGTTACCGCAACTATATCCACTATGGAAGCCTTCAGCCGGGTGGCGAAAAACTGAGTTTCCCTGCATTGTTGGGGCACAGCCTGATGACCAGCGTGGGCGTAGCCGCTCTTCAACGTGACCTCGCCTACGAACCGAGTTATCCTTGGGGGCGCGCCCTCTCTTGGCTCGAACTGGCGCTCACCTCCACTTTGATCGCGCTATTCTTGCTGGCCGTGCGCCGCCAGTTCCGGCGGTAGCAGCAAGCGTAGCGCGGACCTGTTTTGTAGGTCCGTGCTACCTTGATTCTTGTGATTCATCGTCATCAAGATCAATCGTCGTCCTTCTTACCGCTATGGCACGGACGACCGACTCTCGAGCTGCGGGAATGAAAAGCGCAGACCTTACGAGTCTTGAAAGGAGAAAGCCTCCGTGAGAAGCCACTCCGACGCCTTTCAACATCACCTCGGCCCGCGCAACGATTTCTTTGTAACGCTCAGGCAATGGTAGTTGCTTGATACACCACCCGAGAGTTGCCCCGCCGCACGCTAGGCCGGCTAATGTCAAGAGCCAACCTTCAGGTCGGCTGCGGGGCATGACGCGCCTGGCTGCCTCTTCAGCGAAGACATCCGCCAGATCATCTCGTACTCGATTGAAGGCTCGCTCAGCGACAAGGCCGTCTTTTCTTCCCATGGTCGCAACTACTTTTTGAAAATTGTCAAATGCCTTGCTCCGACGTGTTTCCGCAAGGGCCTTGCCGAGCCCTCTTCCCACGGGCACAGCCAGGGCTTTACCCGGACTGGGTGCGGGCTGTAGACGTACAATAAAGTCCCTCGCCGAGTTCTTCGACTCTTCCGATAGGAATCTAGAAGGCGGCTCGCGAAGCGCTTCGCCCCACCTTCCCACCAAACCCTCCCGATCACACTCTAAGGCCATATAAACAGACTGACCCAGATTAGTGATCGCGCGACAGACTTCAGCCGGAAAGTATTTCGGATTTGCGCAGCGGTAAAGTTCAATCCGAAAAAACTCGTCTCTATCGAACTTCCGAACATGCTTGCTACGGAGGAAGCGCTTGTAGGCTTCCGGTTCCCGACAAAAACTAGCGAATAAGTCAGCGATGGGCTCAACTCCGCTAAATTCCCTTATTGACGAAAGTTTATAAGAATTTCTATTCTCCAGAATGTTTGCGAGCTTCGCGGCGAAGAGGTTTTGTTTCGGAAAATCTTTGGCGAAGATTAAGCATTTCTTATTCCGACGGACCACTTCATCAAGCCTTTGACACAAATCCCGCTGCCAACGTTTGGGAGCCCACCTTTCGCGGCCGAATCGACGGTGCTTCGACTGATCTTCGACCCGAGCACTTATCGGGTGTTGATATGGGTCGTTGATAAGGTCACCTGGATATTTTGTGGGACGTGTTGTGAGGAGCTGAACGCAGCCATTTGAAAGTAGTTCCGTCAGTAAGGCAAAATCGTCCTGATTGTTGTACAGACACTCAGCGATATGAGAATTAAGGATGAGTTCCCAGGCGCGTACTACGACCCGGTCATACATTAACGCATAGAGGGCCAGCTCTCGAATGGGGGCCGGCACGGTGTCATGCCAGTAAAAAGAGGGGTCCCAATGCGTAAGGAATATGGAGCTCTTGGGTCTTGCGCGCGGAGCTTTCTCGGGCGGCTTCGAAGCGGGTCGAAGAAGGTTGCCGATCTCTTTTAGCATTGTCACAGCTCCAATTGTTTGCTCAGTAAGCCGATTGTATCATCCACCCCATGTGGCAGCAAAGCGAGGTAGCGCGGACCTGCTCCGAAAATACGCCGATATTTCGGCAGTCGCCCCGTGCCCGCGAATTTTTCGGCGTATTTTCGTGCTTCGGGGTGTCGGAAAGCGACATGAGCGACTGTTTTGTAGGTTCTCGGCTTCTTGCTGTCGATTGGAGGCGAGCCGCAGACCTCGAGGACAAGTCTGCGCTACAGCCGTCCGATTTCCGTTCATCATCCAGAATTCAAAATTCACCTTTCACCATTCACTCTTCACAATTCTCTCCGTCCATGCGAATATTCCCTTCCAACCGATTACCGAGGTTCAAACCATGGCCAACCCCGAACACCTCAAGATTCTCATGCAAGGAATCGTCGCTTGGAACAAATAGAGGATCGAGAATCGGGGGATAACTCCAGACCTTGGGAGGGCGGCCCTCATCGAGGCGAATCTCCGGAAAGCGGACCTCTCCGGGGCGGAACTCACCGGGTCGAACCTCGCCGCAGCGAACCTCAGCGGAACGGACCTTAGGGTGGCGAACATCAGCGCGTCGAACCTGATAGGAGCGGACCTCGGTGGGGCGGACCTCAGCGGGGCAGATCTCGCTGCGTCGAACCTCTGCGCAGCGAACCTTCGCGGAACGGACCTTAGCCGGGCGGACCTCCGCATGGCGGACCTCACAATAGCGAACCTGTGCGAGGCCCTCCTCGACAACTCGGATCTGACAGGTGCCGGGGTCGGTTTTACCGTATTTGCGGACAATGATCTCAGCACGGTGAAAGGGCTTGAGACGGTGGAGCACGACGGTCCTTCAATCATCGGCATCGATACGATTTACAAATCCAAAGGCAACATCCCCGAAGCTTTCCTGCGCGGCGCGGGCGTTCCCGAGGACTTCATCACCTACATGCCGTCGCTCGTCGGCAAGGCCATCGACTTCTACTCTTGTTTCATCAGCTATTCGAGCAAAGACGACGACTTCGCCCAGCGGCTTTATGCTGACTTACAGGCAAAGAATGTCCGGTGTTGGAAGTTTGACGAAAGTGCCAAGTGGGGTGAGCCGGTGTGGGGCGAGATTGACACCGCTATCCGCCATTATGACAAGCTGGTGGTGATCTGCTCCGAGCATTCGCTTGAAAGTCCGCCCGTCATTCGCGAAATCGAGCGCGCCTTGCAGAAGGAAGACCGCGACCGTAAGAATGTTTTGTTCCCCATCCGCATTGACGATTACCTCTTCGACGAATGGGATCACCCGCGCAAGGCCGATGTGGTGAGCAAAGTAATCGGGGACTTTCGCGGGGTAAACGATCTCGCGACCTACTCCAAGGCCTTCCCCCGTTTCCTCGACGCCCTCAACCGTCCTCAGCAAGCCTCCAAGGCCGGGTAGCGCTCCTGTAGTGGCACAGGCCCTCCTGCCTGTGTTGTTTCAATTGCACAGCCAATGGCTGTGCTGCCTGTCACTCAGCCAGGAGTGGCTGTGCTACCGGCTTCAAGCAAGCCCAGCGCGGATTTGTTTCTCAGGTCCGCGGCTTTTTGTTGTTTATTGGGGGCAAACCCCTTTTGGCCCGATTTCTGTTCATCATTCAGAATTCATAAAAAGCTGTCAGTGGTCAGTGGACAGTCGTCAGTTGTCGGATTAGAGCCGTTACCCTCCCGCGCGCGCCATCGTCAGCCATGGCACGGGGAAACCGATTGACTCTTATCAACCCATTCTTGTCTCGACGGAGGCGGCGTAGTTTGCGATACTTGACCCAGGAAGGACACCATGACTGAGGACATTAAGGGATTAGTTGACAAGGCGGCCTCTGCACTCAAGGCGGTCGGAGCGAAAGAGGTGTACGTTTTCGGTTCCGCCGCCCACGGGACTCTCCGGGAAAATTCCGATGTTGATATCGCCGTTTCGGGCTTGCGGCCTGAGGTCTTTTTCCGCGCCATGGCCAAAGCCAGCCGTGCGCTGGGTCGCCCCGTCGATTTGGTTGATCTGGATCAGGACACCAACTTCACTCGCTACCTCCGGCAAGAAGGGGAACTGTTGCGTGTGGGATAGGCTGCGGAAGCAGGTTGCGCTCGAACGGGAGCAGCTTCATCGCCTGCTGGACACTTCCCGTCCGTTCATGGAGCAATGTGCGTCGAGCCCGCCGAATTCCGCTGAGCTTTTCGCACTCGCCGCGACGCTGCATTCCTTTTACAACGGGTTCGAGAATATCTTCAAACGTATTGCCGTAGAGCTCGATGGAGGCTTGACGGACAACGAGTTTTGGCATCGGGAGCTTCTGGACTCCATGGCGAGGCCGACTGACCACCGGCCTGCCATCCTCTCCGAACAAATGATAGAACGTCTGGATGACTACCTCGCCTTTCGTCATTTCTTCCGCCATGCTTATCTGTTTAACCTCGAATGGGACCGGATGAAACCTCTGGTCTTGGGCTGCCAGGAGACGCTTGATTTGGTGGAAGCCGAGCTGGAGCAGTTCTTCCGCGCCGCGCCCGGCGGCGGCAAATAATCCCTCCCCGCCCATAACATCCACACCAACCATGGCCCGGATTGACGATTACCTCTTCGAGGAATGGGAGCACCCCCGCAAGGCCGATATGGTGAGCAAAGTGATCGGGGACTTTCGCGGGGTAAATGATCTCGCGGCCTACTCAAAGGCCTTCCCCCGTTTCCTCGACGCGCTCAACCGCACCCAGTGAGCCTCCGTGACACAGGCACTCTTGCCTGTGTTTTATCGCACAGCCAGGAGTGGCTGTGCTACTGGTGACCGGCGGCCCACACTATCCCGCTTCGTTTATCGGCGGAGAAAGCAGCGGAGATGAAGGAATTTCGGCGGGGTTTCGCGTGAGCGGGCACGAAGAAAAAAGCCCACGGAAAGAAAGGCACTGTGCGTGGTTACCGGCTTCCCAGCACCACGGTGGCGGGGGGTGGCGATTCCAGATTCAAGATCGCCGCTCTTGGTGGCACAGGCACTCCGAAGCCGTGAAAAAATCGATAAAAAGCCTTGACTAGCTGTATAGCTATGATATACTCCTCCCCTAAGTTGGTGAGGGAGGTTGGCGATGGGTTACGAATCGACTGTGCAGGTGATTCAGCGCGGCGGCAAGAACCGCCAATGGTATCTGATCTGTCCGGCGCCGTTGGCGCAGGCGCTGGAGATCGAGAAGGGCGAAGTGATTGAGTGGGTGGTCGAGGACAAGCACACGCTGGTCTTGAAGCGTGCTCCCCGGCGGGCCGAGGGGTCTTTCCCGCGGAGGCGACAACATGCGTGAAGGCGGCGAGGGCTTGCAGAAAACGATCTGGGCCGAGGGAGACTTGCCGGTGCGGCCGGAACCGAGGGGGAGCGAGGCCGGAGCGAAAGCCCCGGCGCGTTTCCAACCCATCAACCGCCAGCAGATGGTTTTCCGGGCGGTGGACGTGGAGCAGTTGGTGGAACCCGACCATCTCGTGCGAGCCATCTGGGAAATGACGGGGCGCCTGGACCTGACGCCTTACACGGCCGCAGTGCGAGCGGTGGAAGGAGCGGCGGGGCGTTGCGCTATCGAGCCGCGGCTACTGATCAGTTTGTGGGTCTACGCCTACAGTGAGGGGGTGGGCTCGGGGCGAGAAGTGGAGCGGCGTTGCGGCTACCATCCCGCCTATCAGTGGCTGACGGGATGCGAGGTCATCAATCACCACACCCTGTCGGACTTCCGGGTGCAACACCAGGCGGCGCTGGACGGGTTGTTCGCGCAACTGCTGGCCCTCTTGAGCCGCGAGGGACTGATTACGCTGGAGCGGGTGGTGCACGATGGGACGAAGGTGAAGGCGGCGGCGAGCGGCAAGTCATTTCATCGCGAGAAGACGTTGCGGGCGCATCTGGCGGCGGCGCAGGAGCGGGTGCGGGCGATGGGCGATCCGCGGGAAGAAGGGGTCGATCGACGCACCCGGGCAGCGCGGCAGCGGGCGGCGCGCGAGAAAGTGGAAAGATTGGAACAGGCCCTGGAGGAACTGAAGAAGGTGCAAGCCGCTCCCGAGGGGCGGGCGGAGCCCCATGAGCGTTTACTTAAGAATATGCCTTTTTCGTTTTCGCTTCGACTCCGCCAGTTGCCGGGCGATCTCCTGCCAATGGCCGAGCGTGTTGGCCAATCCTTCCGTGGGAAGGATGGCGGCGT
>JBEKNU010000216.1:0-12991 GCA_049522495.1 Terriglobia bacterium
CTGAGCATAGATTCAGGAGGAGTGTAACCGACTTACGTCGGTCTGTCAACATAATAATGATATGCCAGACCTAAAACAGTGGAGTAAATGTAGAAACTCCAGGCGGCGGTCTCCGACCGCCGTCATCGATCGGAGATCGACGTTACAATGAGCGGTCTTCGACGGCCGTCGTCGATCGGAGATCGACGCTACAACGGATCCTTTGACTGCCGACGGTCGGAGTATACACCCATTATGTACATTGGCGAGCCCACGGCTCATGGGAATCCGCGGTAAGGATGGCAGTTCCTCTCAGCTTCAGCAGCCCGCTAAATACCTGGAAATGTCAGCTTTTTTTGGAAACCATGAGGTCGACTAAGAACACGATCAGCCCGATCTCAACCAAGGGTCACATCAATTCGCCTTTTGGTTCGCAACACTCTTGCTCGGGCGGCAGGTTGGAGGGTTCCTGCTCCACTTCGAGCGGAACAGGCGTAAAGCTCACCCGGGCGGCGAACTGAACCCCATCCACGAGGTTTTCGCCCCGCAACTCCTTCACATCTTCGTAAATGACCGGGATGACTCTGGTGGTCTGAGCGTCAATCATCAAGAAGCGGCTCGGTCCAACTTGGCTTAGAAAGCCTGCAAATGTGGTCTTGTCGCAAAGCCTCACCGTAACGCGCGCCTCCGGCCCAGTGCCCAGAGCACGCATGGCGAGTCTCAATTGGGGAAGCGAATATTCCATCCAGCCGCTCCGCGGGCGGGCAGAGAGCGGGGCCACCCAGATCGTGTCGAACAGCAGTAAGGTCAGAGCGAATGAAAGGCATCGGCGCAGCGTCATGGGAAATCCTCCGGCTTAGGTGATCACGCGCCCAACGATAGGAGCGATGGTCGCCCTCCCATGACGCAAACGTCGTGCCACGCCTTAGATCCGGACAGGAAATAGATTTGGCTTAGTTTCAGTTACTTAGCCAGCGGGAAGGTTTGAAGCCGGGGCAGCCGACCGACGTCTGCCAGACGTTCCTGACAGGGGTGCAAGCCAGACCCTTGGGCGGTCACGTTCAGCTTTTGGGGGGGCCTGCCAGCGGTGGCAAAACCGGGCTCCAGGCGCTCGGGCAAATTGTCTCCAGGCTTTGAAATGCCGCACGGATAAGGGTCGAGGATTGGGGCATTCATCGCAGGCCTGAGTGGTATGCCGTCTTTTTGTCACTTCTCCCTCACCAGAATGCCCATTCTGTCCCCTTTGATCGAGCTAACCCGTTTAGATTATTAGCATTGCTGATGTCCTTCTAAGCACCCTATTGGCTCAAGTCGTGCATGAATAATGTCGAAGGACAGGAGGCGGAAGACAGGAGACAGGAGTCAGGAGACGGAAGACAGGAGTTAGGAGACCGGAGACAGTAGGAAGGATGCAGAAAGCAGTAGACAGTAAGTCGTAGATATCATGCTGACCCCTGGCTTCTGACTCCTGCCTCCTGACTTCTAGCTCCGCGAAGGAGTTTGCCCATGGTGACGTTGACCTCAGTTCCGTTGGTGGAGTCCGAGCAGGAATTCCTGGACAAGGTAATCGCCGGACAGCGCGGCCATCCTGGCGCGCTGCTGGGCATTCTGGAAAAGGCCCAGGAGCACCAAGCGCGCAAGTTTCTTTCGCGCGAGACGCTGGAGTACATCGCGGCCAAGACAGAAACGCCTCTGGCGCGGGTTTACAGCGTGGTCACGTTCTACGCTCTCTTCAACCTCGAGCCCCAAGGGAAGAATACCATCTGCATTTGCCGGGGGACGGCGTGCCACACCCGCGGATCGCGCGAGCTGCTGGAGAGCCTGATGTTCAAGCTGGGGTTCCACAACCCGGACGAAGAACCAGGGGACAAGATCGCGCTCAATACCAGTGATGGCAAGTACACGATTCGTACGGTGGCGTGCTTTGGCCAATGCGCTCTGGCGCCCGTCGTAGAGGTAAATCATGAAGTGTACGGCCACATGAACGAGCAGACGCTGCAACGCGAGCTGGAGCACTTGGGAAGGGAGACGGCAAAGCAATGACGCGCATCCGGGATTTGAGCACGTTCAGCACGGTTCGTGAGGCGGGAATGGCCAAGCTTGTGCCCTTCCGCCCGCGCATCGCCGTGGGGATGGGAACCTGCGGCGCCGGCAATGGCTCGGAAGGGGTCATTCACGCCTTCGCCGATGCCATTGACAAGCGCGGCCTGGATATCCATCTGGCGCGTGTGGGCTGCTTCGGTTTCTGCGCGCAGGAGCCGCTGGTGAATGTGGGGATTCCCGGCCGGCCATTGGTGATTCTCCGCCGGGTGCAGAGCCAGCACATCGACGAGATTCTGGATGACGTCATGATGGGGAATATCCCCACGGAACTAGCTCTCTGCAAGATTGAGGAATGGGACCACATCACGGCGCAAGTCAAGTACGGGAGCGGCTACCCCGCCATACCATCCTGGTTCGACATCCCCTTTTTCAAGGGTCAGAAGAAGATTGTTTTGCGCAATTGCGGGCTGATTAATCCCGATGACCTGGAAGAGTACATGGCGGTAGGGGGCTATCAATCGCTCTACAACGTGCTGATCGATAACCGGCCGGAGGTGGTCATCGAGCAGATCAAAGCCGCCAAATTGCGCGGGCGCGGAGGCGCGGGGTTTTCTACCGGCCAGAAATGGGATTATCTGCGCAAAGCCGTGGCGGAGAAAAAGTACCTGATTTGCAACGCCGATGAAGGCGACCCCGGCGCCTACATGAACCGCAACGAAATCGAAAGCGACCCGCACGCCCTTCTGGAAGGGATGCTGATAGGCGGCTTCCTGACGGGTGCAAGCCTGGGTATCATTTACGTGCGCGCGGAGTATCCGCTGGCCGTCCACCGCCTGGAACGCGCCATTGAACAAGCCAAAGAATACGGCCTGATGGGCGAGGACATCCTCGGCCGGGGTTTCAATTTCAACATTGAGCTGGTGGAAGGCGCTGGCGCGTTTGTTTGCGGCGAAGAAACTGCGCTGATCGCTTCGCTGGAAGGCCATGCCGGGCGTCCCCGGCCGCGGCCCCCCTTTCCCGCGCAAAAAGGCTTGTGGGGATATCCCACCAACATCAACAACGTCGAGACCTGGTACAACGTGGCGCCCATCATCGCCAAGGGCCCGGCGTGGTTCATGGAAACCGGCAGCAATAAGAGTCCCGGCACCAAGGTTTTTTCCCTGGTGGGCAAAATCAAGAACACCGGTCTGGTGGAGATGCCGTTGGGGACGCCTCTCAAGACTTTTGTCTATGACGTGGGCGAAGGTGCGGCCGGCGGGCGCGCCGTCAAGGCGGTGCAAACCGGCGGACCTTCGGGCGGATGCATACCCCAGGAGATGTTTGACACGCCGGTGGATTACGAGACCCTGGCGAAACTCGGCTCCATCATGGGCTCGGGCGGCATGGTGGTGATGGACGATGACAACTGCATGGTGGACGTCGCCCGGTATTTCATTGAGTTCACCCATTCCGAGTCTTGCGGGAAGTGCGTACCCTGCCGCGTCGGGCTGGACAAGGCCCTCCGCATCCTCAACCAGTTCACTCAGGGGAAGGGAACGGAAGAGGATTTGAACACTCTGGACGCGCTGGGGCGGATGATTCGCGATACCTCCCTGTGCGGGCTGGGGCAGACGGCGCCCAATCCGGTGCTCACCACCATGCGGCATTTCCGCCATGAGTTTGAGGACCATTTGCGCGCCCACCGTTGCCGCGCCGGCATCTGCCAGGACCTGGCGCTTTCGCCGTGCGAGAACAGTTGCCCGCTGCACATGAACATCCCCCGCTTCCTGGAGCTTTACAAGGAAGGGCGGCTGGACGAAGCCTTTGAATCCGTCATCCTCGATAACCCCCTGCCGGCTTCTACGGGCCGCGTCTGCCAGCACCCGTGCGATAACCGTTGCCGCCGCCACACCATGGACGAAGCGGTGAACACGCGCGAAGTGCATCGGTTGATCGCCGACACCATCCTCATGTCAGAGCGTTTCGGCGAGATGGCGGACCGCGTCGCGGCGCGCAAGATGGCATCCACGGGCAAGCGCGTTGGGGTGGTGGGCGCAGGACCTGCCGGCCTTACCGCGGCGTTCTACCTGGCCCTGTTTGGCCACGATATAACGGTTTATGACTCACATGCCGAGGCGGGCGGAATGTTGCGGTTTGCCCTGCCCGAGTATCGCTTGCCCAAGGCCGTGCTCTCCCAGGAAATCGAGTTGATTCGCCGCCTGGGCGTCAAGTTCGTGTTCAACAAGAGCGTGGGGACAGACATCCCACTGAGCGACCTCAGCAGGGATTTCGACGCGGTCTTTCTCTCCATCGGAACGTGGAAAGAGGCCTCGGTGCGCCTGCCCGGAACCGAAATGAAGGGGGTGATGCCGGCACTCCTGTTCCTGGAAGGTATCGCCAAGAATCAAGCCGTGCCGCTCGGGCAACGGGTGGTGATTATCGGGGGTGGCAATGCCGCCATCGATTCCGCCCGCACGGCCCTGCGCCGAGGGGCGACGGTCACGGTGATTTATCGTCGCGAGCGCAAGGACATGCCGGCGATCCGGGAAGAGGTAGAAGCGGCGGAACAGGAAGGCGCCCACTTTGTCTTTCTGGCCACCCCCCATCGCATCGTGGGAGAGAACGGCGCCGTCAAGGCCATTGAGATGGTCAAGACGCGCCTCGGTGAGTTTGATACCTCCGGCCGCCGCCGTCCCATTTCCACGGAGGAAATCCAGAGCTTCAAGTGCGATACGGTAGTTCTGGCCGTAGGCGAGGTGGTGGACCGCGACCTCTGCACGGCTTCCGGCCTTAGCATGACCGAGCACGGCACGCTGGAATTCGACCGCTACACCATGGAAACCAACCGCGAAAAGATCTATGCCGGCGGCGACATGATTTCCGGCGCTTCCAATGTTTCCAACGCCATGGGCTACGGAAAAAAGGCGGCGCGCTTTATCGATCAGCGGTTGATGGAAGAGGTGCGAATCCAGGAGTTTTTGCCGTTTTTCGAGTACGACCAGACGACCCCGGAACACGTCAGCGAAAGCCGGCGTCACCACCCCCATCCGCTGCCCGCCCAACAGCGGGTGAAGACCTTCCAGGAATCGGTGCTGCCGCTGACCGCCGAGGAAGCGCTGGAAGAGGCCAGCCGGTGCCTGCGGTGCGATGTGAAGAGCAGTGCCTAGTGGTTAGTGCCTGGTGCCTGGTGGCGGGTGGATAGTGGCTCATGGTTAGTGGGTACTGGCAATGGCTGGGAGCAGTGACTAGCCACTAGCCGCTAAGCACTAACCACTTCTTTGGAGGGAGACATCGACATGCCTCAAGAGATTTCAGCCCGGATCGACGGCGAACTTTGCCGGGCCAGCGAAGGCCAGACGATCCTGGACGTCGCGCGCGCCAATAAGAAGTACATCCCCACGCTCTGCTTTCTCGAGGGGCTGAGCCCGGCGGGTTCCTGCCGCCTCTGTCTGGTGGAAGTCGCAGGGGTGGGGCGCCTGCTTCCGGCTTGCACCACTCCTATCCAAAACGGCATGTCCGTGAATACCAATTCCCAAAGGCTCTTGCAGCATCGCCAGATGGCGTTGGAGTTTCTGCTGCTGGAACGCAACCACTACTGCTCCGTCTGCGTTTGCAACAATCACTGTGAATTGCAGGCGATGGCCCAGCGCTTGGAAGTGACGCACGTCCACTTTCCGTACAACTATCCCCGCCTGCCGGTGGATGTTTCGCATGAGCGATACATCCTGGATCACAACCGCTGCATTCTCTGCACGCGTTGCGTGCGGGTGTGCGCGGAGGTGGAGGGGGCGAATGTGTGGGAAATCAGCGCGCGGGGAATCAAGTCGCGCCTGGTTTCGGAACTCGATCGGCCATGGGGTGAGTCGAAAGCGTGCACTAATTGTGGCAAGTGCGTGCAAGTGTGCCCAACGGGGGCGCTGGCGGAAAAAGGTATGGCGGTGGAAGAGATGACCAAGAGCAATGAGAACATCAAGTGGCTTGCGGTAAAACGAGTGCACGTGTAAGGAATCGGAAACCAGGTGGCACCGGCTCTCCTGCCGGTGCGCCGGGGGTACATGAAATGGTTGAGCACAGGCAAGAGTGCCTGTGCCACCACTGGGGAGTGCGCGAATGAAGAAAGCGAAACTAGCTACGCTGTGGCTGGACGGTTGCTCCGGCTGCCACATGTCGATTCTGGACCTGGACGAGGCTATTGCCACGGTGGCGCAGAAGGCCGACCTGGTGTATGGCCCGCTGGTCGATGCCCAGGAGTTTCCCGACGATGTGGACGTGACGATCGTCGAGGGCGCGGTCAGCAACCAGGACGACTACGAGAAAATACGGCACGTTCGCGAGCACACGCGCCTGCTGGTGGCGTTGGGCGACTGCGCGGTCAACAGCAATGTGCCGGCCATGCGCAATTCCATTCCGGTCAAGAAGCTCCTGGAGCGGATCTATGTCCAGGGCGTCGACGAGAGGCCGCGCATTCCCACCGACGGCGTTCCGCCCCTGCTGAAGCGGGCCGTGCCTTTGCATGAGGTGGTGAAGGTGGACTTGTTCGTGCCGGGTTGCCCACCCCCCGCTTCCGCCATCGGCTACGTGCTGAGCGAATTGCTCGACGGGCGGGTGCCCGATCTGAGTGCGAAGGTGAAGTTTGGATGAAGAAGGATCGGGTGATCGGATGATCGGGAGATCGGGTGAACAAAGAACCCACCGAATTTGGATTTTGCTCCCCCGATCACCGGATCGCCCGATCACCCGATTTGCCAAGGACAGGAGTGGCGATGAAGAAAATCACGATTGATCCGGTCACCCGGATTGAGGGCCATGCCAAAATCTCGATTCAGCTTGACGATAACGGGCAGGTGGCGCGTACGCAGCTTCACGTAACCCAGATCCGGGGGTTTGAAAAATTCACGGAGGGGCGCCCCTATTACGAGATGCCGTCTATCACCGCGCGCATCTGCGGGATCTGCCCGGTCAGCCATCTGCTGGCTTCCGCCAAAGCCTGCGATGCCATCATGAGCGTCCGTATCCCTGAAACCGCGGCGTTGCTGCGGGAGATTCTTCACTGCGGCCAGTTTGTGCAGTCGCACGCCCTGAGCTTCTTCCACCTTTCCTCGCCGGACCTTTTGCTGGGAATGGACTCTGACCCGGCCCGCCGCAATGTGTTGGGAGTGCTCGAAAAGTTTCCGGACATCGCCCGCGACGGAATCGCCCTGCGCAAGTTCGGGCAGCAGGTGATTGAAGGCCTCGCCAAGGAGCGCATCCATCCCTCCTGGACAGTCCCCGGAGGTGTGAACGCCCCGCTCGAACCCGCCGTGCGCGACAGAATTCTTGCCGGCTTGCCCGAGGCCAAGGCGATCGTTCGACGTACCCTGAAGTTTTTCAAGGGAGTGCTGGATCAGTTCATGGAGGAAATTGCGCACTTTGGGAACGCCCCCAGCATGTATGCGGGGCTGGTGGACGCAGCCGGGAAACTGCAACTTTACGACGGAGGCATCCGGTTCAAGGACGCGGAAGGCAAGATCGTTGCGGATCACATTGCGGCGCGCGATTACCGGAATTTTATCGGCGAAGCGGCCCTCAGCAATTCCTACCTCAAGGCGCCGTATTACAAGTCCATCGGTTTCCCGGACGGCGTTTACCGCGTTGGACCTCTGGCGCGGCTGAACGTCGCCAAGAGTTGTGGAACGCCCCTGGCCGATGGGGAGTTCACCGAATTCCACCAGCGATTGGGAAAGATCGTGCCGAGTTCCTTCCATTACCATTATGCCCGCCTGATTGAAGCCCTCTATGGGCTGGAGCGCATGGAAGCGCTGCTGAATGATCCGGCGATCCTGGGCAGAAAGATTCGCGCCCACGCGGGCGTAAACAGCCTGGAAGGTGTGGGCATGATTGAAGCGCCGCGCGGCATTCTGATTCACCATTACAAAGTGAATGAAGAAGGCGCCATCACCTGGGCAAACCTCATCGTCGCGACGGGGCACAACAATCTGGCCATCAATCGCAGCATCGACCAGGTAGCCCGGCACTTCATCGACGGCAAGCACTTGAAGGAAGGGATGCTGAACCGCGTTTCCGCAATCGTGCGGGCCTATGACCCCTGCTTTAGCTGCTCCACCCATGCCTCTGGCCAGGTTCCTTTGCACATTCAGTTGCTGGGACCGGAAGGGTCCCTGCTGGATGAATTGAGGAGCGAATGAGAAAAATGGACAGTGAAGAGTGCACGGCGAATAGCCGAAAAGCCGCGCAAGGCGCGGCCGCGCACTCCACTATCCAGTGTCCACTACCCACTGCTCTCGTCATCGGTTATGGGAACCCCTTGCGGAGCGATGACGGGTTCGGCTGGCACGCGGGCCGCCGGCTTGGCCGGGAGCTCGCCGGCCACGACGTGGAGGTTATCACTTGCCACCAACTTACTCCGGAACTCGCCGAGCGGCTTAGCCAGTCGCAGTGCGCCGTGTTTATCGACGCCGACGCCCAGGGCAATCCGGGAGATATTCATTGCCGGGCAGTCCGCCCGCAAGTCGCCGCTTCATCAACATTTACTCACCTTTGCACGCCGTCGGGGTTGCTAGCCAGCGCCGAACGTCTGTACGGTCACAGCCCGCAGGCGGTCGTCATCACCGTTTCCGCACAGTCTTTTGCGCTTGGAGAATCCCTTTCGCCCGTGGTCTCCGCAGCCCTCCCGAAAGTTGTGGATCAGGTTCGCCAGTGGTTAAGGGTCGCGAGCGCATCTCAGTTGAAATAAATCTCACTTCAGCGCCTCTGCGGTAAAGCATGAATCGTGTGATATAACCCAAAGACAGCGAGGCAAATTCTGCTCTGCCAGCAAAGTCTGCCAGTTGATTGGCAATTCCTAATCTGCCATGACGTGGACTGGTCCGCTGCGAAATTCATCGTGCTCTTAAAAGGGGTCATCAGGACCCGCAAGTCACTTGCTACCGCGCGGAATTATTCAACAAGAGGTTGCGATTTTGTCGCCTTCTGGGCGCCTGGCCCGTTGCTTTTCCCCACAACCTCATCAAAGTCCTCATGATTTGACAACGTGACCGGGGAATCGCACCGATTGTTCCCCTTGGCCCGCGCCTTGCATAGTGTTGCCCCCCTAGGTCCGTCTCAACGGGGGTGTTGACTTGTGACTTTCTCGGGCGCGCCTGCAAAACTTCAGCTAATCGACACCTCCCTCACCATTCCACGCACCAAAAGCTCCCAGAGCCGTCGTCAAGCTTCACCCGAAAATCAGGGGAGGGAATCCGCATGGCGGTAAAGAGTCTGATCAAGTACGAAGTTGAACGTGACCCGGCTTTTGCGCTGTGGGTTACCGGTGTCATCGGCGGAGAGCGCATCCGCAATTGCATTCAATGCGGAATGTGCAGCGCCAGTTGTCCGCTTTCGCCCTACATGGACTACACTCCCCGGCGCTTGATGCACATGGCGCGCGAAGGATTCAAACGCGATGTCCTGGAGAGCTTTACCATCTGGCTCTGCACCAGTTGTTATTCCTGCACGGTGGAATGCCCGCGGCGCATCCGGGTGACCGACGTCATGTATGCGCTGAAAAGGCGGGCGATCGAAGATGGTGTCTTTCCCCGGCGTTTCCCCATCCCTGTCCTGGCGAGCGAGTTCGCAGGCATGATCCGGAGGAATGGCCGGGTGACGGAGTCATGGTTGGTCATGAGAGTCTTCCTGAAAACCGCGATCCTGAGGTTGCTGGGGATGTCCAAGTTGGGGACCAAACTCTTCCTCACCGGCCGCATGGGGATCGTGCCGGAGACCATCCGCGGCCGCAAGCAACTTCAGGACATGTTGGACGCCGTTGAGGCGCACAAGAAGAAGGAGGTGGCGGCGTGAAGCGATATCTCTACTACCCCGGTTGCTCGTTGCGAGGGACGGGTAAGGCGTATGAAGAATCGCTGCTGGCGGTCTTCAAGGCGCTGGACGTGGAACTGGAAGAACTGGAGGATTGGAATTGCTGTGGCGCCACGGCCTACATGTCGATCGATGAGGTGAGCTCCTTCGCCCTGGCGGGTCGGAACCTGGCCATCGCCGAGAAAAAGAATCTCGACCTCCTGGCGCCGTGCAGTGCGTGTTTTCTGGTCCTGAACAAAGCCCAACGGTACATCAAGGAATACCCCAAGATTGCGGAGACGCTGGAACACGGCTTCAAGGCCGCCGGCCTCGTGTACCACGGCACCGCCAAGGTCCGGCATCCCCTCGACGTTCTCATCAACGATGTCGGTTTGGAGCGGATCAAGGCGCGGGTTAAGACGCCGCTCACCGGCCTCAAGGTGGCGCCGTATTATGGCTGTCAGATCGTTCGCCCTTACGCCACTTTCGATCTGATGTACTACCCCGTCACCATGGACAAACTCCTGCGGGCGGTGGGTGCGGAGGTCGTTGACTATCCCCTGAAGACGCGCTGTTGCGGAGGAAGCCAAAAGGGTACGCTGCCGGAAGTCGGCCTCTCGCTTATCCACATTCTCTTGAAGGAAGCGCACCGTCGCGAGGCGCACATCGTCTCCACCATCTGCCCGCTTTGCCAATTTAATTTGGATGCCTTTCAGCACGAAGCCGGCAAGAAGTATGGCGACTTCTCCATGCCGGTCGTGTACTTCACCCAACTTCTTGGCCTGGCATTCGGCTTCTCCGCCAAGGAACTCGGGCTGGAACGCAACATCGTGGCCGCCAAACAAATACTGGCAAAATTCGCGCCGGCGGCGGCATAGCCCTGTATGAACAGACCAGTTGAGGAGAGAAAAATGGAACCCGGGAATGGGGAATTGCGGGTCGGCGCCTATGTCTGCGATTGCGGGACGAACATTGCGGCCACGGTGGATGTGAAGGCGGTGGCAGAATACGCCGCGACCCTGCGGGGGGTGGTGGTGGCGCGTGAGTACAAGTACATGTGCTCCGACCCCGGGCAGGAACTGATCCGGCAAGACATTGAAGAGCACAAGTTGAACCGCGTGGTGGTGGCTTCCTGCTCGCCCTTGCTGCACGAAGAGACTTTCCGCGGCGCCGTGGCGAAAGGCGGCCTGAATCCCTTCTGCTTCCAGATGGTCAACATTCGCGAACACGATTCCTGGGTGCATCAGGACCGCCAGAAGGCCACGGAGAAGGCGATGGCCCTGGTGCGCGCGGCGATCCGGCGCGTGGCGTTCCACAAGCCCCTGGTGAAGAAGCGGGTGCCCATCAACCCAGGCGTGCTGATTGTGGGCGGCGGCATTGCGGGAATCCATGCCGCCTTGACTCTGGCCAACGCCGGCAAGCACGTTTACCTGGTCGAGCGCGAACCCACCATCGGTGGGAACATGGCGAAATTCGATAAGACTTTCCCCACGCTCGATTGCGCTGCGTGCATCCTTACCCCCAAGATGACGGCGGTAAAGAAGCACCCCAACATTACCCTTTGGACGCTTTCCGAGGTGACCCAGGTGCAAGGGTACGTGGGGAACTTCGAGGTCGCCGTCACCCGCCACCCTCGCTACATCCATGAGGAGCTTTGCGTCGGTTGCCTGGAATGCATTGAGGGGTGCGTCTACAAGCAGGCGAAAGTACCCGATGAATTCAACCTGGGTTTGGGCAAACGCAAGCCCATATACATTTCCTTCCCGCAGGCCGTGCCGCAAATCCCCGTGATCGACCGCGAAACTTGCATCGACTTCAAGAGCGGCCGCTGCAAGAAGACTTGCATTGAGGCCTGCGGCGACCGCCACGCGGTGGATTTGAAACAGCAGCCCAAACTGGAAACGATCAAGGTGGGGGCCATCATTTTGGCGACGGGCTACCAGCCCTTTGATGCCCGCAAGGTTCCTGATTACGGCTACGGTGTGTACCCCAATGTCTACACGGCTCCGGAGGTGGAACGTTTGATCAACGCCTCGGGCCCGACGGGCGGGGAAGTGATTCTGCGCGACGGCCGGAAGCCGCAGGCTATCGGCATCATCCATTGTGTGGGCTCCCGCGATGAAAATACCAACAAGTGGTGTTCGCGCGTCTGCTGCATGTACAGCTTGAAGCTGGCGCACCTGCTCAAAGAGCGCACGGGAGCGGAAGTCTATAACTTCTACATTGATATGCGGGCGCCCGGCAAGGCCTACGAGGAGTTCTATCACAAGCTCCTGGAAGAGGGCGTCCACATGATCCGCGGCCGCGTGGCCGAGGTTACCGACTGGCCGATGACCAAAGAGGAGGAAGGGAAGCTGATCATGCGCGCCGAGGACACGCTCATCTCTTTCGTGCGGCGCGTGCCTGTGGATATGGTGGTGCTGTCGGTGGGGCTTGTCCCTCATGCGGACGCCAAGGACGTGCGGCGACTCTTCAACATCAGTTGTTCCACGGAAGGCTGGTTCCTGGAGCGCCACCCGAAGCTCGCCCCCGTAAACACCTTTACGGACGGCATTTTTATTGCCGGCGCCTGCCAGGCTCCCAAAGATATTCCCGATGCCGTGGGGCAGGCGGGCTCCGCGGCGGCCGAGGCGATGGTCTTGATCGACACCGGTTACGTCGAAATGGAGCCCAACACGGCCTATATCGTGGAAAAGGAGTGCTCGGGCTGCAAGACGTGCCTGCCGCTCTGCCCCTATTCGGCCATATCGTTCCTGGGGGACAAAAAGGTGGCGCAAATTAATGAGGTTTTGTGCAAGGGCTGCGGAACCTGCGTGGCGGCCTGCCCGTCGGGGTCCATCAAGCAAAACCTGTTTGAAGACGAAGAGATTTTCGAAGAGATTCAGGGGGTGTTGGCGTGAAAGCGGGGATTGGGATTTAGGGATTAGGGACTACAGACAGAGAGCCGCGCTTATCTCTGGTCCCTGGCCCCAACCACGAGCTCTTAGTACTACTACGTTAAGTTATTGACCTCCCCGAGGAGAGGTGCTAAGCTTCGGTCCATGACCGAGAGCGAAATCGAGAAATGCCGAAAGCGCTTGGAACAATTCTTGGCCGACCTGCTGGAGCCGCTGGGGCGGCGCGAGCGACGCCATTGGAGTTCGGTGTATATCCGCGG
>JBEKNU010000217.1:0-12827 GCA_049522495.1 Terriglobia bacterium
AGAGCGAAAATCGAAGATGGAAAATCACAAGGGCAGTGACGAGTGAAGAGTGACGAGCCAAAGGCCGAAACTCGAAACTGGAAAATCGAAACTCGAGGGCCACAAATCGGCAATCGAAAATCGAAAATCACTCAATGAACCGATGATCAGATGAACCGATGGCCAGATGACCCGATGAACCGATGCCTCAAAGGCATGTTACAATTCCATTTCCTTGCGAGTTCCACTCACCATCGGAGGGCGACATGAAGCTTTCCCCCGTGCCGCCGGGGCCCAAGGGGCATTTTCTGGTCGGCTCGTTGCCGGAGATTCAGCGCGATGAATTGGACTTCGTGATGGCGCAAGTCCACGAGCACGGCGATGTGGTGCACGTGCGGGTGGTCAATCATCCCGCCTACATCCTCAGTCACCCTCGGGACATTGAAACCGTTCTGATCAGCAAGAGCAGCAACTTCATCAAGTCGGTTTTCCTGCGCGAGAGCAAAGCCCTATTCGGCGATGGCCTGCTGACCAGCGATGGCAGACTTTGGCAGCGGCAGAGGCGCTTGCTCCAGCCGGCCTTTCATCACGATCACATCCTCTCCTACACGCGGACCATGCTGGAATCCACGGCACGGATGCTGGCCACCTGGCAGGACGGCGAAGAGCGCGACATCCACCAGGACATGACGCGCCTGACCATGGAGATTGTCGCCAAGGTGCTGTTTGGCGAAGACATCAGCTCCGACGCCGAGCAGGCCTGCGACGCTTTCGGCCTCTTCTTCAAGCAATATGACGAGCGCTTCGGCCTCTACCTGATTCCCGAGTGGCTGCCCACCCCCGGAAACCTTCGCTACCGGCGAGCCATCAAGCGCCTGGACGAGGTGGTGCTGAGGATCATTCGCCGCAAACGCTCCAACGGCAACGGCCACTCGCCGGACGTGCTGTCGGTCATGCTGAGCGGGCGCGATGGCGATGGCTCAAAAATGGCAGAGCGCCAGGTGCGCGACGAGATGATGACCCTCTTCTTTACCGGCCACGAAACTACGGCCCTGGCGCTGGCGTGGACTTTCTACCTGCTGGGGCAGAATCCCGACAAGGCACAGAAACTTCAGGCGGAAGTGGATACGGTTCTCGGAGGCCGCGCCGCCACTTTTGAAGACCTGGCTCGTATGCCGTACCTCGAACTGGTCTTCAAAGAATCCCTGCGCCTTTATCCGCCCGCCTTCGGGGTGGTGCGCGAGGCGCTGAAAGACTGCGAAATTGGCGGATATCCCATCCCCAAGGGAGCCACCCTCGCCATGTTTCAGTATGTCGTGCATCGCGATCCGCGCTTCTTCGAGCGTCCGGAAGAATTCGTCCCCGAGCGCTGGGAAAATGACTTTGCCAAGACCCTGCCCCGCTGCGCCTATTTCCCTTTCGGAGCCGGGCCGCGCCTGTGCATCGGCAACACCTTCGCCCAGGCGGAAGTGCCTCTGGTGCTCGCCACCATCGTGCAGAAGTTTCAGCTCCACCTGGTGCCCGGGCATCGCGTGACCACCGCGCCATCCCTGACCCTCCGCCCGTTGAAGGGAATCCGGGTGACGCTCAAAAAGCGCTGAGGGGGGCGGTGCGAAGACCGTAGCACGGCCATCCCGATCAAAGGGATCGGGACAGGTCATGGCCGTGACCGGCACGGGCAGGTGAAGGTTTGAATAAATTCAAGCCACGGATTAGCACGGATGCGCGCGGATCAAAACAGAAGACTCATCCGTGCTGATCCGCGTTGATCCGCGGCCTGAATCAAGTTTTTCACACCATCGGATGCCCGTGCTACGACTTCCCGCTCCTTGCGGACTACTCAATGCCCCCTCGAAATGTAAATCACATTGTGATATAATTATTCTCGATGAAGCGTCCGACACACTCCGCTAGTTCGGCTCACCTGCCCTCCGATGCGCTGCGGCGTTTGGCGTGGTTTCGCTATCGCGTGCGATGCTTCCAACGCTTCAGCGAGCGCGTGGCGCGCTCGTGCGGCATCACTCCCCAACAGCACCAGCTCCTGCTGGGAGTGGCGGGCTATACGGGGCGCGGCTGGACCACCATTTCCGAACTCGCCGAGTTCTTGCAGGGACGCCATAACGCCGTGGTGGGGCTGGTCCAACGCGCCGAGGAACGCGGGCTGGTGCGCAAAATCCAAGGCGAGAAGGACCGCCGTTTCGTCAAAGTTCACCTCACCCGCAAGGGTCATACGATTCTCGACAAGATTTCACGAAGGAATATCGCCGAGCTCCGGGTATTGCAATTTGAAATCATGAAGGCGCATCAATCCGCACCGCGAGATATTCCCGCGGCGCAGGGGACATAAGAGCAGTGACGAGTGACAAGTGACGAGTGACGAGCCCAAGAGCGAAAGCCGAAAATGGAAAATCGAAAGGGCAGTGATAAGTGAAGAGTGGCGAGTGACTAGTGGTCAGCGGAAGAATCCGAAGCCGGAAGTTCCGAAAATCGAAAATGGAAAATCGAAAGCCACACAGCGCCATTCACAAATCGTAATTCACCAATGACCCGATGAGCCAATGACCCGATTGCCCGATGAACCGATGAACGGTTTACCCGATTAACCAATGGATCAATCACCAAGCATCAATCGAAAATCACCAATGGCCCAGCCTTCCCGTTTATTCAGCGAGTTCGGCAAGGCTCTTGACCCCGAGATTCTCAAAACCTCCGCATGCGCGCTTCTCGTAGGGTTCATCGGCGGTTTGGTGGCGCAGGGCCTGCTGGAACTGATCTACCTTTTCACCAACATCTTCTTCTATGGGAAGTGGTCGTTCACCATGACCTTCCCAGTCCATAACCATCTGGGCGCGTGGGTGATCCTGATCCCGCCCATTGGCGGGCTGTTGGTGGGCGTCATGATCCACTTCTGGGAACCCACCCTGAAGGGCCACGGCATTCCGGAAGCCATGGAGGCCGTGCTCATCGGCAAGAGCAAGGTGCGCATGCGCGTGGGCATCCTCAAACCTCTGGCCACGGCGTTCGCCATCGGCACCGGCGGACCGTTCGGCGCGGAAGGCCCCATCATTCAAACCGGAGCGGCCTTTGGCTCGATTTTCGCGCAGTTAACCCACCTGACGCCCTACCAGCGGCGCGTGTTGTTGGCTTCGGGAGCCGCCGCCGGCATGGCCGCCACGTTTGTCGCGCCATTGGCGGGAATCCTGGTGGCTATCGAACTTCTCCTCTTCGAATTTCGCGCCCGCTCCTTCATCCCCGTGGCCATTTCCTCCGTCGTGGCCACTGCCGTCGCCGTACACTTCCGCGGTTGGGCGCCGCTGTTCCCCACGCCCGCCTTCTCACTGGTCAGCATGCAGGAGCTTTGGCTCTTCGCCTTGATGGGAATCGTCATGGGGCTGATCGCCATCGCCATGATCCGCGTGCTTTCCTTTCTGGAAAATGCGTTCGACCGCTTCCCGCTGAAGCCCGCGGCCATCTGGGCGCCCGTGGCCGGAGCCTTTCTGCTCGGCCTGATCGGATATTTCTATCCCCAAGTTTTCGGCACCGGGTACGACACGATTCGCGACATGCTGAACGACCGATTAACCACGCAATCCCTGCTGGGAATTTCCGCCGCCAAATTCGCGGCCCTGGTGCTCTCCCTGGGCTCGGGCACCACGGGCGGCGTGTTTGCGCCCTCCCTGATCGTGGGCGGCGGAGTGGGGGCCGTGTACGCCCAGGTTTGGCATCACTTCCTTCCCCACCTGGTGAGCGACCCGGCGCTCTACGCGCTGGTGGCCATGGCCGCGGTGTTCGCCGGCATCGCGCGCGCGCCCTTCACCTCCATCATTTTCCTCTTCGAGCTCAGCCGCAATCCCAATGCCCTGCTTCCCCTGGTGGTCTGCGTCGTGGTCTCGGACGGCTTCGTGCGCCTCTTCAGCGCGGAATCCATCATGACCGGAAAACTCATCAAGCGCGGTCTGATCGTGCGGCAGGACTACACGGTTCCGGCGCTTTTGCGAGGGCGCGTGGAAGAGGTCATGCGCAAGAATTTCACGGTGATCAATGCGGATGACCGCGTTCAGACGATTGTGCGCGAGGTCTCACCCGAACAGGCGGGCGTGATCCCCGTCATTGAGCGCGATGGCCGCCTCGCCGGCATCATTGAGGCCCATGACCTGCTGAGGGGCTTCGACAGCAACCCGAAAGTGCGCGAGATTATGCGCCAGGATTACATCGCCGCCCGCGTGGGCGAGACTGTGGACGAGGTCACGCGCGACATGGTGATCCATAACGTCGAAAATATCGTGGTGGTCGAGAACAACGCAAAACCCATCGGAGTGGCCCGCGCCGCGGATATCCTGCGCCTCCGACGCTGGGTGATCGAAGAAGAGGGCTTGGGGAATCAGCCGGTGCGAGCCAAGGCTTCCCTGCCTAACGTCGCCGACGTGATCACACGGTCGTCCGGCGGCGCTTAGCGGCAAGGCACCAATCGAAACACCACCTTTCCTACCCCGCCTATCCCCGAGGCAAGCTGCTGGGCACGATTCCGAACTTGCGCCGAGGCAGTCCACTAACGGCTAAAGAGCACATTCGAATCGGCCGATGTATTGGATGTGTCAAAGTGCATTCCCAAGGCGAGATCGTCGCTCGCGGCTGTTCTGGCCTGCCTCGCCCTCGCCGCACCGGTGAGGGCTCAGCAGTACAGTTTCCGCCATTATGGGGCGGCCGAAGGGCTCCAGAATATGGCGATCCTGTCGTTCGCCCAAGACCGCGACGGGTATATCTGGGCCGGGACCGAAGGCGGCTTGTATCGTTATGATGGAACCCGCTTCCGCCTGATCGGGCCTGCCGAAGGGCTGCCCTGCGGTACGGAGATTCACACGCTCTACCTGGCCGCCGATGGCGGCCTCTGGACCCAGGCCTGCCACCAGGTCTTCCGCTTCGACGGCCAGATCTTCCACACTGTACTCGGCCTCAGCGGCCCCCTCTCCGGCGCACAACGCATTGCCGAAGACGTTTACGGCCATGTGGTAATTTCGACCTTGACTGGCCTGACGGATGCCCTGCCGACGGGGGGCGGATCGTTCGTCTTGGGCCCGCATCGCTTGCCCGCCGCCCTGGAAGGCAAGCCGATGCACGGAATTCTGCGGCACGGCTCCCAGCTCTGGTTCGGTTGTGACCGCAATCTGTGCGTCGAAGACGGCGGCCGGACTTCCATTTTTGGGCCGGAAAGCGGATTGCCCGAAGACTCCTGGGACGGGCTTGCATTTGCTCCGGACGGGACCTTGTGGGTTCGCAGCCCCAGCCGACTTTATCGTAAGCCGCCGGGCAATAATCACATGATCCAGGAAAATCTGGACATTGGAACCAGCATGTTCTGGGGCGCCATCACCATCACCAAGGATGGATCGGTGATGGTTCCCACCGACCAGGGGTTGGCGGTCCGCGGCCCCGCAGGGTGGACCGTGGTGGATCGCCAGCGGGGTTTGCGCAGCGACATGACCAGCGCCGCACTGGAAGATCGCGGGGGATCCCTGTGGATTGGTCTGATCGGCGCGGGCATCGCCCGATGGCTCGGTAGGGGCGAGTGGGAATCCTGGACCGTTGCACAGGGTCTCCCGTCAGATCTGATTTGGAGCATCAGGCGAGACCGTAAAGGCGCCCTCTGGGTCGGGACTTCACTGGGTTTGGCGCGCCTGGATGGGCAGTCGCGGCCAACCACCTGGACCAAGAAGGGGGGCCTCGGGGGCGACAACGTCCGATGGCTGGGCGCAACCTCTGACGGCTCCATCTGGGCCGTCAGCAGACCCGGGAGTTTGGCACGCCTCGAACCGGCCAGTGGGAAAATCCATCTGATTAGCCGGCAGGATCTGGCGTGCGACACCCTGGGCTCCATCTTTGTCGACCGCCTGGACCGTATCTGGCTGGCGACCGCCTGCGGAGTCTTCCTCAACAGCCGGCCGGCCGTTTCCGATCGCTTCATGCGCATCGATCAACCGGAGTCGCTGCAGCGCAGGGCCTGGTACATGACGATGGATTCCGAGGGGGCGATGTGGATTACCAATCCCGACGGGCTCTGGCGTCTGCGCGAGGGCGTGTGGCGCCACTACGGAAGACCCGAAGTCCTCCTCAGCAGCGATGCTTACGTCCCGGTCCTCGGACCGGATGGCGCCTTGTGGCTGCGGCATCGGTTGGACGCCGGAGTCGAACGGCTGCTGCTTTCCGGCGATCGTATTCTGCTCGTTGACACGATCGTGCCGGCCGACCCCCAGTCGAATGACGTGACCGCCTTCCACGGCTTTGACGCGTTCGGCAATTTCTGGAGGGGGAGTACCTACGGCGTGGCTGTCCTGAGGGCGCACTCTTGGACCGAGATGTCCACCGAAGACGGCTTGATCTGGAACGACACCGATGGGGAAGCCTTTTGGGCCGACCCCGATGGCAGTGTGTGGATCGGCACCAGCGGTGGTTTGGCGCACTACCGGCCCCGTTCCGCTCCGCCTGGAGCGCCGGCCGCCGATCCAATAATTACGTCTCTCCAAATCAGCCAGCGGCCGCGAATTGTGCGCGCCGAATTCTCCTCGCTCAACTACAAATACGAACAGTTAGTCCACTTCGCCTACCGGTTGGACAACGGTCAATGGACCGAAACCGCGGACCGGGTCGTGTCCATCGTCGGGCTCGGCCCAGGCCACCACCGGCTGAAAATCCGGTCACACATTCGCGATGGCCCGGTCTCCCCACAGCCAGCGGCGGTGAATTTCCAGATAGAGCCGATGTGGTTCGAAACCTGGTGGTTGCGGTGCCTGGCGCTCCTGGCAGGCGCGGCCGCTGTGGGGGGTATCGTGCGGTGGAGGCATGGGTTGCTGCAACGCCGTAACCGTGAATTGGAGTGTACCGTCCGCCAACGCACTGCCGAGTTGGAAGTCGAACACTACAGAGTGTTGGAGGAAAAGCACCGGGCTGACCAAGCCAGCGAGGCCAAGAGCCAGTTTCTGGCGAACATGAGTCACGAGATTCGCACTCCTATGAATGGCGTCCTAGGCATGGCGGACCTCCTCCTGGGAACGGATTTGGACTCCGAGCAGCGCGAATATGCCGGCATGGTCAGGACCTCCGCCGAGTCACTGCTCTCCATCATCAACGACATCCTGGACTTCTCCAAGATCGAGGCCGGAAGGTTCGAGCTGGAAAGCCTTGAATTCAAGCTGCGCGGCAGCATCGAGCCCACCCTCAAGACGCTGGCCCTCCGTGCCCACCAGAAAGGCTTGGAGCTGAACTGCATTATGGAGCCTGATGTGCCCGAGGCAGTGGTGGGTGACCCCAGCCGCTTGCGCCAGGTCCTGATCAACCTGCTCGGCAACTCCCTGAAATTCACCGAGAAGGGAGAAATCAACCTGCGGGTCCAACGGGAGTCTGGGAATGATGAGTCCATGCGTCTTCACTTCAGCGTGGAGGACACCGGCATCGGCATCCCCCTGGAGAGACAGGCAAACATTTTCGAGGCATTCACTCAGGTTGATGGCTCGACGGCCCGCCGCTTTGGGGGCACGGGTTTGGGGCTGACCATCTGCCGCCAACTGGTAGGAATGATGGGAGGCCATATCTGGGTCGAAAGTGAGCCGGGCCGGGGGAGTACTTTCCATTTCACGGCCGGCTTTGGCATTCCCAAGGCCGCCGCGTCTCCGCTGCCTGTGGAGAAGGCCCAACTGAAAGGCATGCGGGCGCTGGTGGTGGATGACAATTTCACGAACCGCCGCATTCTCGAACGGCTGCTCGTCGGCTGGGGCATGAAGCCAACGCTGGCGGACAACGGCGGGAAGGCCCTCGAAATCTTGGCTCAGGCGTGGGAAGCCCACCAGCCGTTCCCCCTCGTCCTGACCGATGGCAATATGCCGGAAATGGACGGTTTCCAGCTTGTCGAGGAGATCCGTAAGAATCCACGACTTGCGGGCACCACGATTATGATGCTGACCTCGGCGGGACAGCGCGGCGATGCGGCGCGTTGCCGTGAACTGGGGGTTGTGGTCTACCTCACCAAGCCCGTCGGCCAAGCGGAACTGCTCGACGCCGTGTTGCGGGCGGCGGGCTCGAAGCGCTCCCTGGAAAAACCCGCGTTGGTAACCCGCCACCTGCTGCGAGAGGAGAAACGGCCTCTCCATATCCTGCTCGCGGAAGACAACGCCGTGAACCAGATGCTGGCCTTGCGCGTGCTCGAAAAACATGGTCACAGCGTGGTCACTGCCGCCAACGGGCGACAAGCGCTGGAGCGGCTTGCCAACGAGAGCTTTGACTTGGTCCTCATGGACATCCAGATGCCCGAGATCGCCGGGTTTGAGGCCACCGCGACCATCCGCAAGATGGAAGAGGGTACGGGAACCCACCTGCCTGTCGTGGCCATGACCGCCCATGCCATGCATGGTGACAAGGAGCGCTGTTTGGCGGCGGGTATGGACGGCTATGTCTCGAAACCCATTAACGTCAGGGAACTCCTCGCGGTTCTCGAGAGCGTGTTGGTAAGGCCCGCAATGGCTCCTGAGAGCACCCTTCCTGAGCTGCGTGCGCAATGACCAGGGAGCTGGTCGGCGCTTGTTCTCGATTTTCGCTGGCGGGATCGGACACTGTGTCGCTGCGTCCCGGAAAAACAGTTGCCTGTGACGACAACTGTTGTACAATCTGCCCCTTAATAGGGGCTGGCCTTGACCCGACGCCAGCCTCTGACTAGCCATCAGTCCCTCTGAAATTCGCAGGAGGTGAAGCTTGTCTCGCGGCCTTTATTTGGTTTTGCTTTTGTTCCTGGCCACATCCCTCGGTTCGGCGGCGGAACTTTCCGTTCCCAGCAGCGCGGAGTTCTGCGGTGATTGCCACCGTGCGATCGAAGCAGGCTGGAAGCAGTCCGCGCATTCCCAAGCCGTCGAAAGCCGGCTTTTTCTGGACGCCATGAAGCGGGCGGAGGCGGACTATGGCGCGTCGGCGCGCAAGACGTGCTTGAGTTGCCATTCGCCCATCGCCGTCGAGAGTGGAGACCTGGCGCTGATCAAGAAAGTGAGTTGGGAAGGCATCACCTGCGACTATTGCCACTCGATTCGGGACGTGACGCTCGCCGGACCGAACCCGAAAGCCACCGTCGATTATTCGCTGGTCAAGAGCGGCCCCTGGAAAGACGTGAGTTCACCTGCGCACGGGACGGTTTATTCGGCCGTGCACACTTCCGCGCTGATTTGCGCTTCTTGCCACGAATACCGCAATGCACTGGGGTTTCCCGTTCTGACCACCTACTCGGAGTGGAGCAAGAGCGCCTACGGGACAAAGAATCAAAGTTGCCAATCGTGCCACATGTACCAGGTGGCCGGGAACGTCGTGGACCCGCGCGTCCAAAGGGTCGCCCAAGCCGGCATCAATCTCCATGAAATTCCCGGCAGCCACTCCATGCAGCAGTTGGAAAAAGCCCTTCACGCCCAGCTTTCAACCACGCACGAGGGCGGCCGGCTGCGGATCGTTGTGGAAGTCACCAATCGGGGCGCCGGGCACTCCGTGCCCACGGGATCTCCCATGCGGCAGTTAATTCTGGAAGTCCGCGCCGATCCGTATGGAGGCGCCCCGATGAGCGATCGCCGCGTTTTCCGCCGCACCGTGGCCGACGCGAAGGGCTCCACCATCGTGCGCGAGTCGCAGGGCTTCATCAAGGGCGCCAAGGAGATCTCCGATACGCGCATCCCCCCCGGCGAGACCCGCAAGGAGACTTTCACTTTCCAGGTTCCGCAAGGCATCCGCTCACAGGTGGAAGCGGATTTGATCTATTACTATTCCCCCATGGCGACCACGGAGGCCCAGCAGCAGATCAAGTTCCTGAGCCTGCGGCAACTGGTGGAATGAAAGCGGAGGCGCTAAAGGTCGACAAAGCAGTTCCCTCCCCCCGTTATTTGCGCTTCCGCCCAATGGCTGTCAGGTTACTCGAACTTCAACCCCGACACCTTGAACAGCAACTCGGCGCCGAATTCCGACACGGCCTCGGCGACGCTCAGACGCTTGGCTCGGCTTAGGACCTGCTTCGGAACCCAGCGCGGGAAGGCCGTGACGACGGTGCGATGACTGCCGCGTGCCGTGTGCTCTTCTCGAACGGCCGCCAGGCCCCGCTTGGGCAATCGACTTCCTAAGCGCGCCAGCGCCGGCCATAACCGGCGATGTACAAAAGTCACCTTGCCCCCGACTAACCGGCACACCAGCACCTGATCCGAGTCACTCACTTGTTCAAACACCCGGTACATGTGAAGTGACTTCGGGTGCCCCCACCAACTACCCCGGATGGGCTCACCCGCCATGGCTTCCGCCAAGTTGGGAACGGCGCCTCGCGCCGACATGAGCACGACCCCGTGCTTCTTTATGAAGGTCAAAGCCTCTCGTGCGGTCATCGAAACCTCCTCTCGTTAACGGGCAGATACAAGCGTGAAGATTCTGACGTGAAATTCAAGAGAGAGTCCTCTATCTATTCGCTAGTGTAGCCCGGCGAACGGAATGATGAACAGGCGCTTGCTGGCGAGTATAGGGGTGTTGAAGGCCATTTATGAAGAGGTTGATCCGCATATGGTGCAGAGTAGCGTCCTGAAATCGTTAGCGGGAGCAGCCGCCGCCGCCACGCTACACCTGCTTTCGCTGCATATCCTCAGCGGCTTGCGCCACGTTCTCCGGCCTGCCGAGATCTCGCCAATAGCATTCATCGGCGCGAAAGGCGACGATCCTTTCATTTTGGGCGGCGAGACGCAGATAGGAGGTGATGATGGAGAAGGCGCCTTCTTCCCTCATCATCGCCAACAGGCGGGGAGAAATAACGTGGATGCCGGAAAAGCCCAGCTCCTGCGCGTACGGTAATGACCGAACCATTTCCGGACTTTGATCGCGCGCGCGCCGGCGGCCGCAAAGCTGGAGCTGCTCGTCAAACAGGAGGTATCGGGAAGCCTCCCGCTTTTTCACCGCCAGGGTGGCGAGCGCCTGCTTTTCACGATGAAATTGCACCATGCGGTCAAGATCAATCGTGCTGATGACGTCGACATTGTGCAAAATGAACGGCTCTTCCAAACGGTGGGAATCCTCGAGGAAAAACCAGGCGGCCTTCTTCAGCCCACCGCCTGTGTCAAGCAAGACCTCCTCGCGGGAAACTTCGATCCGCATCCCGAAGTTATCGTGGGTCTTTAGGTAATCCAGAACCATGTCGGCAAAGTGATGCACATTGATGATCACCTCGCCGATCCCATAGGCGCGCAACCGGGAAAGGGTAATTTCCAGCAGCGTGCGCCCGGCGATTTCCACCAGCGCTTTGGGGCGATCATCGGTGAGTGGCCGCAAACGCTTACCGAGGCCGGCGGCCAAAACCATGGCTTTCATTGGCCCAGCTTCTCCAACGCAAGATGCCGCACCACCACCTCCACGCCGCTCCTGCCGCGCAAATGCCTGGCCAACTGCTCGGCCAGGTAGACCGAGCGATGCTGGCCGCCCGTGCAACCGAACGACACCATCAAGCTCTTAAAGCCGCGCCGCTGATATTCGCTCACGCTCGAATCCACCAGCGACATGACGCTGGCGAGATACTGATGCACGCTCTCCTGCTGATTCAGATAATCGATCACCGGCGCGTCTTTGCCGGTGAGCGGCTTGAAGCGCTCTTCCCGTCCGGGGTTCGGAAGGCTGCGGGCGTCGAAAACATATCCACCCCCATGCCCGGACCCGTCGTTGGGCAGGCCTTGGTGGAAGGAAAAACTGAAAACCCGCACGGTGAGATTTTCAGATTCGGAAGCCAGGCTTTGCAATTTCTCCGAACCCAGCATGCTCTGGAAGGCGCTCAGCAGCGTCGGCAGCGCGATGGGCAGTTGGACGTTGTGCAGCAGCCAGCGCAGGGATTTGAGCGCGAAGGGCACGCTTTGCAGAAAATGCGCTTTGCGCTCGTAGAAGCCGCGAAAGCCATAAGCCCCCAAAGCCTGCATGATGCGGACGTAGACGTAGGCATAGTAGTGCTGCATGAACGCGGCGCGGTCGAGCTTGATGAACCCCGCAAGCGTGTCCAGATAATGGTCGAGCAATTGCTGCCTCATCTCGGGCGGCAGGTCGGCCTTGCCATCGTACAAAAGCGAGGCGATGTCATATTGCAGCGCGCCATGGCGGCCGCCCTGGTAATCCACAAAAAACGGGCGGCCGTCGCGCCACAGGACGTTGCGGGATTGGAAATCCCGGTAGAGAAAGTAATTGCGATCGGCGCTCAACAAAAGCTTCGTCAAGTGGCCGAAATCGACTTCCAGCGCTTGTTCGTTGAAGGGGATGCCGGCCAGCCGGAGAAAGTAGTACTTGAAGTAATTCAAATCCCAGGCGATGGATTGGCGGTCGAAGCTCGCGCGCGGATAGCACACTTTGTAATTCAAGTCGCCGCCCGCTTCAACCTGGAAGCGTGGCAATACCGCCACCACCTGGCGATAGGCTTCCACGGCCTCGGGAGCAATATTCCCACCGGCCCGGTGTTTCGAAAGAAACTCAAAAAGCGTCAGGTCGCCCAGGTCTTCTTCGAGATAAGCGCCCTGGCTCAAATCTTCCGCATAAATTTCCGGCACCGGCAAGCCGTGCCGGCGAAAATGCCGGGAAAATTCGAGGAAGGCGACATTCTCTTCGCGAACGTCATAGAGAATGCCAATGGCGCTGAATGCTCCACTGGCCAGCCGGATGATTTTGCGCCCCGACCCGCCCAGTTCGCCCTGAAGCGGCTGTACGCGTTCAACAGGCGAGTGGAAATGCTGCACGAAGAGATTTTCGAGAACGTCCATGGGATGTGACTTTCTGTGATTCGGATTTGAGCGGGGCGTAGCGCAGACCTGCCCGGTAGGTCT
>JBEKNU010000218.1:0-12813 GCA_049522495.1 Terriglobia bacterium
CTGCTGCAATCGGGCCTGGACATCCAGGGTGATGAGCGGTTAAGTTCCGAGTTCGACAAAATAGTGGAGAACGTCTACACCGTGGAGGCCGCGTCGCTGGAGCGCGGCGACGCTCTAAGCCTGCACAATTACGAACCCGCTCCCCTGGAATCCTTTTCCGGTTTGACCTTCCCCGTCGATCCCCGCACCAAGCAGCGCGTCGAGCAGGAATTGAAATCGGTCCATTCGGATTTGCCGCTGGTTTCCAATGATTACGTGGACGGCGTGCTGACTTACTTGCAGAGCCGCGGCCGCGGTTACATTGACAACGTCCTGCGCGGGGTGGGAACGTACGGGGAGATCATCGGCGAGGCCCTGCGCCAGCAGGGTTTGCCACAGGATCTCATCTACCTGGCGGCGGGCGAAAGCGCCTTCAATCCCCTCGCCGCTTCCAACATGCAATGCGTGGGCATTTGGCAATTTTCGCTGGGCACGGGCAGTCTCTACGGCTTGAGGAAGAACCCCTGGGTGGATGAGCGCAAAGACCCGGTTAAATCCTCAGCGGCTGCCGCCCACCACTTGAAAGACCTTTACGAGACTTTCGGCGACTGGTTCCTGGTGATGGCGGCTTACGACAGTGGCCCCCTGACCGTGCAGCGCGCCATTGAAAAGACCGGATATGCGGATTACTGGGAATTGCGGAGGCTCCACGCCTTGCCTGCGGAAACCGAGAACTATGTTCCCATTTTCCTGGCCACGGCCCTCATCGGTAAGGACCCCAAGGCTTACGGGTTCGACACCCAACCCGGTCCCCCCCTGGCGGTCGATCGGGTCAGCGTGAACACCCCCACGGATTTGCGCCTGGTTGCCCAGCTCGTTGACCATCCCGTCGAAGACCTTGTGAAGCTCAATCCCAGCTTGCAGCGCTGGACGACCCCCGGCAACGACCCCGACTTCATCTTGAACTTGCCTGCGGGGACCAAGGACCAGTACGAGCAGAGCATCGCCTCGATTCCCCCGGATAAGCGGCTCTGGTGGCGCGCGCACCGAGTGCTGGAAGGCGAAACGTTGGCCGGTATTGCCAGGCAGTTTCGCATTTCGCCGGTCGCCCTCGCGCAAGCGAATCAATTGACCGCCAGCTCATCTTTGGAGCAGGGCGCCCACCTGGTGGTTCCCATGGCGGCGGGCAATGAAACCTCCCTGGCGCGGGTTCGAGAACCGGTCCCCCATCGGCTCATCAACTATCGGGTGCGTCCGGGAGACACCGTGGATCTCATCGCCGATCGCTACAACGTGACGGCTTACCAGATTCGCCGCTGGAACGGGCTGAGGTCCTCGAAAGTGGCTCCGGGCAGAACCTTGCACCTTTACGTGGCAGCCCCTGCCAATACCCCCACGCGGAATTCCCACTCGCAGCCGGCCGCCAAATCCCCGCACCCTTCCGCCCCGCCCACCGCCGCGCAGAAGAAGTCCGCGACCTCTGGTAACCGCGCCCCTCCCGCGGCGGCGCTGAACGTTACTAAGGCCCCCCAATAAAACTTCTTCAATTGCTCTTGACAGGATGATTCGGCTGGTATACATCTGCCCCCACCACCAGTTTTTTTGTGGCTCGGTTGGAAGCCACCGTTGCACGGAGCGAAACGACCTGGCTGAACACACCACGACAGGAGGAGGGTTGCATGGCCTTCGATGATGAAACTGAACATGGGGATGAGTTGGAGGATTTCGGGGAAGAACTCTCCTCCGATTACAAAGAAGAAACGGAAGAGAGTTTAGGGGAAGAGGGCGAGGAGATTGAGGAAGAAGTTTCCTACGAAGTAGAGGAAACGGTGACCCCGGCTCCGGAGCCCGCGCCCGCTGCCGCGGTAGCGCCCAAGTCTGCGCCCGCCGCCTCCAAGAAAGCCCCGGCAAAGAAAAAGCCGGCCAAGAAAGCCCCGCCCAAGGCGAAGAAGCCGGTGAAGAAAGCGGCCAAAAAAGCGGCCAAAACCAAGAAGCCGGCCAAGAAAGCCAAGAAGGCAAAAAAGGCCGCCAAGAAGGCAGGACGGCGACGCTAGGCGGAACTTTCTGGGCGGGACCTCGGGCGAGGCTTTCCGCGTCTTCCCCTTGGGCCGTTCCGACTTCATGGCCCTATATAGGACGGCCGGCAGCAGCCTGAAGATCCTTACTTCCTGAGCCGAATGCATAGCCCCGGATCCTTGGGACGGTACGAGCGCGGTCAGCGGAGGAGGAGGGTTTCGCCCATAAGGGGGGCGCGTGCGTGCGAAGGCTCCGTGCGTCCGCGGACATGTCTCCCACCCATCCCACTCGTTTGCGCAGCAATGCCGAAGAATCGCGGCATGATCTGACGGCGGGGAGTCCAGCGGGCGGTGCAGCGCCGCCGCGGGTTCGTGCCCGGGAGTTTGTCCGCCGGATGCGCGGCGCGTCGCAGCCCTGGTTGGTGCGCTGCGAAGACGGCGACAGCTACGTCGTAAAATTTCAAAATAACCCTCAGCACGCGCGGGTGCTCGCCAACGAGATGCTGGCCTCGCGCCTGGCACAACTGGTTGGCCTGCCCGTTGCCGCCCCGGCGTTTATCGAAGTCTCCCGTTCTTTGCTGGGCAGCCATCCCCAACTGGCGTTTGACGTTGGCGAACGTCGCGAGCCGATCCAGCCGGGAACACAGTTCGGCTCGCGCTTCCCGGGCATCCCCAGTCAAACGCTGGTGGTGGATTTCCTCCCCGATCGCCTTCTGCGGCGCGTTAAGGACTTAAACTCTGCCTTCCTGGGAGCCTTCGTCTTTGACAAGTGGACGTGCAACTGCGACGGCCGCCAGGTGATCTTCCATCGACCTGCCGGCGGCGAGGGATCTGCTTACTCCGTGGCGATGATCGACCAGGGGTTTTGCTTCAACGATGGGGATTGGACCTTCCCCGACAGCCCCCTTCGCGGCCTCTACCCACGCCGCTTGGTCTACGAAAAGGTCAGGGGCATGGAATCGTTTGAGCCTTTTCTTTCCCGCCTTGAAAACCTCACGACCGGTGAATTGGAGGAATGCACAGGCGGAATCCCCACGGAATGGTGCGAGCCGGATCCCCGCCAACTGGCGCGGCTGGTGGAAGTCCTCCACGCGCGGCGGCGCACGTTGCGCCAGGCCATTATTGACGCCAAAAATTCCTCGCTCGCTCCGTTTCCAAATTGGGTGTGAGGCGGAAGGAGTCGGAAACCAGAAGTCAGGAGTCAGGAGAAACGCGGCACGGTTCTGATTCCTGACTCCTAGAAATGCCCATGGCGAATGAAGGCAGCTTGAAAGCCTGCTCGTATTACCTGGTGCGTTACGTCCCCCACGCCGAGCGGGAGGAGTTTCTCAACATCGGGCTTCTCCTGCACAGTGCCGAGGAGGAATTCCTGGATTGCCTTTTCACCGACGACCTCCGCCGCATCAAACGCTTCCACCCGGGAGCCGACCTCGAATTCCTGCGCGACTTGCAGAGCCATTTCGAACAGCAAATCCAGCAGCACGAAGACAACCTGCAAGGCCTCCTCCAGGGGATGCAGCAATCCCTATCCCACATCATTCAACTTGCGCCCGCGCGCCCTGTGCTGGCCGCCGAACCCCAGGCGCAATTGCAGCAATTGTTTGAAAGACTGGTGGGCGAACGCCAGGCGGATTTTCCCGCGGCCGACACGCGCATGCGCATCAAGCAGCGCTTGGTGGAGGCGCTCCGCCGCGCCCGGGTGTTCAGTGACAAACGCTTCGAGAAACGTATCCCCGCCGAGCCCTTGACGCACTCCGGCAACCCTTTTCATTTCGACTTTGGTTACCGGCCGCCGATGGCCGCCGGAAAACCCAACGGGCATCTGAAGCTGATTCACGCTCTTTCCCTGCACCGCGATCATGAACTCGCCAGCGTTCTTGCGCTGACCATGGGTTATGTTCGCTCAAAACAACCCGCCGAACTTACCGCCATCATCGAAGGGTGGCCAGCGGGAGGAGATAAGACCGCGACCCATTCCCACCGGATCTTGAAAGATGCTGAGATCACCTTGCGGCCTCTCACCGAAGTGGACGCGTTTGCCAAATCGATCCGCGACGAACTCGCCTTGAGCGCTTCCGCGTCTGACTGAGTTAATACCCCTTGCAACATTGGATGGCATTCGAAATGCTTATGTGCTAAGTTTAACATCCTATGCGGGCCCTTTCACGGTTACGGCCCCACAGAAAAAATTAGTCTGTCTCTGGGGACCTCCGTAAGAGCTTAGCCTCCTTCTTAGCAGGTCGACGTTCGGTTGGAGTTACCTGTGGCATCAAATCCTCACCCCACCCCCGCCGGTGCCCAAGATAAGAACCAGCTTAAGGTTCAAGGCTTGGCATTTGGACAGGCCTTCCAGATGGTCTTCAAAATCAGCGCCATGTACTCAGTAGATCACCCCGCCGCGGCACGAGCCGTGCAGCAGAGTTGGGACCTCCTGGCCCCGCTGCTCAAGCAGAGCGGGCAATTCACGTTTGGTTTTATGAATCAACGGGTTCTGCTGAACAACAGCCTTGCTACCCAAACCAACGTAACCCATTTGGAGGTGGAGTTTGCCAGGCGGGGAATTGCCGCCGTCACTTTTCAGGCGGGAGTGGCACTGAAGGATTTCAAACGCGCGGTGGCGCTGATCACCACCCGGCCAATGGTGATTGCGGAGCGAGGAGGAATCCAGAAATTCCTGGCGGCAAATCCCATTGAAGGCGTGCGCATTTCGCCCTTAGCCAAACCTAAAGAAGACGACAGCGGCATGATCGAGGTGGATGCCGAGTCCTACCTCACAGGAAAAACCCCTACCCAGCCGGAAGCCCGCTCCGACACCACGGCTCTGGACATGCTACTGGAAGCCGCTGGCGGCAAAAAGCCTGAGGGGTTTAGCGGCACCCCGCACGAATTGGCGGCGGTGGCCAGCGAAGCCACCCGCAACAAAGTGGCCGACCCGGATGGCGACGTCTCGGAGTTGCTGATGGCCGTGACGCAGATATTTTCCGGGCTTAAAGCTGATTCCCTGCTTGCTTCTTTGCCTCCGGAAAAACAGGCCGATTTCCGCGGCCAATCCCCGGAGGTCATGGCGGCGCACATGATGGAAGACGCCGTTGCCGGATGGGCAGCGGAGCGCCTGGGCTCGGCGGCGGGCGCGGGCGGCACAGGCGCGGGTGTGGGCGGCGCAGGCAGCGGAGAGGGTCAAGGAATCCAGGGAAACGTCGAAAGAGAGGTTGTCCAAGGGATTATGCGGGGGCTGAAGGCGACGCGCGTCGCCGTGCGGCTGCTGCAAAAGTTGGCGCAATTCGTCGAGCAGGCGAACCTGCCCCCGGAAGTCTATGAACGCATCCGCGGGGAAGTGATGTGGTCCACGCTTGCGGTGGAAGAAAAGCACGCCCAACTCCTCGGCCAGGAACGGTACACCCCACAGGACTTTGCCCGCCTTGTACAATACGTGCAGGAGGCCATGAGGGAAGGAAAAGTTGCCCAGGCCACGGAGGTCGCCCAACACTATTTTTCTGCCTGGGAAAAGGCGCCCTCCGCGGTACGCGCGGAGGAGCTGAAACGCGCGGCGGAACTGCTGCGCGTCCTGGCGAGCGTGCAGACCCTGCCCTTGATGCACACGCTGGCCGAGCCGCTGGTCCGGGAAATTCTGGATGAGACTCGCCTGCATTGGCCCTGCCACTTGGAGGCCACCAACTGCCTCGCCATTGTGGCGCAGAATGCCGGCCGCTTTGAAGATTTCGAGTTTGTCCACAAAATCGCCTTGGACCTTAAACACTCCATGACCCGTCACCCCGGCCAACATGCGGACTGCTGTGGCAAGGCCTTGGCGGGGTTCCTCACTCCGGAAACTCTGGATAGACTCGTCGACTCGTTTCTGCAAAGGCGCGGCGACGCGGCCTGGGTGCACACCGCGAGTTCATTGCTGACGATGATTGGACCTCTGGGCGCGGAAGCGGCCCACCGGCGCCTGGATGAAGAACCCGGGGCTTCCAACCGCCTGCCGTTGATCCGCTTGCTCCGCGGCATGGGCTCTTCCGCCATCGAGTCGACACGCAAGCGCCTTTCCGACCAGCGCTGGGAGGTGGTGCGCAACGCCTCATACATCCTGGGTGATTTGGGTGATCCCGATCTGCCCAGGCAACTGCGCGGAGCGCTCTGCCATGCGGATTTCAGGGTGCAACAGTCCGCGATGACCTCCATTCTGAAAAGCAATGCCGCCGGCCGCGCGGAAGTCCTGGCGGAAGCCTTGACGCAATTGCAAGCCGGAGTGCTGGAGATGGCGCTCGATGAGTTGACGGTGCTGAAAGATCCGGCGAGCGTGGAGCACCTCGCAGCTCTCGTTCTGGGCAAAAAGGAATTCAAGGCCGGCGTGCTGGAGAAAGCCGTGATCGCCCTCGGTGCGGTGCCTTCCGACCGCGCTGCCAATGCTCTTTACAAGATTATTGTGGACGCGGCGCAACCCCTACTGGTGCGCCGAACCGCGCTGGGCGGTTTGTACAACCACGGCTCCGCCATGGCCGCGGGTTTCGTGGCGAAACTCTCGAGCCTTCCTGCCGGCGATCCCTTGGCGGACGAAGTGCGATGGAATTCTCCGGGATAACAATGTCATCGTCATCGGGGGAATGGCCAAGGGGAAGAACGGGATGGGAACAACCGTTGCCCATGCAAACGCCATCCCGTGGTGATTCCAGGAATACTCCTTCTGGCAAGCCTTCATTAGGATGTAGCGGCCTCTCGGAGGCAGGGAGAACCAGAGATGCTGATTTTCGATCGAGTTCGTCTCCAGGACATTGACCGCCGCAGTTGGCAGTTGTGGGTGTTGGCGATCGTCATGATTCTTGTCCTGGCCGGCGGATTAGCCCTGCACATGTATACTCTGGCGACTGGCTCGGGGATGGCGCTGAGCCGGCGCGAAATGCAGCAAGGAATTATCGGCTTCTGCGCGCTCGCCATGCTTTTCGTGGGCTACTTGATCGACCGCCAAGTGGTGATCGCGCACCTGCGCAAGGAGTTGGCCGACGAAAAAAAGCATAACCTGGAACGGCGCACGCAAGGGAACAAGGAACTGTTGCAAACGTTGTTTGGCCCGGGCCAGTTTTGCGACCGGCTGGCTCTGGAACTCCAGCGCGCCGACAATAGCAACCTGCCTGTTTCCGGACTCACCATTTCGCTGGAGGTTTCGTCCAACCTTTCGGACAGCGAGGAGATTTATTCCGCCTTCGGCGAGGCGGTGAAGGCCATTATGGATAGGTTGCGCGGAGAAGATTCCATCTACCAATTCACTTCGGGCGTATTCGGCATCCTCCTTCCCGGAACCGCGGTGGATGTGGCGCACAGCGTTGCCGTGCGCGTAGCCGATGCATTGAACGAAGCCATGGGCGTCAGCAAACGCTACTCCTTTGACATCCACATCACCAATTTCCCCGAACACGCCAAAACCGCCCCCGAAATGGAGCAACTCATGCGTGCGCCCCTCGAACGCTGAGGCGGCAATCGCGCGGGCATGGGGAAAGTTTCCGGCCTCCACGCGTACCATCCCCCAAAGCTTTAAGATTCTGCTGCCCGTCGTCCCCTCGATCGACGGGTAATTTCCAGGTCGTCATAATGCCCATCCCCAGGCTGATGGCAGTCCGCGCATGTGTGGGCGCTTCTGCCCTCCCACACCGGAATTTCACTTCCTTGTAAATCTTCCGCAATATTGTGCGATCAAAATCCGTTCGACACAGCAAATTAGTGTCCTGAGTCAGAAGTCCGTTTCATCGAGGAGATGACCATGACAGGTTTGCGAAAAGCCGCTCCATTCTTAACCATTTGTTTCCTCTTCCTCGCCCCCTTCGCTTATGGCCAGTTTGAATCCGCGGAGGTCCTGGGCACTGTCCGTGATGCCTCGGGTGCAATCGTTTCCGGCGCCGCCGTAACGATGACAAACCTGGAGACCGGCATTCAATCCCAGGCTACTACGGACGCCAGCGGCGATTACAATTTCTTCAATGTGAAGGTGGGCCGCTACAGCTTGGCCGTGGAGAAAGCCGGGTTTGAGAAGTTCACGACCTCTGATGTGCGGGTGGATGTCAACGCCCGGCAACGTGTGGATGCCGCCTTGCAGTTGGGCGCGGTAACCCAATCCATCGAGGTCACCGGCGCGGCTGCGACCCTCGATACCGATTCCAGCGAGCATGGGCAAGTGGTGAACACCCAGCAAATTATTGAACTCCCGCTTAACGGCCGTAATTTTTCCGACTTGGCGCTGCTGACCACCAACGTCCACAGGTCCATCTATGCTTACGCGGTTCCTCCGCGCGAAGGCGCCTTCAACGTCAACGGCATGCGCAGTACCTATAACAGCTTCCTGCTGGACGGCATCGACAACAACGCCTACTCGACGAGCAATCAGGGATACTCGAACCAGGTGGCGCAGCCCTCGCCGGATGCCATTGCGGAGTTCAAGGTTATTACCAGCAACTACAGCGCCGAGTACGGGCGCGTGGGCGGAGCGGTTGTGAACGCCGCCATGCGCTCGGGCACCAATCGGGTTCATGGAACGGCTTATGAGTTCCTTCGGAACACCGACCTGAATGCGGTGGGCTTCATTTTTGTTCCGCCCCCAACCTTCGTAAAGCCCCCGCTGCAACGGAACCAGTTCGGATTTACCGTCGGCGGGCCGATCAAAAAGAACAAGCTCTTCTTCTTCGGCGACTATGAAGGCTACCGCTCGCTGCAACGCGCGCTGACCTTCGACACCATCCCCGACGCCACGGATCGCCAGGGAGTGCTGCCGGTCCCGGTGGTGAACCCCACGAACGGCACGGTGTATCCGGCCGGCACCCCCATCCCCTTCAATCCTTTGGCGGCGCAGGTGCTCAGTCAAATGACCCCGGTCACCAACGGCCCGGCGCGTTCCAACGATTACCAAGTGCTGCTGCTCACCCGCGATTTCTACAACAAGTTTGATACCAAGGTCGACTACCAGATCAATAACAAAATGACGGGGTTCGTTCGTTATAGTCAACGCATTGATGCCCAATATTATCAGCCCGACCTCACAGGTCCTTCCGGTGGCAGCGGAAACGGAAATGTTAAGGCCCAGGACGAAAACGCGGTGCTTGCCTATACGTATACTGTTACCCCGAACTCGCTGCTGGACATTCGCCTGTCTTATTCGCACATTCTGGGTGGGAAGTTCCCGGTCTTCCTTGGCGGCCAAAGCATGACCTCGGAGTACGGCGTTCCCGGCCTGCCCACGGCGCCCTTCCTCACCGGAGGACTGAACACGCAGAACATCGGCGGCTACAGCACCGTCATCGGGCGGCAAGCTACTAACCCACAATTTCAGAACCCCACCTCCTTTGGTCCCAAAGTGAACTATTCCTGGATGCACGGCCGCCATGCGCTGAAAACCGGTTTTGAGATGGGCATGATCCACACGGAAGTGATGGACATCAATCCGGTGTACGGTTTGGACGCCTATTCCGGGCAATTCAGCAAACCGACCTGCGCCGAACTCGGCCAAGCCAGCGGCTGCGCCATTACTTCCGATACCGCCAGCTACGACCTTGCGGACTTCGCCTTCGGTCTGCCCAGCCAGGTGCAGCTTGCCAACTATCTGGTGGGGAGCTATCGCCAGCGGCAGTACTTCTTTTATGGTCAGGACGACTTTCGCGTCAATTCCAAGCTCACCCTGAACCTCGGGCTGCGTTGGGAATACGCCTCGCCGCGCTGGGAACGCGACAACGTCCTCTCCAATTTCGATCCCACCACGAATTCGATTCTGACGGCCAAAAACGGCAGCACTTACAGCCGCACGCTGGTGAACCCCGACTACAAAGACTGGGCGCCCCGCCTCGGCTTGGCGTACAGCTTTGACCAGAAGACGGTGGTTCGCAGCGGCTACGGCGTCAGCTACGTACACTTGAACCGAGTGGGCAGCGCCGACGAACTCGGCATCAACGGCCCGCAAGTTGATATCGCCACGACGAATCAGACCATACCCGCCGGTAGCACTTCCCTCCCCGTCGGATTCTTGACGAGTTTCGGAGGCTTCCCGGCCGGCTTCGCCAGCCCTGCCAGCTTCAACGCCAACCCCGCCAGTGCAAACATCAGCTACATTCCCAAAAACACGCGCTGGCCCTATGTGCAGAGTTGGTTCCTTTCTGTCCAGCGCGAACTGGGAAAAGACACGATGGTGGAAATTGCCTATAGCGGCAATCACAGCCTGCGCCTCCCCATCATTGGTGATTACAATCAGGCGCTCCCCAATGCCGTCGGCGGCACCTTGGGCATCCAGGCCCGTCGCCCTGATCAGTCTTTTGGCGCCATCACTTTTGTAGACCCCGCCGGTTTCCAGAATTACAATGGCCTTTCCCTGCGCTTCGAGCACAAGAACTCGCACGGCCTCTACTTCCTCAATTCCTTCACTTGGTCCAAGTCCCTCACTGATTCCGAGCAAGCCCTGGAATACGGTTCAGGCTACTACGCGGCCAACCCGCAGAACATTTACAACCTGGCCGCCGAACGCGGCCCTTCCAGCCTGGACGCGACGTTCATCAACACGACGAGCTTTGTTTATGAACTGCCTTTTGGTAAGGGGCGGAAGTTTGGCTCCACTTGGAACTCCGTGGTCGATGGGATTCTCGGTGGTTGGGAGGCCAATACCATCAACTTCGCCAATTCCGGAACCCCACTGGATGTTGCCTATACACCCGGGGCGGCGAACGACGTCACCGGCCGCATCCCCGATTATCGCGGCGAAGCCATCATGCGCCCCAATGTGACCTCCAATGCCAGCCCCATCATCAACGACCCGATTAACCATTACTATGGCGCCTTCAGCTTCACCGTTCCCTCAGCCAGCGCACCCTTCGGCGATGTCGGGCGCAACTCTTTCCGCGGTCCAGACTTCTGGCAATGGGACCTCGGTGTAGACAAGTTCTTCAAAATCCGCGAGAACCTGAAGCTCCAGTTCCGATCGGAGTTCTTCAACGCCCTGAATCACACCAACCTGGGAATTCCGGATTCCAACATTTCCGACGCGGCCTTCGGAACCATCCGCAGCACCTTCCCCGCGCGGCAAATCCAGTTCGCACTCAAGGTGCTGTTTTAACGGGAACTTCTCACCGAGGGCTGCGAGCGGCGGGACCTCAGCTCCTCGGCCAAACTTGCTTTGTGGACTGCCCTGGGGCTAACCTCGGTTATGCCGGTCCACCTATTTCCCCGCCACCGCCCGTCCTACACGCCGCATCCAAGCCAATTCATCTTCCGACATCGGACCGCGCCGCAGAGCTTCGAGGGCATCCTCCATTCGCGCCTCATTCGATGGGCCGGTCATGCAGACGTCTACTTCCGGACGGCTCAAGACGTAGCGGTAGCAATCCGTGGCGGTCGGAACGCGCTCGCCCTTGGGAAGCGGATGCGCGCCTGTAATCCACCCTGCTGGCTGCTTGGAGTTGCCGAGGAGTTGCCCCCAACTGGTGGCGGTGAATGCCACCAGGCCCGGACGATTTACGGCCGGCAGTTGGGGGAAAATGTCTTTCTCTGCCCCTGGATGTGCGGCATTGTAACGAAAGTGCACGATGTCGAAATCACTCGCCGTGGCAATCTGTGGGACCAGCGTGCGCTGGTGCGTTGAGACCGCCAGGAATCGCACCAAGCCCCGTTGCCTCAGTTGCCGGGCGGCGTCCAGAATCTTTGGCGTCACCGGCTTGTTCCACATGCCGAGCAGCAGGACGTCCGTATGGTCAAAGCTCAAGGCCCGCAGGGCACGCTCCAAGCTCCAGGCCAACAGTCCTGCGACTCGAGTGTAGGATTGGATCACCAGCACGAAGCGGTCACGCTGGGGGCGAAGGCGCTTCAACCCCTCGCCGAACGAGACGGTGCGGCGGCTTCCCCAATAAATGTAGTTCACCCCGTGCTCGAACGCCTGCACCAAGGCGTCGCCCGGGACTCCGTAACTGGAACTAATCCCGACCGGGCCTACTTGCAAACCCGTGCGCCCTAAAAGTCTGCGCTCGAAGTTGCCGGACTGTTTTTCCATCGTGGCTGCCTCACGGGTGTGGCGGGACGATCGGTTACGTCACGGGTTGCGCGAAGTAGGCCGGATAGTGGCGGCGAGAGGGCTTCTTCTCGCGGTAGGAGCGGGCGAGTTCCATATAGATTCCCAGGTCGCGGTCGAGGTCAGCCTGCGTGCCGTCGAAGTAGAAATTGCGGATGGGGATGCCGCCATAAGCCTTCGATAGTTTCGGGTAGACGGCCTCGCTCACGATGCCGTTCATGCAGGTGAAGGGGCTGATGTCGATGATGCCGTCGGCGCCGTGTTTTGCCAGATAGGCGGCCTTGCCCACGCTCAGCACCATCTCTCCCAGCGCTCCGCCGGTGGGCAGATAGGGCCAGGCAAGCTCCAGGATTTCCTCGATGGGGGGCTCTTCATAGCCCACGAAATCATCTTCGAAGGGCGCGATCAGGGCCTTTTCGTCGCCGTGCTGGATGTGCGAGCGAATGAAGGTCTTGGCCATTTCCCAGGAGATCTGGTGTCCGACCAGGCGCAGCTTGCGTTTTTGTTCGTTGTTGGCGTACTCGACCCATTCGGCGATGTGGCTCAACCAGGCTTCCGCGCCATACCCTTCCAGCTTGCGGACGAGGTCTTCGTTCGAGAAGGTATTGAGCCGGCAGAAGATTTCTCCCACCACGCCGATCAGGGGGATTTCCGGGTCGTAGAGCGACGGGACGCGCCGGAAGCGGTCGCGGGCGCGGGTCATGGCTTCGATGAGGGCGCGGAGTTGGCAGGCGGCGTCGCCGCAACTGTTCTCGATTGTCTGGCACACATCTTCCAGTGAATCCTGAA
>JBEKNU010000219.1:0-19569 GCA_049522495.1 Terriglobia bacterium
ATTAGGTTGCCGTCCTGCGCCCGAGTTTCGACCGTGACGTGGGGCATTTCGGCAAAGACCGTCGAGCGGCGGTAACACAGGCCCATCCCTCGGTTCTCGAGATTCCTGGCGAATTCCCCACGGGGCACCAGGTTGTCGTAAGGAGCGAACGGAACCTGATCCGGGTTCTGGTGATGAAGAACGGCGTTAATCCGGGAAAGGAAATCCATAACGAAACAACCCCTCTCAGGAATGCGAGCGCTGTTTAGCTGGCGCGTCCGGCGACATCGAGGTCTCTCACTCTTCGTAAGTGGATTGACGAGGGCCGACAACGGCGCGGGTTCTAACGATCGCCTCGCTCAACGTGTCGTCGCCGGTTTTTGAAATCGTGTTGGGCTTTCATCACTCCGCTTATTGTAAGAGGAAATCCAGCATGCCCTCCTCGCCATAAATGCTGGCGGTTTCGGCTCCGTGCGTACCCCCGAATTAAAGGCTCGCCGTTTCTTCGACTCTGGCGTCTGCGGATCGGTAATGGTTGCCAGCACGGTTACGCGGCCGTGAACGCTTTTGCCGAGCGGGCGCAGTGTTACGTACCGGCTTTCGGAATAAATAACCATGGAACGGCTTTCTTCATCTCAGGGTTCCAGGCAAACGGGCCTGTAGCAGGAGGCCAGGGATGAAACATTTGATGGGCAGCCCGTGCTAAACCTCGTAGCATCTCACCTCGAACAGAGCGGCTGGGGCGCCATGGGTCTCGAGGATTTCCACATGGAGTTCATCTGTCACGACCGGCTCCGGCAAAAGAATGGTGTTACGGGTCTGATGGTTCTCTGGGCAGGAATAGACGACGCGCCCATCTGCGGCGGTAATGCGGTACCGTTTGATGCAGAAGGGAATGTCCCGCTCGGATTGGCTAAAAAGGACCGATTCCATCGGGTGATCGAAATCGGTGTCGAATCCGAGTTCGATTCGCCGGAAACGCTGCGGCGTCGGCCAACGCAAGGTGAGGCGAGGGGTGGAATCGTCAGGTGCGGCGACCCAGGCGTTAGGTTGCGTAGTGGGCCGTGCAAAGCCGTTGACGAGCGACGTGGGAGTGAAAACGTCGAGTGGAGGATCGACGAGGACCGCGAGATTCTGCCCACCTGGACGGTGGCTTGGAAGCCAGAACTCGAAGGCATCGATGCCGCTATCCTGTTGCCGCTCCTGGCGTGCGCCCTTGCCGACAGCCTGGGACAGGCTCAAGACGCCGGTGACCCGCACGTCGGAGGTGTGAACGGAAACACCAGCCGCAGGCAGCAAGCAGAAAGCGAGGTAAGAAGGCTGATGGACGCCAGTAGGCGATGTGATCCGGATAGCTTGATTAGGTCCTCGTTGAAGCTGGACGGTCTCGCGATGCAACGTGACGTCCGGGGTGAAGTTGCCGTAACTGCTGCTGCCGCGCACCTCCACCGTGAGTTCGCTGGGAGCTGAAACATCCACCCGGAAGGTTGCAGCGGGAACGGGCCCGGCAGGCACGGGGAGAAGCATGGCGCGCCCGACATCAAGCGGCAGCAGAGGACCGCCAGAGGGGAGTTCCGCGAGACGATATCGGGAGGAGGCGCTGAGAGTTGCACTGCGGGCCAAGTCCTCGGGGTCTTCGAGAGCCACACCGGGAATGTGCTGGCCGGTGCGGAGCAGTTGCCTCTGCAAAATGCTCACATCCACGCCACGCGGCTCCCAATGGTGACGGCAGCAAAGGGCTGCCGCCAGACCCACGGCCTGGCCCGCATGGGCACAGGTTCCCATCACGCGGGTGGAACCAAAGGCCACATGGGACGCGCTGATGATTCGTCCGGCCAGGAAAAGATTGCGGATATTCCGGCTGTAGAGGCAGCGGTAGGGGATCTGGTACACGCCTTTCGAGTGCGACTGCGTGCAATCGGGGAACTTGCTGTAGACTCCGTCGGCGGGATGGAGGTCAATCGACCAACCCCCGAAGGCAACGGCGTCGGGATGAGTGCGCTGACCAACAATGTCCTGCTGCGAGAGGATGTAGTCACCTTCGAAGCGGCGGCTCTCGCGCTTTCCGGGGATGGCGCCGACCCATTCAAGGGTCAGAGTCTCGGCTTCGGGGAACCGGCCGGAGTTCTTAATGTAGTTCCACACGCCGTAGGCGACTTTCCAGAGTTCCCACTTGATTTCTTCGGTTTGGTGGACCGTGTCGAGGCGACCACCGTATTCGAGCCACCACAAGGTATAACCCGAGTCCGCGGCGCGGATACCGCGATAGCGTGGAATTGCGGTGATGTCTGCGAGCGCGAAGCTCGGCGGGATAAACCGCACGGGGCGGCCGGTGTCCTTACTGCAAAAATAGAGGGAATGACCCAGCAACTCGCCGTATTCCTTCGACGGAGCGAGGCCTTCGCCAAACTCGTCGCGACTCTCGGCGCCCATACGGAACGCCGCGCCCGCCAGGAACGCAGCGATTCCGTCGCCGGACGCGTCGCAGACGAGCGGCGCTTCTACGCGGTAGCGCGTCTCATTCTGCGGGCAAAAGGCGAGTAAAGAGGCGATAGTGTCCGGGGCCGACTTTTCCAGGCTGTCGACAGCCGTGTTGAGGAGCAGAGTGATGTTAGCCTCGGCGCGGACTTTCTCTAATAGGATGGTGTCGAAAATAAGCGGATTGCCTTCGGGGTTGCGGTGCAGATTCTCTACCAGGATTTCGTCCACGACGCCGCCCTCGCGAGCCCAACGGTTATTATTGCCCATCCAGGCGGTGGCACCACAAATGGCAAGGCGCACTTCACTCGACGCGTTGCCGCCGAGCAGCGGGCGGTCCTGGATGAGGACCACACGGGTGCCGGCGCGCGCCGCTGTGATCGCCGCACACGTCCCAGCCAGGCCACCGCCCACCACGGCAAAGTCGGTGACGAGACGTTCCGTCTTAAGCCCCCGAGTAACTCCCGCTTCCGGCCCAAGAATCATCTTGCTTCCTGCAGTAACTGTCGCGCCCGGGGAGGGTCCGACCTGGAAGGGTAAGATCAATCCTCTAGCTTTGCCAAACGTTCCAATACCGATCATCAGGCGTTGGATAAAAGATCTGCGATGAAAGAACATTGTACACACTCCGGCTCGGGATTCCGGAAATGGACCTATCTGACGTCATCCGCATTTTCCATTCATGTTGTTACCAGTCAATGACAAATGAGTTTGGTCCGGCTTTTGCTTGTTGCCCTCATTGGCCCGGAACGGGGAATTCTGCTGATCATGGATGGAGAGCCTTAACTGTCGCTAGCCGGACGAACTCGCGCTACGCAGGTCCGCCGCCAATAGCACACAGCTTGGAGGCGATGAGGACTCGGAGGAATTTCACTTCGCGTAGACTCTCGGCACCGAGAGCGCTGTTCCTTCAGCAACCACGCGTTGCCTCGTTTTCTGCCGCCCTCCCCTCGCCTCGAGAACCCTGCAGTACATAAACGGTTAAGTCGTTTATGTACTGCAGGTTATGGGTGCCAGACTTTCGACTATAAACTCTCAGAAGTCAAGTCGAAGCGCGAGTTGAATTTGTCGCCCTACCGACGACGCGCTAGAAAGTTGGCCGAATACTGTAGACCCGTAGGTTAGATTCGGCGAACTAGCGACCGGAAGGCCGAAGGTCGGGGTGTTCGTAAGATTAAAGGCTTCCGCTCTGAATTGTAGACGTACTCTCTCTGTGACCGGAAAGTTCTTGAAGAGCGAAAAATCCAGATCAAAACCGCCCGGCCCCCGGCCCACGCGCTGAGCCAGGTTGCCAAACAACACTTGCTGGGTGCCGTTGTTTGCGAGAGCCGTTGGCGCCGGAGCAAATGCCGCGGGATTGAACCATTGATTTACTGACGGATTGCTTACCTCCAGACTCTGCCCGGACACACGGTCGGGCACGTTGATCGTTGAAAAGTTCGTAACATGTGGTCCGTATCTGAGGTCTGTTATCGTGCCGGATCGTCTCGTCGTGATCCCGTTGATTTGCCAACCACCCAGCACTTTTCCTACAGGGCCATGGACATCCAGGAAGTGCTGACCTGGGCCAAAGGGAAGGTTGTAGACAAAGCTGGCCACAAGGTAATGGGGCAGATCGGTGACCGCCGGTCCATACTCACGCAGCATATTGTAGCTGTCCAGAGGAAGTGAGGTTCCGCCAGCCTGCGTCCATGTGGAGACAACCCCGGGAGTACCCAACTCGAAGTTTCTCGAGTATGTGTAATTGACCAGAAACTGCAGCCCACGGGAAAAACTCTTTTGCACTTTCAAGTTGACAGCGTTGTAATTGGAAGTACCGTATGCGCCATCGTAGCATAAAACGCCGTTGAGAAACGGAGCGAATCGATAGGCTTGCGTATTGGTCCCATTTAACACGTTCTGCCACGGTTCCTGATTGAGATTTATCCTACCTGACAGTTTTCTTCCCAGCGATCCTGAATACGATAACTCAAACAGCCAATCCGCCCACGGCTGGTATTGATAATTCAGATTGAACTGCTGGACATACTGGGCCGGATTGTTGGTGAAATTCGACGTGTATAGGGTCAGTGCCCAGGGATGACTGGCCGAGAAACCACTTAGGGTGGTGTCGAACGGAACTGATGCAATGGGACTCGAGATGGTCGCGGGCGGAGTGACCGTAGTTGAGGGATTAACTACGGGAAAGGAAAGCAGCGGTATATTCGGCGCCTCGCCTGCCATGAAGCCCGAGTATGAGGTCTTTTCTTGCTGAGCATAATAGAATCCGTAACCGCCGCGCACGACCATCTTGGGGTTCACCTGATAGGCGAAGCCGAACCGAGGGGCAAAGTTGTTGTGATCCCCGTTGATGATTCCACGGCTGTAACCGTTTTGGCCTGGCAGCGCAATACGCCCGGTTTTCACATCCAGCAACCCACCTACGTTTTTAGCATCAATGGGCACTGTCCAGATGTCGTAGCGAAGCCCCAAATTGAGTGTCAGGCGCTGTGTGACCTTCCAATTGTCCTGGAAGTATCCGCCCGAATAGATCTGACGGAAGTGTGCCCAATTTAGGTATTGGCTGCCGTCGGCGGAGCTTGGCAGGCCCAGGAGGAAGTCGGCAAAGGGAGCTCCGGAGTTGAGCACGGTGGGATTAGACGTGTAGATGGGACCGAAGTACATGTTTCCGAAGAAATCACTCCCGCCGATAAAATCCAGACGAGGACGGTAGAGGTCGGCACCGGTCTTGAAAGTGTGGTGCCCTTTGACAATCGTGAGGTTGTCTGTCCACTCGAAACCATTCGTAATGCTGAGGAACGAGCCGGCATCTCCAATAGAGTCAAACTCGTTCGAGCCGCTTCGGGCACCGGTAGAGTTGACCACGATTCCCGGTAACCCTTGAACAGCGAAGGGCCACTTGGCAAGTCCGGGGATTATGGTGTTCTGGCTTGCTCCAACGGTGGAGCTGCTGAGCCTAGTGGCGGCAAACTGAACGGAATTGACAACCGAGGGGCTGAAGATATGGACGAAGTTGATGGAAGCATCCCGAGGACGGTTAATGCCTTGGCCTCCCGCGAGCGGCGGCGGAAGTATGCCATTATTGGTTGACCAGGCGTTCTGCCCGGAAAACCTTAGAAAGGCAGTGTTGGAAGAAGAAAAGTTGTGATCGATTCTCGCATCATAGTTGCCCGAATCACTTGGAGTCGGAGCCGTGCGCGTGTAATTACGGGCTTGGGCGCTGGCAGCGCCGAAGTTTGGGGCCGGTATCAGAGCCATAATCGCTTGTGAAACTGAACTAATGCGTTGGGTGGGAATGATGTTGCCGGCAAAGGCCGTATCGGTCACAACCCCACCGGAGCCCAGGGCACGCGTGGCTGGGTCATAGATGGGGATCAGATTCCCCTTCGCGTCTATTAGGCTGGAGAAGTTCCCCTGCCGAAAAGCCACCGGAGCCACATTGGCGATGCCCCCAAACGCCGCTTGTCTCTGACGCAGTCCTTCGTAACTGAAGAAAAAGAAAGTACTGTGCTCTTGGGCGCGGGGATGGATTCCCAGCGGGCCGCCGAGGCTGAAGCCGAACTGGTTACGCTTATAGGGGGCTATCGGCTTGCTGGCTGCGTTGCTGAAAAAGTCATTGGCGTCGAGCTTTTCATTCCGCACGTAGTCATACGCGCTCCCGTGAAACTGGTTGGTTCCTGACTTGGTTACCAAGTTGACCACCACGCCCGCCGCGTTTCCAAACTCCGCGCTGTACGTGCTAGTCTGCACTTTATACTCCTGCACCGCATCTACCGAGGGAAAGTACACGATGCTCTGTTGGTAATTGGTGTTGATGACGCCGTCCACGAGAAAGTTATTCGCCGTGTAGCGAGCCCCACCGGCCACAAAGGGTTGGTTACCTGCCCCTCCCCCAATTGTCGGCACCACGTTCCCGGAGAGCAGCCCGAGGGTGTAAGGATTGCGGCCGTTGAGCGGAAGATCTTGCATGTACATATTCCCAACCAACTGGCCAAGGGAAGAGGCCATCGGATCAAGCAGGGCCGGTTTAGCATTCACCGTAACGCTTTGAGTTACCCGGCCGATTTGCAGGACAATGTTAAGGGTCACGGTTTTGTCTACGGTGAGCAAGATGTCCCTGGTTACATTACTGTCAAATCCGGCGCGGGCAACCGTGACAGTGTAGGTGCCGATAGGAAGAAGGTTGGCACTGAAGTCGCCAGCGGTGTTTGTCGCAAGCGAGCGCGTCAACCCCGTCTCCGCCTGGCCAATCGTGATCTTAGCTTCAGGGATCCGAGCTCCATTGGTGTCCGAAACTGTCCCGGTTATGTTGCCTCGAGCTACTTGGCCAAAGGCGGGCAAAGCCAAAGGCAATTGGCATAGAAGTACAATGACCACCAAAGCCCAATGTGCAGAAGTTAAGGCTGGGGGCCTTCGATTTGCTCCATAACGCTTAGCTGACCGGGGCGTAGGGACATCCGCCCGCTTGAATTCAACTCGTCTTGATAGCCTGCTAGCCGTCTCAAACTTCTTTTTCAGATTCATCGGTTCTCCTCCATCGCAAAACTTGTCTCTATCATGGGTTGCACATAGGGGTTTCCGGGGACCGCCATGGCTCGACAGATACCCTGCAGTTCATTCAGTCGCTCAATCGGCCCCCTTCATTCAGCTAAAACAATCCCGCGAGGAACTACGATCGGTATTATCAGTCCAACCGCATAGCTTGCATTGGATTTCGTTTTACTGCGTTTAAATTCGTATGTCAAGGAAAATGTTTTCAAAATATTTCCAATAGAACTCCAGAATTATGATATTCTCCAGCGGATGCAGAAACTCCGTTCCCTTTCAATCTGGTTGCTTAACCTTTCGAGCTTAGTGACGGACGTCCTTGGGTTCATCGGCCTCGGCCTGCGGCCCAAACTTGCACTGGCCGCAGAAAACCTCTTCCTGCGCAAACAACTGGCTCTCTACTTGGAACCCGAGACGAGACCGCGACGCGCCAGCGCCGCAACCCGGTTGACCCTGGTCTGGCCGTCGCGATCGTTTGCGTGGAGATCCTCCCATGGATTTGCCACAGGAGGCATCCTCGCAGTATCGCATTCCCCAATATTACCGTGTCGTTGCCAAGCCGATCCTGGGTGGCTTGCATCACGAATATGGACTCGAGAGGTTCGCAGCTTTAAAGCTGGACACGAAAGCGGCAACGTGGATTTCTTGCGGATCACAACCGCCGAGCGCGAAGCGGCCTTGGTCATGGTCCGGAAACGGCCGGGTGGGCAGCGGGTGACGGGGCGTCTTCAGTGGGAACTCTGCCTTGGGTCTTCGGACAGCTAAAAGAAAACCCCATCTTCAACACTGGTCTCTGCACGAAGCCGAAAGCGTCTGACGGAGGTCGTGACTTGATGGGAACAATAGTTTCGCGTTGTCAGTCTTTGGCGGCTGAGTGCGGGTTACAGGAGTTGAGTTTATGACGGACTTGTCTTCGAGGGAGCGCATGTTAGGGGCAATAACGCATCGGAAAGCCGATTATGTCCCATGCGCATTCATGAGTTTCACGGCGTTACGCCGCCGCTGTCACGATGATCGTCATGAACAAGTTAGGGCAGAGCGCGCCATGGGCCTCGATTCCTTTCTCTTCGTTCCGGCACTATCTCGTGCCGACCGGCCCAACCATCCCGACTTGCGCGGCTTGCCGGTGCGATTCCATCCTGATGTGGAGACGCGAGAGTGGCGGGAAGGCGTGCCCGGCGGGGACGGCATTCTTCATAAGGAATACACGACCCCTGGTGGCAGGCTGCAAACCAGTGTGTGCCTCTCCGAGGATTGGCCGCACGGCGACCACATCCCTTTCGTGGACGATTATCAGGCGCCGCGGGCGCGCCAACATCTCCTTACTGGCCAGGCCGGCGAGCTGGCGGCTTTGCGCTATCTTCTGACGCCTCCTCACGCCGAGGACGTCGCGGCGTTTCAACGGGAAGCCCAGAAAGCTCATGCTTTCACCAAGGACCAGGGAGTTCTGTTGGCCGGGGGTTGGGGCGTAGGCGTGGATATGGCTAATTGGCTTTGCGGGTTCGAGAATCTGATGGTGCTGGCGCATGAGAAGCCCGACTTTGTTGCTGAGCTCCTCGAAATCATCCACCAGTGGAATTTGCAGCGCATGAAGGTGGTGCTTTCAGGTGGTGTTGATCTGCTCATCCATCGGGCCTGGTATGAGGGATGTGATTTTGTAACTCCCAACTTCTATCGGGAGGCAATGCTTCCCCGCCTGAAGGTTGAGGTCGCACTTGCGCACGAAGCGGGCGCATTGTACGGCTATATCTGCTCCAGCGGCCTCACACCCTTGCTCGACTTTTTCCTGGAAGCCGGGGTCGACGTCCTGATCGGCATTGACCCCGTGCAAGGCACGCATACGGACCTGGCGACAATTAAGAAGAGAATCGGCAGCCGGATCTGCCTGTGGGGAGGTGTTTCCGGTGCCATCACAGTTGAACTGGGAACGGAGGGCGAAGTCCGAACAGCAGTGCGGCAGGCCATTGAGACTCTCGGGCCGGACAGCTTCATTCTTTCGCCGGTAGACAACATCACAGTCGATAACGCGAAAACCTCGCGCAACGTCGATGTCTTTCTCGAGGAGTGGCAGCGGACGCGCTAGTGGGCAGGGTCGGGGTAGGCGGGGCGGATCAGAGGAGCGTGGGAAGCCCTGTTTTTAGATGAATGGCACGATACGCTCAGCTGGAGAAGGTTGGCCGGGCGGCGCATATAGTAGAAGCTTTCGACGGCAGGATGTTTAGAGCCGGCGCAGTACGCGGCGAGATCCAGTTACAAGCCGGCCTCAGGGGGGCCGGCCTTCTCTGGCAGTCGAAGGAACGTGACGTCACAAAGCACGATGAATGGTAGTGCCGCAGGCTTTGCGCCGTACCGCAAGAGATTTCAGGAAAGCGGGCACCCGTCGTTTGGCAGGGTCTGAGTACTTCTCGCCAGCCCGGCTTACTGCACAGGAGCGAGGGTTCACTATGTCGGTGGGGGGTACACTAAGAACGAAATGGTTCTGGTATTCCGTCCTTTGCATCATCAGTTGGGGTGGGTGGACCATCTTTGGAAAACTCGCTTCCAATGAGATCCCGGCTTCAACAATGCAATTTCTTTTTCCCTTTGGGAGTTTGCCGGTAGTAGTGCCGCTCATTGTCTCTCGTCACTTTCACCTCGAACGTAACGCCAAGGGAATCTCTTACGGGATTGCTAATGGGGTCCTTGCTGGAATCGGCAGTTTTGCCCTTTATGCGGCCTACCGAACCGGCGGGAATACCGCGGTCATAACCACGGTAACGGCGATGTATCCCTTGATCACGGTCGTCTTGGCCTTGTTGCTCCTGCGCGAACGTCTGACGCTTCTTCAGGTTCTAGGTTTAGCGTTCGCTGTAGCCGCCTTCTTGATCTTTTCGATGTGAGGGGAAACACCACATGCACATGTCCTCTTGGTTTCTGCCCGCCGTAGTTGTCCTTGTGAGCTGGGGGATTGTAGGACTTTTCCAGAAACTCTCCACCAACTACCTCTCGGCGGAATCCGCACTTATCTGGCTCGTGGTCGGATACTTCCTCCTTCTGCCCTGGATGTACTCCGCAAAATCTCCCTTCGAATACTCCACCCGCAATCTCTTGCTGGCCATGTTGAGTGCGGGTTTAAACACGCTGGGTGCCTGGGCCCTACTCGCGGCGATGAAAAACGGCGGCAAGGCTTCGATAATCACACCACTGACAGCCCTTTACCCCCTCGTCGTAGTGTTATTGGCCCCCCTGGTCTTTAAGGAAACCATCACTCGTTTGCAGGGAGTTGGGGTCCTCTGTGCACTCGTTGCGGTGGCTTTACTTTCCGCGTAGCACTTCCTGTCTGCCGAGCGCCCCCGGGTTGAACCCTGTAGGTTGGAATTATCGACTTTACTTTCGATGATACCGAATATGCTTTCCTTTGCTTGCGACTCCCTTGTTATTATCCTTGCGAGAAGGCGCTGCGCTCTTTTGCAGGAATGCCGCAGAAGATGTACAGCGGCAGATTGCAATAGTGCCAATAATAGCCGTGAAAGAACCGCCCCTCCTGATTCCCATGCACCAGCTCATCAGTAGCATCCAAATCCAGCACGATCTCTTGCGGAGCTTCGCCATGCGCCTGCAAAAAGATTTCCAGCAGCAGGCGACCCACCGCCGCTTCCTCCAGCGCGACCTTCTTGTAGCGCTCCTCCTCGCGCACCTCCTTCCCCGTCAACTCCAGGCGGTTCAGCATGCTCTTGCCCGCCAAGGCCTTGCCTTGGTCGCGCTCCCGCGCGCGGCTCTCTCCCGTCGGGTCCGCCTTCTGCGCCAGCACCGCCAGCAACGGATCACTCCGCAACCGGTCGTGATCGTTCGGGTCCTCGTAGCCCAGCGCCAGTGCGTACACCCGCTGCGCTATCAATTCCTGCACCATGTGCTCGATTCGCTCCGAGTCTCGATGGTCCGTAAAACAAGCCGCAAACTGTGCCAGGATTCCGGTCCGCTTCCCCACCTCCCGCAACAGCAGCCCGCTGGCGTCGCTGCTGATCGCTCCCCCGTCAAACCGCCCTCGCACCTCGCGCCTGCCCAGAGGATGAAATCTGAAAGATTCTTGGTTACACTGTGTAGGCAAAAGGCTGGCCTCCTTACCTGGCAGAAGTCTTTCTCTCAAAAATACTTATGCCAGAAAGAGACAGCCTTTTTCAATTTTTCCGTGGGAAATGCGCGCTAGGGATGCGCTACGCGTGCTAGGCGTGACGGTATCGCAAACCCGGGGGATGCCGGGCAGGTGGAAGGTCGCCCCTCTGAGGCCTACTCCCCTAAGACCTGAACCAGGTACGTCCTCTCCAGGGGTCCGTCGTATTCCATGAAGTAGATCGTCTGGCGGGAGCCGCGCACTACCTTGCCGTTCTCAATTGGGAAAGAGCATTGGATTCCCCCCAGTATGCTTTTCAAGTGGGTCTCGGCATTGAAGGCGACGCGGCCGTCGAAGTCCAGATACCGCCGATGGTGATAGTTCCCATCCTCGGGCAGCAGGCGCGCGAAATGCGTGAGGATGTCTTCCTCCAGGCAGGGAAGCCCTTCCGTAACCAGCAGGCCAGAGGAAGTGTGGCAGGTCATCACATTCACCAGTCCGTTCTTCACCCCACTCTTGGCCACCAGTTCGTCGACCTGCGCGGTGACATTGATGGCTTCCTCTGCCTTGCGGCTTTGCACCTTCACCTTTTCCAGCTTGATGATCATCGGCACTGCCCCCTACCGCGCGGGCCGGGTCTGAATTCCCAGCAGTTTTTCCGCATTGGTGCGCAGAATCTTTTCCAGGCACGCTTCCGTCAGCCCCAACGACTTGATCGCCTTCACCATATTCTTGATTTCCACCCGCGGGTAGTTGGAGCCGAATACGATTTGATTGCGCAGGCTCCGCTCCAGGAGCGTGGTGGGCATCTGCTGGCGGAAGTGGAATTGGAAGAACTCCCTCGGGCCATCGTAGTAAAAGCACGAGGTGTCCAAATAAACGTTGGGGTATTTCAAGGCGAGGGCGTTCGCGTCCCACACCCAGGGCCATCCCCAATGCGCCAGCACAAAGTTCAGCCGGGGGAATCGGCGGATGGCCGGTTCCAGCAAGAGCGGTTGTCCCTGCGCCAGAGGCGTTCCCGGCGCCCAGCTCATTCCCGTGTGGATCAACGCCGGAATGCCCAGCGCCGCGGCCGCTTCGTAAACTTCAAACACCTTGGGATCGTTCAGGTCGAAATTCTGGAGCGCCGCGTCCAGCTTCAGGCCTTTCAGCCCCATGCCCTTGACCGCGGCTTCAAGTTCCTTTGCGGCGCCGGGCTGCATCGGGTCAACGCTGGCAAACCCGACAAAGCGTTTGGAGAGGCCGCAGAGTTCCGCCACCTGTTCGTTGCTGGAGACGGCCACTCCCCGCGCTCGCGCGCAGGCAATGGGCAGCAGGACGGCCTTCTCAATTCCCGCCACATCCATCTGCAGGAAGAAGGTCTCGAGCGGCTGAAGGTTGTTGCCAATCTGAAAGACCTCGCGGGCCATGCGCGTGTAGTCGGGATATTTCTCCGCGAACTCGCGGATCAAAACAGGGTGAGTATGGAAATCAATCATGGCGGTTTGCCCTTGCTCCCTCGCGGGGAAAGAACTGCGCAAAGTAGGCGCGGTCGCGAAAAGCTTCAGTGCCGCCGGGGCGCGTGGTGGAAAAGGCGCCGGCAGCATTGCCCTGCGCCAGGCATTCCGCCAAAGCCGCGCCGCGCACGTAAGCATGAATGAAGCCCGCGTCAAAGCTGTCGCCCGCGCCTATGGGATCAATCGCCTCGACGGCCGGGGCGGGGGAGCGCACGGTAGCATGGCGACGGCCGCGTCCAGGTTCTCCGCGCGCGTAATCATCTTCGCCTCACGTTCGTTGGGAAGAAAGACATCCACGAATTTCAGCACCTCAAACAGGTCGGCATCCCAGCGATCTTCCGGGTCATCGTTGGTATCGAGCGACGTGGAAAGACCCCGCTGCTTCATCAGCCGGAACAGCTCGGCAATGCGTGGCCGCAGCGCACGATGCAGGAAGAACGAGGAAAGGTGAAAGTGCTTCGCGCCCGCGAGGTAATCCAAATTCAAGTCCTCGAAACACATCTCATTCATGGTGCCGGGATAAGTCAGAATGTTGCGGCAGCCCGTCCGCGGGAGAATCACGGTGAGCCCGGTGGTTGCAGGTCCCGCCACTTTCCGTACCTGCGAGACGTCCACCCCGCCCGCCGCCAAACGCGCGAGCGCAATCTCGCCCAGGGGATCTTCTCCGATGCGGGAGATGAATCCCACCTTGCTTCCCAACACTGCCAGGTTGTGCGCGAAAATCGCAGACGAACTGCCCAGGGTAAGCGCCAGGCCGTCGGCCATCACCTCGCGTTCGGGTTCGAGGTGCGACGGCAATCCATACAGGATCAGGTCGAGGTTTAACTCTCCGAACACGGTGACATCAAAATGGGGCATGGCAAGAACGTCTTAGTCGTTGTCCAGAATCACGGCCCGCGTCAAATTGCGCGGGCTGTCAATGTCGTACCCCTTTTTGGTCCCGGTGTAAAGACCCAACAGTTGCAGGGTCACCAGATATCCGACCTGCCTAACGCACTCAGGCACGTCCAGGTGGAGCTCCAGCAGAAAGTCGGCGTTCTGCCGGGCAGCGTCATCCACCTCGTTGGCCATTACCAGCGTGGTGGCGCCCAGCGCTTTCATTTCCTCCAGCACCTTGCGCTCTTCCTCGTAGCCGGTTTCAGAAAGCAGGAAGGTAAGCAACGTTTCCGGTCCCACAATCGCCTTGGGGCCGTGGCGGAACTCCAGGGTGTGGTAGACCTGCGCGAACGAGCAGGACATTTCTTTGACCTTAAGTTGGCCTTCCGAGGCAATGCCAAACAATGGACCTTGAGCGAGGAAAACATAGTCGACGAAGGTATTCGTCTCCACAAATTGCTGAATTCTCGCGTGGACGGAATCCAGAACCAACTGCACGCCATCAGGAATCCTGCGAATACCTTCCGTCACTTCCGGGCGGTTCGCCACCTGCGCTGCCAGGATTTGCGCCCCCAGCAACATTGAGGAAAACGAGCGCGTCATGACCACGCTTTTTTCGTCGGCGGGGAGAAGATGGAGTGTGTCGCTCGCGGTTTTATCCAGCGGCTGATGCTCCCCGCAACTGATGGCCAGGGTGCGGATGTCCCTCTCCCGCTCCAGGTATTCCGCCGCTCGCACGATCTCCGAGGAATTGCCTGAGCGCGAAACCAAAATGGGCTGGCACTTGTGGTTGGCATTCAGAACCAAGTCCGCGAAGAGAAGCAGTTCGGAAGCCGGAATGGCGCGGGCCGGCCTTCCCGTAATCAGTTGCCAACTGGCCGCTGCGGCTTGCGACATGTAGTAGCTGGAGCCACAGCCGATGAACAGGCAATCGGTGTCCAGGCCGACCTTCGTGGCCAACTTCTGGATCTGCTGGCCTTTCTCCAAGACCTCGAAGCAAGCTTTCCAGCATTGCGGTTGCGAAAAGATTTCAGCGCGCGTATTCGCCCCGCGGGTTTTGACGGCAACGCTCATGAAAGGTTTCTCCTTGTATCCACGTTAGAAGTTGTCGGATTCGCCTCGCTGGCTGGTTTGGAGGTACCGCCGTGGCGAGGCATGTCGCTCATCCCCGTTGGCCTTCGCCACATAGGGCGGCACGCGCAGTCCCGGAACTTGGCGCCGCCGGGGGTCCGCTGGTGCAGTCTTGGGCGATCGGGAATTTCCAAATTCTTGTGGATGAGTTTCGTCGCTATGCAAATGGCTCCGCGCACTTCCTTAACAAAGGCTCGGTCTTCGCCGGTGATGACGCGCTGGACGTTCCAGCGGCGGCCTTTATTCAGCATAACCAATCCCCGCAGGAATTCCCGCGAAGATTATGGGTCCTGCAACGTGATTTACTTTCTGTTTCCTTTTACTATATTTCAAGTTCAATGTCAAAGAAAAGAATTCAAAAGCCATTTCATATCAAAACTACCATTCGGGACCGTGGCCCTCTTGGTTTGGAGATAAAGGGTCGGGTCAGCGATGGGGGGCTGTGCGCCCTAGCGCGGATTCCTCACTCCGGGTTTGGGAGGGCGAGCCGCGGGGCGACCAGAGGGTCTCTTGCCCAAATTTGGATTGGATCCCTGATTGGAAAGTGACCTTCGGGTACGACGATAGCTAGTCCCAATAATACCGCTCACATAAGGGGTTTCAGGAAACGAAATCTCGATACCCTCCTGGGTGACCCCTCACCCGGCGCTTCGCTCCACCCACTGTCGCCGCGGCTGAAAATCCGTTGATCTTAATGGCAGGCGATCGAGAGTAATAAATTCAAACCAACGCCCCTCAGCCGGCCGAGATATTCTCACCGGTCTTTCCCCACCCAACCAGGGAGCGGCTAAACGATGGTGACTTTGATCCCGGCCTCCGTGAGCTCGTTTAAGTCTCCCTTGGGAATCTTGTTGTCTGTAATCACTTGTTGAATGGAGGAGAGTACGGCGATTTGGGAAAGGCTGCGGCGCCCGAATTTGCTAGAATCGCACACCAGCACTGTCCGCCGCGAGATCTTGATCATCTCCTGATTCACCTTGGCTTCCAGCATGTTGGGTGTGGTGGGGCCGTAGTGAACGTCAAATCCATCTACGCCGAGGAAGAAGATATCGGCGCTCAATCTAGAAAGGGTCTCCTCGGCGAGCGGTCCCACCAGCGAGAAAGAGTTCTCCCGCAGGATTCCCCCCGTCAGGATCACCTCAATAGAAGTGCCGGCAAGTTCGGCGGCAATGTTCACCGCGTTGGTGATCACGGTAAGCCGCCCCCGATTGCGCAAAGCCCTGGCGACCGCCGTGGTGGTGGTTCCGGAGTCCAGAATCACGCACTCCCCCTCGTTCACCAGGGCCGCCGCGGCCTCGCCGATGCGCTGCTTCTCCTTGCGGTGGTGCTTCTCTTTTTCCCGCAGACTAGGATCGAGCAAGGCGCCCGTCCGCACCGGCAAAGCCCCGCCGTGCGAGCGTTGAAGCAGGCCTTCGCTGTGAAGATTCTCGAGATCCTTGCGAATTGTCACCTGCGAGGTTTGTAGCCGCGCAGCAAGGTCCTTGACCAATCCACGGCCTTCCTCGTTTATGATTTCCAGGATTCTTCGGCGGCGCTCTTCGTTAAGCATGTTGGTCCATTTTGTCCCGTCTCTCTTTAAAGTCCACAATATTATCTTCGCTTGTCTCTTAATATGATTACTTTCGCTTGTCAATGAAAAACTACGTTCTTCGTCAAGTTCCGAAAAGTTGCGACATAATGTGGCCCTCGGCGAAACAGGCTAAGGGAAAACGCTTTCATGCTGTCGTTCTGAGCGAAGATGTCATGGGCCTTGGGCCTGCCACTGTGCATGAAAATGGCTACATTAGTTGAAGACTGGTAAGGCAGGCCGATCTCGGTTACAAACATTCGTGGATGGCGATTGCTTGGAGGTCACAGGCTTCTGTGAGGACTCCGATCCCGCAGCGAAGATTCAGCCCCCGCTGGACAATGGTACCACTTTTTGTCGCACCTACTTCCTGGGCAAGGATGCATGGCAGCGTCTGTAACTGACCGCGGGCGCAGCAATCGCCTCAAGGAGGCAACATGGAATTGCAGGTGGAGTGCGCTTGCGGACTGGATGTACATCAAGATGGCTTAGTACGGCGGCAGCCGTCTTGGCAATAGAGTAGACTCAAGACAGCGTACCTTTGAGGTGAAGAGGGTGCGTCGGAACCGTCTTCCTATCAGATGGTCAAGCTTGCTTTTCGTTGTAGATTCTCACTTCGTAGATGCGTGCCGCTTTTGCCCCATTTGTTTCGTAAACGTTAACTCGCAGTCGGTCCGATGTAATGGCATCGAACCTATGGACTCTCCAGCGGTTGTAGTTTTCGTTTTCCTCAGCGACGACTTTCCAACCAGCCCCACTCCAGACAGCGATGTCGTATCGTTTTACGCACTCCGGGTAGCGGTATAACCCCAGCCTGGTACGTCGATTCATGTTGGTGTCAAAAGTAATCTGAACCAGATTGAAAGATACTACCTGCGGCAGGCGCAGCTCAACCCACGCCGGCAGGGGTTGTGTTGGGTCAGAAGTGAAAAAATTTGTCCATCGGTCCGGATGATTCGTACCCCGCACCACGTTCTGTGGCCCGTACGGACGCTGCTCGGGATTAAGACGGATCACAAAGGATTTACCGGTTACATTTTCGTCTCCGTTAAGAGGACGCCAATATGCGCCACCGGGGAGATCGGCTGCCGTCGTGCCCACAGGTACAAGCGAAGGCTGCTCCTCAGGATCATCAAAAAGGGCCCAGGCGATGCCCGGGTGAGCGGGAATGTGGACATAATATAAGGTGCCAGGCTGGGTGTCAGCATTCAGGACAAAGCGGACAAATCCTTGATATCCGGCCGGAATCGTTGCCGAGGCGGCGGCGACATCCCCTTCTGAACGAAAGTCCCAGACGTGAGCTGCCTTCCGCAGTACAAGGTTTATGCGAACGGAGGTTTTTAGAGTTGACCGCAGAAACAAATCAATACTTTCCAAGAGATTGGTCGATACCGGGAAAAGCTCGGCCAGAGGGAACCGCGCCGGATAAAAGGTCTGCGATTCGGGAAAAACCAACGGTCCCTCACTGCTCGTGATCACTTGAGCGCCGCGTGCCAAGTCGTTTGGGTCAGTATTCTGGACGCCCGGGATCGATGCATCCTGACGCAGAAGCAACTGCTGTAATTCAATGGCGTGGTTTTCTACGATATCTCGAGGGTTGCACTTATATTTCGTACACAAGGCCGAAGCCGTACCCACTCCCTGTCCAACTATGGCTCCCGTGGGTAGCACGCGGGAAGAACCGAAGGCAACATAACTGGTGCTGATGGGTCGCCCTGCCGCAAGTAGGTTATGTACGTCCCGGGAGTAACAAGAACGTAGGGGGATGCCGTAGGGGATAGTCCCGCGTTCTTGGAAGTTGGCATCTTCCGTGGGCATAAGGTAGGGCGGCGCATGCCTATTCAAGATGCCACCTGGAGTATGTATGTCAGTTCCCCAGGCGCCGTAGGCAATGTCATCATGCCGCACTTGAGGGTCGCGGACATCCTGCTCGCGGAGAACGTAATCGCCGAGAATCCGGCGCGACGCCCTTTTGTAAGGCCAGAACGCCACGAACTCCAACGCATAGTTCGCAGCTCTTGCCCGAATTTGATCATTGGTGCACCTGTTCTTAATGTGATCCCAAACTCCTAACAACTGGCGCATCGCTTCATCCCGTATTGCTTCATTGTCTTTGATCGGGTGGAGAGGATACCCAACCTCGATCCACCAATAGCCAGCTTCAAAAAACCCATGGTCCCTTCCCGTGAGATCAGCTTCGGTATCAAACGCCACCGCCCATTCCGGTTTCTTGAACTTGATTGGTTTGCCCACGTCATGCGCACGAAAATAGAGGGTATTGCCCATGACAGCGTCTGTCGCTCGGACAGGCGCCAACAACTCGTGATATTCCTCGCGCGCCTCTTGGCCCCAACGGAACTCGGCGCCCGCGCGGTAGGCCAACACCCCGTCGCCGGTTGCGTCCACAAACAGAGGTGCCTGGAGAATAAATCCCTTCTCGCTTCCTAGCTGAACTGCGCGAATTGCCCGAATCTCTTGCCGATTGGCCATTTCCACTTCCCGCATGGAGGTATTCAGAAAAAGAGTTAGGTTCTTTTCCCGAATCGCCCACTCGTAGAGTACGAGATCCCACTGGCTATTGATCATACCCTCGCCAAGTAGCACCCAATTGCGGGCCCGTTCCTCGTTCATGATTTCTTCAAAGATGCCTGTCTCCTTGATCCACGGGTTGTAAGCAAGCGTGTCCTCCGGGTAAAGACATACTTCGCTAGAGGAGTTACCGCCGAGCATAGCACGCTCATGGACCAGCGCCACGCGGGTGCCGTTACGAGCTGCACTGATCGCGGCACACGTACCGGCAATCCCGCCTCCCACCACCACGAGGTCAAATTTCTGATGGACTACTTCAATCGTTCCCGGACGAATGTAGCCGCCTTGGTGGGGGGGTGCAGCAACCTGGCCCGTACTGGACTTGGTTGAATCTACTGGTGCGTCAACCTGACGAGCCCCTGCGGTAGCCGCCTCGGCCCCACAGGCCTTCGACACTTTCCTGGCACCAAGGGCCACCATTAGCCGACTGATGAAACCTCTGCGGTTCGCCTTTGAGAAGATTAGATTGGTTGCGTTCATTGGTCGGCTCCTGCTCAATTCAGATTCATCTTCGTGTCAAACTCCATAGTGTCGGCCGACATTTGTTGTAACCCGGCCACCTCCACGAGAACGTTCTCCCCGGTCGCATAGACATCCGCGGTCTTCGTGCCAGCAGGCCTCCTACAGGCCTTAACCAAGCGGGAATTTCCACGAAGATTACGGATCATACCACGTGATTTACATTATATTTTCTTCTACTATATTTTAAACGTCAAAGAAAAGAATTCAAAAGCTAATTCATATCAAAACAGCACTTCGCGACCGTGGCCCCCTCGGTTCGAAGATAAAGCGTCGGGTCAGCAGTGTTCGATGGA
>JBEKNU010000220.1:0-12786 GCA_049522495.1 Terriglobia bacterium
TCCTGCCTCCCCCTGTGCTCGGGATTTGTGTTGGTCCACATATCCCTTAACAGGTTCGGGGCAGGATGCGCTACCCCTTTCGATCTATCGCGCCTTACCCACGAATTCCACGGAGGAACCGGGAAAAAGGGGCGAAAAATGGACGTAATCTGCGTTAACTTATTGAAAACATATGTAGAAAAAATGTCGCTTTTTCGCCTTTCCACGATATTTATGAAAACAAATGAGTTAAACAGAGCTTTCCACGATGTTGATGAAAAGAAAGGGAGTTAACAGGAACTGGTTGGCCATGTGAAGTTCTGAGCAACGGGATGCATAGAAAATGGTACCATGCTCCCGCCCCCACCCATGCCCTCGGACCCGGAGTTTTGCGGCATGAGATAAGGATGGCCAAGTGAACTCATGAGGCTCCCACGATGAAACGCACAGACAATTGCGCCGCAAAGCTCGGACGGATGAAGAAGGCGCTCCGCCACGAGGAAGGCGACCGAGTTCCCATTAGCGACTTCTTCTGGGGGAGCTTTCTCAAGCGCTGGCGTAATGAACTGGGTCTTGCACCCGATACGGATATCTATCGTTATTACGATCTCGACTGGATGAATTTCAATCCCAACCTGGATCCCCACATCAAACCCTTCGAAATCCTGAAGGAAGACGACGAAGAGGTTGTAGTGCGCACGGGGTTTGAAGCCGTCATCCAAAAGAAGCTGGCTTATCCCATGCCCGCCTTCCTGAAATTTGAAACGGACACGGTCGAGAAAATGGAGGCGTTCCAGTTCGATGATCCCTGGGACGAGCGCCGGTACTTTGCCGCCGGGGACGACCAGATCAATGGCGTGGGCGATGGATTTGTGCGCAATCTACCGGCTTTCTTCGAACGCGTGCGGGGGGCTTGGCCGGATTTTCCCGCCTTCGGGGGCGTCTGCGAAGGCCACGAGATGCTGTGGCGCATCATCGGCTCCGAACACGCGCTGTTCTGGATGGGATTGTATCCGGACCACATCGCGCGTTTCGTGGAACGTATCAACGCCTTCGCGCTGGAAATCGTGAAGGCCCAGATCAAGGCCGCGAACGGCATGCTGGATGGCATGGTGATTTGGGGCGACGTCGCTTACAAAAACGGGATGCTATTCTCACCCGCCTTCTGGCGGAAGCACTTCAAGCCTGGTGTCAAGGCTCTCGTCGACGAGTGCCACAAGCACGGCTTGCCGGTCATCTACCACGGCTGTGGCAACGCCATAGCGATTTTTGAGGATTTCATTGAGGTAGGAGTTGACGCCTACAATCCGCTGGAGGCGAAAGCGGGACTGGATGTTATCGACCTGCGCCGCCGGTTTGGCCACCGCATCGGGTTCTGCGGCAATATGGATGTGGTGGTTTGGGCGAACGGAAGCCGGGAGGAAATCAAGGCCGCCGTCCTCACCAAACTGAACGCCGCCAAGGGGGGCGGCTTCATCTTCCAGTCAGACCACTCCGTCCCCAACAGCATTTCCGGCGAGAATTACGATTACGTCGTGCGCCTGGTGAAAGAATACGGGAAATACCCGCTGCAACTGGGCGAGTACGACATCGCTTTCCCGGCCGCAGCGTAAACCCGCAGGGGCCCTGCGCCGGGATTTGACCAGAGGGTGCAACGGTATTAAATTGTCGCTCCATTTCCGGACGAGGAACTCCCTAAAATATTTGGGTCATTATTTCGTCTGCACTAATGGATGAACGATGGGAAATCCTTAAACCACATGACCGCGACCACACTAACTGAAACGGGCACGATCCGCACCCAGGAGATTTGCCGGCACTATACCATGGGCACGTCCGTCATTCGCGCCGTGGATGGCATCTCCTTTTCGGTGCAGGGGGGCGAATTCATTGCGCTGCTGGGAAGTTCGGGCTCGGGAAAATCCTCTCTGCTGAACCTGATTGCGGGCCTGGACCGGCCGACCTCCGGAGACGTCCAGGTGGAAGGCCGCAACCTGGCCGAATTGTCGAGCGAAGAGCTGGCGCGCTACCGCCGGCACAGCGTGGGAATTGTTTTTCAAGCTTTCAACCTGGTGCCGAGCATGACCGTGGCGGAAAACGTGGAGCTGCCCATGCGCCTGGCGGAAACGGATCGCCGCGGGCGGGCCAGCCGCGTCCGGGAAGCTCTCGAGCGCGTAGGACTGGGCCAGCGGCTCGCCCACCGGCCGGGAGAGCTTTCCGGCGGCGAGCAGCAGCGCGTGGCGTTGGCGCGGGCACTCGTGAATTCTCCTCGCATCCTCCTGGCCGATGAGCCCACGGGAAACCTCGACAGCCACACCGGAATGGAGATCATGGAACTCATTGGCGATTGCAACCGGCGTTTGGGGATGACCGTCCTGCTGGTCACGCACGAACGCGCCCTGGCGGAGCGCCATGCGGGGCGGTTGTTGTTCCTCGCCGACGGCAAGCTGGAAGCGGACCAGACGAATTCGCCACGCCCCGGCGAAAGTGCGGCGGCCCCATGAAGACACCCGACCTACTTGAACTCGCGGCGCGCAATCTGCGTGAATCGGTGCTGCGCAATTCGCTTACCACGCTCGGAATCGGCGTCGGGGTGGCGTCGCTCGTGGCGATGCTCTCGCTCGGTGTGGGCTTGCAGCAGTTGTTCACGCGGCGGCTGGAAAGGACGGGGCTGTTTGACACCGTGATGGTCACCAGAGGCGATTTTGGCGGGTTCGGCGCCCGCCCCCGGGGCGCTGCCGCGGCGGACAACAGTCGTGCCTTGGATGAGAACGTGCGACAGGAAATCTCCCGCCTGCCCGGCGTGCTGGAAGCCGTGCCCGACCTGCGCATGATGACGCAGATGCGCTATGGCGACAAACCGCACCACGCCATGGTGGCCGCCGTCCCGATGTCAGCACGCGATCGCGAGGCATTTGAAAATATCCAGGGAAGTTTCTTCTCTTCCGGCAACGCCGCCGAAGCCATTGTGCAGAAGCCCTTCGCCGAAGAATTGCTGGGCCTCGCGCCCAGCCCCGATCAATCTTCGAACCCCAGTGGACCTTCGCCCGCCCTCCAGCCACTTCTCGGTAAAGAACTGGTGATGTATTACGCGGAGCGGATTCCCAACGCAAACCTGCCGAACGCCCAACCGGCAACACCGGGGCCTTCCAACGCGCCGTCACGGCCTTCCCAGGCAACTGCTGCGCCGGCGCCCGCCAACGGTCCGGACGCCGGCGTTGACACCTTGCTCCCCGCTTTCTCGGTGGTGCCGCATACCCGGAGCTTGCGCATTGTCGGCATCGTTGCCGATGACCCTGACACGATGAGAGGTATGGGGCGGGCGCGCGTCTTAGTCCCTCTGGATTTCGTCCAGGGGCTGCAAATCATGATGCCCTCCGACCTGCGTGAAGGCGGCGGCCTTACCGAGCGTTCCTACATAGCGGTGAGCGTGCGCGTGCGCAACTCCCGCGACGTGCCGAGTGTCGAGGACGTGATCCGCCGGATGGGCTTCAACGCTTTTTCCATTCTCGATGCCTCGCGCACCATGCAAAGAGTTTTCGCCGTGCTCGACCTTTTCCTCGGCATTTTCGGCAGCCTGGCGCTGGCCGTTGCCTCACTCGGCATCATCAACACCCTGGTGATGGCCATCCTCGAGCGGCGGCGCGAAATCGGCATCCTCAAAGCGTTGGGGGCCAGCGACCGGGACGTGAAAAGACTCTTTTTTGCTGAAGCCGGCGCCATGGGAATCGTCGGCGGAGTCCTTGGCGTCGCCCTGGGTTGGATGATCGGCAAGGTCATCAACGCCGGGACCAATATTTACATGCACCAGCAGAACCTGCCCTCGGTAACTATCTGGTCCGTACCTTGGTGGTTGATGTTGGGCGCCCTGGTGTTCTCACTGGGCGTTAGTCTTGTCTCCGGGCTCTATCCCGCTGCGCGCGCGGCCAAACTCGATCCCGTCAAGGCCCTGCGGTACGAATGATTTGGTGAGGGTTGCCGTCAATGCGCGCGTAGATGCAGGTCAGCGAAAGCCAGAAACTGGTCCCAATCGAACGCCTTTACCGCGTGTTTCCCTTCGCGGATATGAAAGGCGATGGTGTGCACGATGGGCTGATTGAGCGCGGGCATCTGGTCCGTACCCGGACCTTCCGCGTTGAGCAACTTGTAAACAGGGCCTGCCGCCACTGCCGCCATAAACATGCCATGCGGGTCCGCCCATTGATCTTCCTGCGCGCCGGTGATGTAAACCGGGCGCGGAGCAATCAGCGCGATCAACTCGTCAGAATCCACCGGCAGCTTATCCACTTGGTCAACATATTTAAGCAGGTTGGGGCAGAACCAATACGGAAAGTTCCGCGACATGCTGCGCAGCGTTTCGCCGTAGTTGCGCCGCCACGGGGAGGCGCCTCCCCTTCCCGAACAATTCGCCAGCACCATGGCAAAACGCGTGTCTTGGGCGCCGGCCCACAGCACCGTCTTCCCCAGCCGCGAGTGGCCCATGATCGCCACACGATGGGCGTCAATCTCCTTGTCCTTCTCGAGATAATCCATGGCGCGGCTCAAACCATAAGCCCATGCCCCGATGGCTCCCCAGTCATCCGGCCCAGGTTCGGTTTGGCCCGGTCGAAAAAACATTTGGCGAATGCCGGCTTGCTTGTACCCTTCTTTGAAATCCGGTTCGATGTCCTGATAGCAAAACGTCGCGAAGCCGTATCCCCGCGCCAGGAGTTTCGCAAGGTCAAATTCCTTATCGGAACCTCGGAATCGTTCCGGAGCCTGCCCCCACACGGGCGGTTTCCCGTTCCAAATCGTCGCGTTCTTGACACCCGGATCGCTGGTCACGGATTGATTGCCGAGGAAATTGATCTCCAGGATCACCGGAACCGGCTTGGGCGCACCAGCAGGAATGTAGATGAGCAGGTCCTCGTGAGCCTCACCTTTCGGCGTGGGAAAATAGATCGTCACCTGCTGGCGGATAGCCTTGCCGCCCAGCGCTTCTTGATCGACGTCGAAAACCTTGAAGCGGATGTGCTTCGGTGGCCTCGGACTGCGGCCATAGACATTCGTCTCCAGGAGCTCGAGGATCTCCGCGCGACGGCGCTTCCTCCACTCCCGCGCGGTCTTGACCGGCTTGCCGTCATTGAACACCAGCGGGTCGGGAAGTGCGAAAGTTCCGGCCTGCGACTCGTCGTAATTGGGGGGAACGACTTGGCCCATGCTGCGTAAAGGTGGTGTCCACGCCTGCGCGGAGATAATCCCCAAGAGCAGCAGGCTGAAGATCAATACAAGAAAGGAGGATAGATAAGGGGTAGCGGATGTGCGCGACCGCCAGTCTCGGGCCAAGTCCAGCATGACTTCTGCCTCCACAAGAACTGGAGATTTGGTCTCGTTATTCTCGGGCGGTCGCTAGTATACACACAAGGCCGTACGCGTGCCAGCAAGCCAAGCTGGTCCTGCCCGCCGCGCCGATTGCGGACCTCCATGCTTCCGTTGGCGCTTTGTTAGGTAGCCATCGGTGTGGTCCGCCAGAGGCCAAGCGGAGACAGCTTCGCTGGGCCCCTCTGCCGGATGGGAAGTGTGGAGATCCAGATTGTGTCACCACCGATTGTTATGGCGTTGACGGAAGCCTGATCAATGGTTCCCGAGAAACATGACGTGGACGTAGGTGCCCAGTCTGGCGTTGAACGCCAGGTACCAGCCGACGTGGTCCGGGTCATCGTAAATTACGACTTGGTCACTGTCCCACGCCCAGTCGTTGCAGAATCCGTAGTCATTGGGGGCAACGCTGAAATAAAAACCGCCGAACCAGAAACGGTCGCGCCCTCCGCCGCCCAGCCGCCAAACGTGGCCTCGGCCAATTCCGCCCATAAAGCGCCCGTGCTCCCAAGGGTGATCGAGGTGGTAGTTGGCGTCTCCGCGGCCGGTGTCGTGGCCAATCCATTTGCCGTCGTTGTGTACGTGAGGAGCTTCGGGATGTCCGGGCGCGTCGGCATAATGATGTTCTTGCGGACCGGGAGCTGTATGAGGTTGACCACTGGTCTTGGTGGGACCATGCTTGGGAATAGTATGTTCACTCGATTTGCCGCCGTGTTCTTCACCCTTGCTTTCACCATGCTGTGCCCAAACAGGAACGGAAATAACCAGCAATATCACAAGAATTCCACAGAGCCGTTTCATGCCAGCCTCCTTAAGGCCTCTCACGGCAACGCGCCTCAGGCCTTTTGATGTCAGCGTGGTTTGCCGCAGGAAACTGATTTCCTGCGCCTGCTGCCGTCGTAATTGTTCTGTCGTGCCCGACTACATAAGCTTAGCAGAGGTCGGTGAATATAGGAAAGCCTGGAGACGGAAACACCCTAAAATATTTGGAGCGCTATTTCGTCTACACTAATGGATGCATGACGCGCTGAGCATCGAATTCATGACCGACGAGCAGAATCGCCGCATCGCAGAGACGGTTGAGCGGGAACAATCCCGCTTGCGCAATTTCATTCGCAAGCGCGTTCTGGACGATAGCGAGACGGAAGACATTCTGCAGGAGGTTTTCTATGAACTCGTGCAGACTTACCGGCTGATGAAACCCGTGGAACAAGTGGGTGCTTGGCTCTACCGGGTGGCGCGGAATCGCATCATCGATGGATTTCGCAAGCGGAAGCCGGAGACGTTCAGCAACCATGCCCCGGCCGGAGAAGAAGAGGGAGAGTGGTTCCCCTGGGAAGACTTGCTCCCCTCGTCCGACGCCGGTCCGGAAGCAGCCTATGCTCGCGAGGTCTTGATTGACGAGATCGATGCTGCGTTGGACGAACTACCGGAAGAACAGCGCGAGGTGTTTGTGGCCCACGAACTCGAGGGCCGGAGCTTCAACGAACTGGCAGCAGCGACAGGGCTGAGCGTGAACACCTTGCTCTCCCGCAAGCACTACGCAGTGGTCTTCCTGAGACGACGCCTGCGGGCCATTTACGACGAATTCAAAAACTTGTGAGGGTACAAACGATGATGGTTCATGGCATTAAGCGGGTCCTGAAAGTTCTGTTGTTCGTGCTGATGGCGGCAACGGTGTTCACCTTTGCCGTCATGTGGCTCTGGAACTGGCTGATACCGTCTCTTTTCGGCCTGCATGCCGTCAGCTTCTGGCAAGCTCTGGGCCTCCTAGTTCTGTGCAAGATCCTCTTCGGCGGTTTTTATGGCCGCCACGGCTTCAAGGGGGACTGGCGGGCGCGCCTGATTCGACGCTGGGAAGATATGACCCCGGAAGAACGCGAGAAGTTTCGCAGCCGTGGAATTTCCCCAGCTTCTGGCGGCGCGGGGGGATGCGGTGGCTCTGGACCCGAACCGGCCGCACCCAAGGCTTGATTTAGGAAAGTAAGAATACATACGGAGGGAAACGTGCCGCACCGTGTTTGTCCCTGGTGGTTAGGATATTTGCTGGCCAGCCCGCTACGGCGGCTAATGCAGGATCCGCGGCAGGTGCTGACTCCTTACGTTCGCGATGGCATGACTGTGCTCGAACCCGGGCCGGGGATGGGTTTCTTCACGCTCGAACTCGCCCGCTTAGTCGGCCCCTCCGGTCGAGTGGTGGCCGTGGATATACAGCCGCGAATGCTTGCCAGTCTCAAGCGCCGCGCCGCCCGGGCAGGGCTTCTGGACCGTGTGGATGCGCGCTTTGCCGCCCAGGACACCTTGGGCATCGCCGATCTGGCGGGCAGCGTCGATTTAACGCTGGCATTTGCTCTGGTGCATGAATTGCCGGCCGCCGCACCGTTCTTTGCGGAAGTCGCGAGGGCCTCGAAGCCAGGTGCGGGGCTCCTGTTTGCCGAGCCAGCCGGACACGTGAAGACGAAGCGTTTCGAAGCCGAACTGGAGGCGGCAATCCACGCCGGGTTTGAGTTGGCAGAGCGTCCGACAATTCGCCGCAGCCACGCGGCTTATCTTAAGAGGAAGTAAGCCCGTCGCGGCTAGTTTGCCTGTCGTGACAAAAAAACAGTTGACAATGCGATTCTCAAGCGCTATCTTCCCCACGATAATTAATGACTGACCGTTCAGTCATATTGTGGAGAGAGCGATGGGAACAATGAAATCCAGGCGACTAAAGACCTCCAAGCCCTTCCCCCGGCGGCGGGAACAGAAGATGCATCGCCAGGAGGGAATCCTGGCGGCCGCCTTCGCAGTCTTCGCAGCACATGGATACGAGGCCACGCGCATTGACGAAGTCGCCCGGCGGGCCGGGATCGCCAAGGGGACGATCTACCTCTATTTCCGGGATAAGGAGCAGCTTTTCCGGGCGGTGGTGCGAAGCCTGCTGCAAAAGCGATTTGACGCTGTAGCGGGAAGCTTCAAGGGAACGGCCGAGCAGTTGCTGCGCGAGTTGCTGTCACGCATGTATAGCCAGGTGGTGAAGAATGAAAAGGTCCGCTCCATCGTGCGCCTGCTCATCGCTGAAAGCGGCAGGTTTCCTCACCTTGCCGAGATCTACCATCGCGAGATTATTGCCCCGGGAATGAAGGCGGTGCGCCAGGCGCTCCGGCATGGGATTGCCTCAGGCGAATTCCGGAAAACCTCGGCCGTGGAATTCCCCCAAATTCTCGCGGCGCCAGGAGTTCTGGCCATCGTGTGGAGATTGCTTCATGGAGAAAGGCACCGGCTCGCACTTGACGCCTACAGTAAGGCGCACCTAGAGTTCGTTCTGGCCAGTCTGCGGAAGCAGCCGGTTTGAAAGCCGCCAGATGGTCGAAGTGGTGCGGCAAAGGAGAAGGTCCATGCGGTCGAAGGCACGATGGATCACGGTGCTTGTGGCGTTATCCTTGGCGGGCGGAGCGCGCGTCGATGCGCAACAAGCTACTCCACGGCGGCTGACGCTGAGGGACGCAATTGATTTTGCGCTGAAGCAAAACCTCAGCGTGCGCGTGGCGAGTACACAAGTGGAGGAGTTGGAAGGTACGCGCGACCGGCGGCGGGCTTCCTTGCTGCCGCACGTCAACGGCGACGCGTTGGCCAACCGTCAAAATATCGATTTGGCCGCCTTGGGAATTTCGTTTCCCGGGGTTCCTACCGTCGTCGGACCGTTCGGGCACTATGATTTCCGCGTCTCGGCGAGCCAATCCTTGATTGACCGCCACTCCTACCACAACTGGAAGGCCAGCGAAAGGCAGGAGGAGGCCGCCAAGCTCGACTATCAGGACGCGCGCGATTTGGTGATACGCCAAGCCGCGGGCCTTTATCTTAACGCCCAGGCATCCGCCGCGGAGGTGGAAGCGGCGGAGAGTCGCGTGACGACTTCCGAAACCCTGGAGAAATTGGCGCACGACCAGCACGCCCAGGGACTGGCCACCGCTGTGGACGAGGTTCGCGCGCAGGTACAACTGGCGCGGGACCGGCAAAACCTGCTGGTGTCGCGCAACACCTATCAAACTTCCCTGCTCGCCCTTGCCCACTTCCTTGGATTGAGCCCTGGTGCCCCGCTGGACTTGGCCGAGCCTTTGAAATTCCATCACGTGGAATCGACCGACGCCGACCAGGCGCTGCACGCCGCCCTCGAGGCGCGATCTGATTACGCCGCGCTCCTCAAGCAACGCGATTCGCTCGACGAGCAGCTCAAGGCATCGCGGGCACGCTATCTCCCCACCCTGACGGTCAACGGCGATTATGGAGCCATCGGTCGCCAGTTTGGTTCCATGGCGGGAACAGGCGAGATCCAGGGAACGCTCACCGTCGCCTTGTTTGATCGGGACCGCGCCGGAGAAAAGACGGAACTCCAAAGCCGGGTGAAACGCCTGAATGCACAAATTGACGACCTTAACCGCGAGATCGAGCAGGAACTGCGTACGGCTTTGCTGGACTTGGATTCCACCGAAAATCAAGTAACGGTCACCGAAGCGGCCCTCCACCTTGCAGAACGTGAGCTGAGCCTGGCGCAGGACCGTTTCCGCAACGGGGTGACGGACAACATCGAAGTGGTGACCGCGCAGGCCACGCTGGCGAGCGCCCAGGATGACCGCATCCTGGCCCTGGCGCGGCACGCCGATGCCATCATGGCCCTCGTGCGCTCTTTGGGGGGAACCGAAAACATTTACCAAACTTACCTCGCCGCGCCCTGAGCCAGCAGCGGGGTGAAGTTTATAAGAAGAGGTAAAAAACCATGAAACGCGTGATTCCGCTCCTGCTGTTATTAGTGATCGGCGGCGCAGTGGTCTACTTCCATCCCCAGTGGTTCCGCCCACCGAGCGCCGAAAACATGCTCAAGCTTTCGGGAAATATTGAAGCGCACGAAAGTCTGGTCAGCTTCAAGGTGACCGGCCGAATTATCGATCTGCCCGTGGATGAGGGCATGACCCTGAAATCCGGCGATTTGCTGGCGCGGCTCGATAACGACGACTACCGGCAACAGGTGGCCGTGGACGAATCCGCCATTGGTGTGCGCAACCGGCAGCTCACCCTTGGCCTGGCGGGCAGCCGAAAGCAGGACATCGAAGCAGCCAAACTCGCGATGGACGATGCCCAGGCGGACCTCGAGCAGAAGAAGAAAGATTACGCGCGCTACCAGGCGCTCTACGAAAAGGACGAAATCCCGGGGCAGACGCGTGACTTGGCCGCGACCAACGTCACTCGCGCCCAGGATACGTATGAGCGCGCGCAGCAAATCTACAACGAACTGGTGGAGGGAACGCGCAAAGAAGAGCTGGCGGTTGATCGCGCCAATGTCCACCAAGCGGACCAGAACCTGGACTTGTCCCGCATCCGGCTCTCTTACACGGTGCTGCGCGCCCCCTTCAATGGAGTTGTCCTGGTGCGGCAAGCGGAGTTGGGAGAGGTCGTCTCCCCCGGCACGCCCATCGTCACCCTTGCAGACCTGGACCATCTGTGGGTCCGGGTTTATGTGCCGGAGACGGATCTCGGCAAAGTGCAATGGGGGCAGGCGGTTGATGTGCGCACCGATACTTACCCGGACAGAATTTATCACGGCCGGATTTCTTTCATCTCTTCGGAGGCCGAATTCACTCCCAAAAGCGTGCAGACGGAGAAAGAGCGCGTCACGCTGGTTTACCGGGTCAAAGTGGACGTGGACAACCCCAACCGGGAGTTGAAGCCGGGAATGCCAGCCGATGTCGATGTCAAACTGCGGTAGCCAGGATGCTATGAGTTCTTCTCCTGCCATCATCGTTTCCTCGTTGAGCAAACACTTCGGTGAAGTGCGCGCCGTCGACGAACTCAGCTTTGAAGTTTATGGGGGAGAGATCTTTGGTTTGGTCGGCCCGGACGGCGCCGGAAAAACCACCACGCTGCGCATGCTGGCAGGGGTGATGGGCGCGGATTCAGGATCGGCGACGATTGCCGGCTGCGAGGTGGTGCGCAACCCGGAAGGCGCCAAGTCGCTGCTGAGTTACATGTCGCAGCGATTCGGACTTTACGAGGATTTGACGGTCGACGAGAACATCCGGTTTTATGCAGATCTATTTGGGGTGCGCCGCAAGCAGCGTATCCAACGCTCCCAGGAATTGTTGGCAGCAGCAGGGTTAGGTGACTTCCGGAGCCGGCTTGCCGGAAACCTTTCCGGTGGCATGAAACAAAAACTCGGATTGGTGTGCGCGCTTATTCACACTCCCAAGGTGATCTTGCTCGACGAGCCAACCAACGGAGTAGATCCCGTTTCACGGCGGGATTTTTGGCGCATTCTCTATTCACTGGTGGCCGAGGGAGTGGCGATTCTCACTTCCACGTCGTACCTGGACGAAGCGGAGCGCTGCCATCGCGTGGGGCTCCTCTATCGCGGGCGGATGCTTTTCTGTGATCGGCCCGAGGAACTGAAGAAGAAATTTCCCGGCGAGATTCTGGCGGTGCATGCAGCGCAGCCGACGGAAGTGCGCGCGGCGTTGGCAGGCGCCCCGGGAGTGCGCGATGCGTTGCTGGTGGGCGACCGCGTCCACCTGTTTGTGGACGAAGCCGCGCGCCGGGTGGCGGATTTGCGCGCGCGGCTGGACTCTGCGGGCGTTGCTTACGATTCCATCCAACCTGTACCAGCAACGATTGAGGACTTGTTTGTATCGGCGGTCGAAAGCGAGCCCGAGGCCGCCGGGGGAACGAAGCCTCTATGAATGGAAACGAATCATCCGTGGTGGTCGAGAACTTGACCAAGCGCTTCGGCGCTTTTGTGGCGGTGGACCGCATCAACTTCCAGGCACACCGCGGCGAGATCTTCGGCTTCCTGGGGCCCAATGGCGCGGGCAAGTCCACAACGATCCGCATTCTTTGCGGCCTGCTGCGGCCCACTTCCGGGATCGCACGAGTGGCAGGCGTAGACGTCGCCAGGGAACCTGAGGCAGTGCGCCAGCAGATTGGCTACATGTCACAAAAATTTTCCCTTTATAACGATTTGAGGGTTATCGAGAACCTGCGCTTTTTTGCCGGCTTGTATAGCGTTCCCGCCAAAATCCTTCCGGAGCGGTTGGCCTGGGCGCTGCACATGGCAGGACTGGAAGGCCGCGAGCAAACCCCCACGCGCGCCCTGGCCGTCGGCTGGAAACAGCGGTTAGCGCTGGGCTGCGCGGTGCTGCATCGTCCCCCCATTGTCTTTCTTGACGAGCCCACTTCGGGCGTCGACCCCGTCTCGCGCCGGCAGTTTTGGGAATTGATCCAACAGATGGTGGGCGAGGGCATCACGGTGTTCGTCACCACCCACTACATGGACGAGGCGGAATACTGCAATCGCCTGGTGCTGATCGATCGCGGGCGCATTGTGGCCATGGGCACGCCCACCGAACTAAAGACACGATTCATGAGAGGCCAACTCCTGCTGGTGGAATGTGAACCACTGGGACCGGGGCTGGAAGCGCT
>JBEKNU010000221.1:0-12748 GCA_049522495.1 Terriglobia bacterium
AGCATTGTTGACAGTGAGCACTCGACTGGGCCCGAAGGTGATGGGGTAGACATCCTCGGATTGCGCCCGAACCACCGGAGGTGCAAGGTAAGGTCGAAGGGCGATAATGCCAAGGAAGATGGCAGTCAGGAGCAGCAGGGATTTGACGAGCCAGTCCGTTTTCATCGGGAACTCCTTTCCAGGGTCAGTGTGCTGCGGGTCACACTCTAGGAGCGGCCGGGGCCAGCGAAGCGTGCAGCTAATTCATTCGCCCGGATCGGAGGCATCCCGGATGCGGTGGACGATCCAAGTGCCGCGGTCGTTATCATACGACAGGGCAAGTCCGATGGCCAGGGAAGAGACGCACAAGGTTTTGCGGGACAGGCACGATGGTGGAGCGCCCCCGTTTTCCGCACGCCGCTACCTCATTTAGGAGGAGTGGAAGCCGGCTCTGAGACCTGGCGAGCTGCACCTAAAGCCGCGTCGATTGCCAGCTTCAAATCTTCGGCCGATTTAAGCCCTACGTATCTCCGTCCGTTTACGAAGACTGTGGGAGTCTCTCGGATGTTGAACTGCTCTACGAGTTGGTGGTCACGCGCCAGAGTATCTTCATAGCCGTGACTCTCAAGACAGGCATTAACTGCTCTGCGGTCGATATGCAGCTCCTCCGTCACGAATTGCAGGAGCCGAGGCTTGACATTCTCGGCTGTTAACTCATTCTGCTGGGCGAAAAGGAAGTCGTGTAATTTCCAGAAGGCATCGTGGTCCTGAGAGTCAACACAGATACTAACCGTGGCTGCTTCCCGCGCCCACGTGTGAAAAAGAAGAGGTTTGTGGCGGATGATAATACGAATCGCTTGGGCCTCATCAGCGGGGAGATCTGACATCCATTGAGCAAATTCACGGCAGGAGGGACACTGAAAGTCGATGAATGCGACAACGTTTACTCGCGCATCTGTGGGGCCCTTAGAAGGCGGGCTTCCCGCCACGAGCACCTTTGTCGTATCGGGTTCCGGACGATCTTGTCCCGGCGCGGCCCCTGTAACGGACAGGCCTAGTCCGGTGACGACCATAACAAGCCCCGCCACTCGGTGCAGTCTCATGACCGCCTCCAACCGGTTTCGCAGCGGCGCCAGATTTTGCACCGCTGGACAGTAGGATTCCTCTGCTACTCGCGCGTCGTGGCCGTTAGTCTGAGCCAGCGCTCACTTGAAGCGATAGGCCAAGCCCGCAGTCGGCGCAATATTGTGGACTACCCCAGTGGCCGGGGCGGGCTGCTCCGCCATGTAATCCCTGAGCTCGAATCGTGCCACCAGCCGGTTCCAAAGAGGGAGGTCGGCCCCCACTCCGGCATTCCAACCGAACTTTCGAACGGCCAAAGAGGACAATCCAGCGAAGTCGGTGAATCCCGCCCCCCCCGTCATGAAGGGTTTCAGTCTTCTCCCCCAGGGAACATAACGAACGTAATTTGCGGCACAGTCTACGACTGCCAGGGTTACCTGCGTGGGGGGAAGCTCGATGGGGGGCGTGATTACCCTTTGCTGTAACTGGTTCCCGTTCGGGCTGCGCGAATAACTCACTTCGAGAGCATTATTAGAGCTGAACATCACTCGGAAGCCCGCCAGAAGCCTGCCGGACTTTGAAAACTTGCTGCTCGCTACGGGATAATAAACTTGAGGAGCCTGGCCGTTCGAATAGATTACGATCAGCTCCCCGTACGGGCCAGCCCCGCCGCCAGTGAGGGCGGAAGCTCCGCCCTGGAGGAAAACCTCCACTTGCGGAAACCGGGCGGGCGCGCGGGTTGAGGTTCGAGGTGAAAATACCAATCCGGCCGAGGGGGCCAAATCATGGCTCGCTCCTCGAAGCGGCGCAGGAAGAAAACCCACGTAGTCCCTCATCTCCAGGCGAAAGGCAACCCGCTCGTTGATTCGAAAATCCGTTCCCAAACCGAAATTGAAGGATTGCTTGGTGCGGTCAAAACCCGTAATGTAGCTGATGGATTGGCTAGGCCCCAGGCCAGCGGTCACAAACGATTGCAACGCGCCACGCTCGGAAAGGTACCTCACGTAGTTGACTGACCACGTATGTCGCTCAAACGTTGATCGCCAAACCGGATTGTCCGAGAGTGTCGGTTGGAGCTCGAAATGGTTGCCTTCACTTGATGAATAGGCAACTTCCAGCGCATCTTTCGCCGTCAAGTGATAGCGCACGCCCGTAAAGAAAAGCCGACTTGACGTAAAGCGATTCGGGGAAACTAGAAACCCGGAAGTTGGGACCTGTTGTGGGTCGGTGTACTCCGTAATAACCTCACTTGGCTGCTTGCCGAGGTTAAGGAAAGATCCCCCGCCCTCAATGAACCATTCCAGTTTTGAAAGTCGGTCTTGCGCTGCGCCATTGCTAACGGCAGAGAAAAAGAGGAGGACGCAAAGAAGTGCAAGTCTCATCCCGGATAAGTTGCGGGGTTTCATCACTGGTTCCTCCGGGCGTGGTTGGAAGTCATGCATGTCCGGCGGGGTACCAGACAAAATCGGAATGCAGTGGCGTAGCGCGCCCTTGTGGACCACAACCAAGCCGACCACTGCGGTTCGTACGGTCCGGGCTTGCCCACGCCTCTCCCGCCGCGGCGGGACGAGGGGATGGCCTTACCAACGCCAGACGGACGTAACACGCTTGCAAAGTATACAACAAATTACCTATTGCTATGCAGAAGAGCTAACCAAACCGTCGGGGGCGCTAGACGATCAGCGCCCCACCACAGCAGCATAAACCTTACAGCCCGACCCAAGTACGTGTCACGGGCAACCGGCAACCACCTCAACGGTGGCCGCTCCGATTGGAATATAACTGTTATTCGGACCGGCATTTGAAATGACCCCGGCGTATGCACCCGAGGGTGCCGAGCTAAAATTTGGGACTGGGCCCGATAAGGAGGTGCCGTCCGGGGAGACATAGGTGGCATACGCTTGGCCTTGCAGTGTCCCGGTGGGATCAAAGTACTGAACCAGTGGCATCCCATATGTCGGGTCGATCCCGCCTCCCCCCGTTATTGTCGCTGACGGGGGTGGGCTGCTGGTGTACATCGTAGTTGGGTCAATCGCGTAACCGGTTAGGCCTCCGGGGCCGCCGGTGCATGTCAGAGTAACAAAGGGACTGGTAAACGCGACTGTGGTACTCATATTGAAGCAAGCGGAATTGTACCCCTCCACGAAGTTCCACACCGCAGGCACTCTTCCTCCACTGACATAGAGTTCGCCTACGGTACAAGCCAGTGCATCAGAGCATGTGTACGAATTAGGCGGGATTTGGTACTGATTTCCCACGGCGCCTGGTAGGTCCCTTTGCCACAGCCCCATAATCTCTATGTCTGGCATGGCACACAAGGTAGTAAAAATATTGCCTGTGCAGGGTGTAACAGCACCAATGGCAAAGCCCCCTGGTGGAGGGGGAGGTGGAGGACTTGAGGGAAGGCAACCAACGTTCGTCATAGCTAATGTGAGTACGAAGAGAATTAGAAGTAGCTTTTTCATTTGTCCTTTTACTCCTTTCTCAGCGCTCAATGCCGAGGGTGTCAAGGGCCCCATTGGCCAACTGGAGAGCATCATCCGGAGTCATGGTGGCCTGCGCATTCTCAAACACGCCCAAGATCTCCCGCTTCTTGGGGTTCTCCCGCACAGCTAATTGCGGCTGAGAGTTCGCCTGATCCGTTGCGAGTTTGCCGCCCGAGGCGCGAGCCTGCTGGTAGGCCTGCCATCGCTGCATGTGCTGTTCGTACTGGCGAGCGTTCCAGTCCTGCGGGGTCAATTGGAAATCAGGGTTAACCAACTTTTGCTGCACTAAGAACGTCACAAGATGGGCGGCCTGCAACGGTGACATGGTTGAGTTGATCTTCTCACCAACTTTCATGTTCTTCCGCGTCATGCCCATGCCCATAAAAAATGGCGTGAGGGTGAGTGTTGAGAGGCGAAGCTGACGCACCTGCTGCGGACCCAGTTTCATGTAATCGGGCATACCGAGTTTCCCAACCAAAGCATTGTTCATCTTTACGATGTTACTCTCCTCAACGCCAGAGCTCTTTCCCTGACGGTAGTTGATTTCAGCCCGTACCAGTCTCTCTTTAATAGCGTCGCTAAGCTCCGCAGGTACTTGCCCAAACCCGTTCCATTGGTCAAAGATTTGGTCAGCCAATGCACGAACGGAACCGTGGTCACCATTTCTCGCAGCCCGGGCCTTTGACTCCAGTTGCCCCCACGGGGTCTGGAGGGATGGCTCGTTGTTGGTGACTGAGTTGGGGCCCTGCCCATGAGCCGGTTCCGCGCGAAGAAACCATGCGCCCATAGCCAAGGCGAAGCAAGCTACCCCCACCACAAAAAACCTCTTGTTGGTATTCACGTTTTTTCCTCCTTCCATCAAGTGTCTAGGTCATGCCAACGGTTAATAGGTCGATATGCGTTGAATGTTGCCACCTAAACCGAGATTTCCAGGTGGCGTTCAATTTAGGTTACATGGTTAGTCGTTCGGATCAACGCAATAGCCAGATGGACACCAGAGCCACCCGCAGCAGTTACTATCAGACTGGCAGCCGGAGTCCCCTTGCTGAATGCAAGACACGCATTGACCCAAGGAGATGTCACATAAGCCATTGCAACAATCGCTTGGTGACTGGCAGCCGAAGTCCCCTAGCTGAATGCAAGAGACGCATGCATTCTCTGAGGTGTCACATGCAAGGTAAGTGCAACAATCGGTTGACGACAGGCAGGGAGCGCCCGAAATGCCGCAGCATCCGGATGCGAGCAATCCTGTGCCACTGCCAATCCACAACACAATTGCGCTGGCTGCGAGAACCAGCACGCTCAATAACCGTCGAGTTCTTTTCATAGTATCTTCCCCTTTCTTTGGATTACACATCCCTCCCATCGGTGAAGCTTCGCTACTTCATTATTTATCCGCCGATGGGCCATTCTTCAGGGCTGTTAAGACCTGCTCTTCTTGGTCCGGTTTGAGTTTCCCTTCCCACACGTCGTCCACAATCCCGGTTTTGTCAACCAGCATCAGCGTGGGAGTTCCGTGGACGCCGATTGCGTTGAGGGGGCCCTGCCTTATATCGTCCACGTGCACACCGAGTTTTTCCAAGTACTGGTGAGAATCTGGAAGCGGTTGGGGCAGGACCGCTAACAGTTTCACTCCGTTTCCAACCTCTTTGTTAAGCCTCTGAAAAAATGGCGCGCTATCCGTGCAGAAATGACACTGAGTGGAAATGGCGAGTACAAGGGTCCGGCCGTTCCTGGCCCAGTCAACACCTGGCAGGGAAGACTTCAGGTTGGTTCCTTTGGCGACCGGCGGCCCCGCCGGAGGCCGGGCAGGATGAGCTTGGGGGAGTAGAAACTGTTTGACCAGGACAACCGAAAGTAAAACCGCCACGATAGTCGTGGAGATGTTAGCCAACACTTCTGTTTTGCTGGATGCGCTCATTCTGACACCCCCTGGACAATGAATCGAGATGGCTTATAGCTCTTCGGAGAAGCTGCCTCCTGGGACGTGTGCCTCTGGTCCCGGACCGAGTCGTTTTCGACCTGCATCGCGGTTATCACGGCCATTTGGCCTCATAGCTAAAATCGATCCTCACCCTACCGAAGTTAAGTAATCGGTGTCTACTGACCTGAAGGCGGGCGGAGGCTCCCGGCTGGGCCAGCTAGACGGGTCCAGGAAAGGACCCCGGACCGTCTAGCTGGACCCAGAAATTAAAGCAGACATCTTGTCCCCTTACAGTTTTTCTCTTGGCAGTATTTCAGCTTGACAGTCCGTAATTTTAGTGTACAGTGAATTATTGCGGAAAAAACGGATGATGCTACCGGTACCCCATTGAAGGGGAAAATATAGGATTATGGATCGCCGCGCATAAGGCAACCGGCCATGAAGGAGCGGCCAATGCGCATTAGAAGCAATCGAGCATCGACTCCCACTACGGTGTGCTTCCTGGGCCAGAACCCGATATCCCTTGATTACCTAACCCACCTTCTCCGAGGGCATGAGCTTCAGGTGGTGGACGAACAGAAGGTCTACCAGCAACAGGGTTTGTCACCGCGCGCAAAGCTGGTCCTGGCTCTGGACGAAAGTTTCCTCCTCCCCGCAAGCCGGCTTTCCGTTCGGTCCATCCGGACTCGTTTCCCGCAGGCTCAGTTGTTGATACTCGCCAGTGCTGCGCCAAGCGCTGAACAATGCCAGTTCCTCCGCGGGATCGATGGCTTGGTGCTGTACTCGGAAGCGAAAGACAAACTGATTCCAGCCCTCCGGGCCCTGCGCGACGGGCACATGTGGTTTCCTCGGCAGATCCTTGAGGGCTTCGCCCGACTCGCGTCACAGGCTGACAAACAAGGTCGGCCCTTAACTGAGCGCGAGACAGAGATAATCCCACTGATGGGAGAAGGGCTCTCCAATAAGGAAATCGCAAACAAGCTGGGCGTTACCGAAAAGACCGTGAAGTTTCACGCGTCCAACCTGTTTGCCAAGCTCGGAGTACACGACCGTAGCTCCGCCGTGGAACTCGTCCACTCGCTGTGCGCGTTCCGGAGACAGACTCCTCCCATGACGCAGCGGACGGCCCAGGCCGCCTAACGCGCGATTTTGTATGCCGGCCGGAAGCCGACGAATGCGTTAAAGATCGTGTTGCAGATGCCGTCTATCGCCGCGGACCGGCAATCGCAGCTTCGCAGAGCTTGGCTCTGCGCAATCCTCCTCGTGTAAACCCAACTCCCCAATCAACCCGAACATCGGGTTCCAAAACGGATGGGTAAGGCGTACACTATCGTCTTTCCGGGCCACGCAATGGCGAGCCCGACTTCACACGAGCAGATTGACGATCGCTCAGAGAGGTAATTCGATGAAAACCTGGAAACTTATCAGTCTTCTCTTCGCGGCATTCATCACCAGCGGCATTCTGATCGTGTGCCTGGCGCAGACCCAGCATCACGGTTCCCTGATGGGCTATACCGACACGCCTATGCTGCCCGGCGGCAAGTGGCACGTCCACGATATCAATCGTCCGCAGCCGGTGAAGATCACGGCGGGGACGTACAGCACCGAGACCAGCGTGGGGCTTCCGCCTTCCGATGCGGAAGTTTTGTTTGACGGCACAGATCTTTCCAAGTGGCGCGATGCCAAAGGCGGTCCCGCTGTTTGGACGGTTCGCGACGGTTACATGGAGGTGGCGCCCCACACCGGCGACATCTATACCCGCGAGGAGTACGGCAACATTCAACTTCACGTCGAGTGGAGAACCCCCGCCCCCCTCAAGCCGGGGCGCGATTATCAAGGCAACAGTGGCGTCTTCCTGCAAGGAGCTTACGAGCTACAGGTCTTCGAAAGCAGCATCAATCTGATTTACGCGGACGGCGAGGCGGGAGCGATTTATGGCCAATACCCGCCGCTGGTGAACTCCTCCCGCGACGCCGGCCAGTGGCAGGATTATGACATCATCTTTAGCCCCGGGCATTTTAAGGACGGGAAATTTGCCATCCCCCCCTACATTACGGCTTTTCAGAACGGCGTGTTGATTCAGAACCACACCGCCATCATGGGCGACAGCATGAACATGGTTTTGCCGGTCGTCCAAGATCACGGCCCCAAAGGCCCCATCCGGCTCCAGGATCATCACGACCTGGTGCGCTATCGAAATATTTGGGTGCGGCAGTTGAAGGAGCGAGACTGACGAAATCCGGGACTCGGGATTCGGGGTTAGGGACTCGGGACATGTGACACGGGATTCGCGGTTATGAGGTAAGGACTCGGGCTTCGGAATTCGGATTTTGGAATTTTTTGGGTCGGCCTTGTGGTCCCGCACCTGAAGGATTGTCCCTGGTCCGCCCACTGAATTCCGATGGACTCCCTCGGCCTCCATAGTGCGAACTGATGCTTCGATCGTGAGAAGCTGGGACCGCCACCCGGCCCGACTCGCTAACGCCTAACCCCCAGCCCCTAACCCCGATTCCGGTCTCCCGTCTCCCGAGTCTCTAACCCCTAATCCCTAACCCGTCTCCCGAATCCCGAACCCCGAGCCTCGAATTTGGAATACAATAAGCGCCCGCGCAGGATTCTCGGGAGGATGAAGCAGACGAGCACCGGGAAGAACTGGGAATGCATCGTAGGGCCGAACGGCGTTCGGCCCTCGGGCGAGCGCCGCTCGCCCCTACATTAGAAACGAGGAGGTTATAGTGGCCAACATAGATCGCAGGGACTTTCTTAAAACTGGAAGCATTGCAACCGTAGGAAGCTATTTTGCCGGATCGACGAAGGTGCATTTGATGGCTGCGCCGGAAGCCGAGCCGGCCAAGCCCGTCGCCGCGAACGATCACATTCAAATCGCCCTGATTGGAGCGGGCGGGCAAGGCCAGGGTGATACCAAGTGGGCAGCCATGATGCCAGGCGTCAAGGTAGTGGCGGCGGCCGACTGTTACAACGGCTGCCTGGAACGCGCCAAGGAATTATGGGGGAAGGATATCCTGGCGACGCGCGACTACAACGAGATCCTCGCGCGCAAGGACATTGACGCGGTCATCATTGGCACCCCTGACCACTGGCACATGCAGGCATCGGTGGACGCCATGAATGCGGGCAAAGATGTTTATTGCGAGAAGCCCATGATTCACGTCTACTCCGACGGCCCCAAAATCATTGACACCTGGCGCAAGACGAACCGGATTATGCAAATCGGCAGCCAGCGGGTGAGTTCGATCATTTACCATAAGGCCAAGGAACTGCTCGCCTCGGGAGCCATCGGCAAGCTCAACATGGTGACCGTCTGGTACGACCGCAATTCAGCGCAAGGCGCGTGGCAATACACCGTGCCTTACGACGCCTCGCCGGAAACCTGCGATTGGCCGCGCTGGCTCGGCACCGCGCCCAAGATTCCCTTCAACGGCGAACACTTTTTCCAATGGCGCAAGTGGAAGGCCTACGGAAGCGGCGTGGCGGGCGATTTGTTTGTCCACTTGTTCAGCGGCGTGCACCTGATCACCAATACCAATGGACCCACGCGCGCGCTATCGACGGGCGGGCTGCGCTTTTGGAAAGACGGCCGCGATGTTCCCGATGTGATGATGTCGCTCTACGATTACGCGCAGGGCTTCAACCTCAGCGTGCGCACCAATTTTGTTGATGGCGGATCGGAAAGCGAAGGGTTCGTCTTTACCGGTTCGGAAGGTTCCATGATCATCGCCGGCGACAGCGTCAGCGTCGCCCGCGTGCCGCGCGAGACCGAGCCCGGCGTGCGCGTCAGCCCATTTGGAGCGGACATTCAGAAGCGCATGCTGGAAATCTATCACGAGAAATATCCCGTCACCTATCCCACCGGCCCCATCCTGGAGGGAGAGGAGCGATACGTCGCGCCCAAGGGCTACAGCGACCACTATCACCACGTCAAGAATTGGATCGACGCCATCCGCAGCCGCGAACCGGTGATCGAAGACCCCGTCTTCGGGTTCCGCGCCGCCGGAACTGCATTGCTCAGCAACGTCAGCTACGACAGCGGCAAGGCCGCCCACTGGGACCCCGATGGAATGAAGCTGCTGTGAAAATTTTTGCAGCGCACAATCTAAAAAGGGGACTGTGGCCAGAATGATTGTGGATAAACCACAAATGCCCACTAATAAGCGAGCATAAGGGCATCTTGGCGAGGCGGCGGCACGGGGGACAAAATGTCCCGACCGGGGCAGCAAAGGGACAAAATATCGAAACAGACCCGGCTGGGCGACATTGTGTCTGCTTCTGGACTTAAAGCGGCGCCTGGCCTCCTGCCGCCCGGTGCTGTCCCAATTTCGGGTGTAGCGCCGGGCTTTAGCCCGGCACTTCCCGTCGTGCCACCCCCATCGTTCCTAACGTCGATTCCCGAAAACGGGAGGTGCCGCCCTCCCGATGAAATCGGGACAAGTTCCGGGCGGCGCTACGTTCAAATCGGGGCAGCACGTGCCCCCGGGAGGCCTTTTTGGCGAACGACGGTCACTGTGAATGTGCTGCTGCTCGGCCCGCCTTTGGTCCCCGTCATGGTGGCTCGCCGTCGGCGGCACGTCCCAATCGGCGCGCCGCGGGCTCCATTATGGTCGTTTGCTGCCGACGGCGGCACGGCCCAATCGTCGCGCAGCTTTGCCGGACCTACGGCTCCGTCAAGCTCGGGAGCACTCAGCGGGGCGGGGAATTCACAGAACCCTGCCATCCCGACGCGGAAGATCCCGTCTTCGGCCTTCGAGCCGGGGGGCCGCCCTGGTGAGGAACGTGAGCTACGGCAGCGGCAAACCCGCGCGCTGGCACGCGGAGAAGGCGTGAAAAAATTGCCTCAAAAACCAAACAACTCGTCCGTCAGCCGCCGGACTAAGGCGCAAAGAGTCAAGAGTCGCCAAGCAAACAAAGGAGTTCCCCATGGCGCTTCTTTGCGCCTTAGTCCGTCGGCTGACGGACGAGATGGTTCTTTTCTTCACCGCTTCGGAGGGGATGCGCTTGCTATAAGAAGGGATGCGGAGATGGCTGATTCCAACAATACCGAGCTTCGCCAATTGGTGGGCCAGCACAACAAGCTTGTCTACGAAGCCGTCAAGGCCGGGAAAGTGGCCGAACTCTCGCCGGAGAATCAGGCCTTGGCGCGCGCCATGGGCGAGCACATGCACCTGAAGCACGTTCACAATGCCCTGGAGTTTGCCGACTTGCGCGAGGGCGAGCCTTATGACATTGAGGTGAACGATAACGTGGTAAGTCCGCTGGCGCACGTCACCATGCACGCCGCCGTCAAAGGCCAGATTGAAGCGGACCCTTTGGTGAGGGCGGCCTTTGAAAAGATGGTGGCCCTCGGCGCCTCCGCCCATCACGCCGAGCACGTTTTGGCTGCCCTGTTCGCCGAACTCTACTTTCACCTCAGCCAGGCGGCGCAGGCCGGCAGTGATGTGGAGAAGGCCCGAGCGGCCTACTACCGGAAAATCAAGAAAATCACCCGCGACGCCGTTTACCGCAAAAAACTCAACCGGCAGTTCCCGGCCGATCATCTTGGTTTTGAATAGAAAGGGGCGGCCCCGTTAAGAAGCCAGAACCGGCCACGGAGGGGACGCGGTGACAGAGATGTTGCCCGGGTTCGTGGGGCGCCGCGATGTGTTGGGGCGCCACCCGCGAATCTGTTCGTGTAGCGCGGACCCCCGCCTTTGGGGTCCGCGGTCCTTCCTTATCAAAAACCACAAATCTTAAGATTAGGAGTCTGCCCTCGGGTTCGGGAGCGTGAACCTAAGGAAGAACCGCAGACCGCAAAGGTGGCGGTCTGCGCTACGCTCGCTAATTACTTACCCTGATTTGGACAAGCCTGCGCCAGGGCGTGCCCCTACCGGCCGACTCCGGGCATATCGCTCCCACGGCCTTCGCTCAGTTCGGCGCAAATCTTATCCAAGTCCGCCGAGTGGGTCGCAACATACTCTTTGGCGGTTTCCTGTAGATTTGCGAGATTTTCCGGGGTCACATTATCCATCTCGTTCTCGGCTGCTTGCAAATTGGAAACCTGAAGGCGATGGTACGTGCATCCCGGCATCAAGTTCAGTTGATAGTCAACGGACTCGGAAACGCTGTCCATGAAGACCGGCACAATCTGCTTGGCCCAGCCCAGCAGACCCCATTCTTTAGCTTGGGCATACGAGATGCTATCTTGCCGGTCGCCCGTGCCCACCGAAACCACCACGAACTCTGCGGAGTCGCGATATAGGTGTCGCGCTTCCGCATAGGCGGCCATGGCCGGATTGTTCACGAACACGCCGCCGTCCACCAGCGCATAGTCTTCGGCGCCCCGGGTGAGGTGAAGCGGGGGAAAGTATGTGGGTGCCGCAGAGGTGGCTCTGGCGATGGACGTCACGGGCCAATTGTAATTCGGCTCGGCGGTGATTTTGTGGCTCTTAAAGAAGAAAGGAAGCTGGGATTGCAGATCGTAGCTGGAAATGAGTAGCGGAGTGAGCGCCGTCTTGAACTCCGTGTCCTGGAAGAATTCCGCGAGGACTTTCTCGAGACCGTCCGGCGAATACTTCGGGAAAATAAGCTCTTTCTCAGGCGTCAAGATGTTCTTCTTGAAGATCGCGGGCCCGTTCTGGACGTAGAGGTTCAGTAGCTCGTCAGGTGTATAGGGCTGGCCCTTGTTGCCGCGCGTGCCGATTCCCAGCGCGATGATGCCGCCCGTCGACGTTCCCGCAATGAGGTCAAAGACCTCATACAAATTCTTGGCCAGCCGCTTTTGCAGTTCACCAAGGATGATAGCCGGAATAATCCCCCGAATCCCGCCACCGTCAATCGAGAGAACCTTGATGCTCGCCACTTGGGTATCCTCCTCGGTGTCGTTTCCTTCCGCGAAATGTTAGCAGATTAAGACCTGCACCCGCCGTCCGCAGCCGCCGGCCCATCGTGATATAGCCCGTCTTCGGCTTCCGAGCCGCCGGCACCGCCCTGCTAAGTAACGTCAGCTACGAAACTGGCAAGGCCGCCCACTGGCGCCCGGATGCAATGAAACTGCTGTAAGGCAGGGATGGATTGAAGGTTTTGTAAGGCAAATAATGATATGAAGCTTTGTAGGTTCTTGTAAGAATTTCGCCACCGCGGGCCGCCACTTCGGCCCGCGGTGCCGCGAAAACTCCTTCTGCTTAAGAGCTTATCCGTAAATAGAAATAGTCTGGCGCCAACAAATCATGGCCGCAGCCAAGGCCAACAGCGCGACGTAACCTTCTTCGGTCTTTTCAAAACTCACTAACAGCTTGCGAAATCG
>JBEKNU010000222.1:0-12733 GCA_049522495.1 Terriglobia bacterium
CTTAAGAAAATCGAAGCAGTTGGCTTCCTTCCATTCCAGGTTGGTGAATCCGTTCAGTCCCTGGATGCGCGCCGCCTGTCGCAGCGCGTCCCCGGAGGAATCGACGCCCAGAACCGAATCGCAATGCGGCGCGAGGGTGAGGGCGAATCCACCCGTGTAGGTAAAGCCATCCAGCGCTCGCCCGCACGCATAATTCGCGGCCGCGGCGCGATTTTCACGCTGGTCGAGAAAACCTCCGGTCTTCTGCCCGTACAACAAGTCGAAGCACATCTTCACGCCGTTTTCTTCCACCACAACTTCGCGAACTTCTTCCCCCGCCAGCACCCCGCTTTGCTCCGGCAGACCCTCGAGGCCGCGCACGGCGGCATCATTGCGCTCAAGGATCGCGCGCGGTGCGAATTCCTTTTGCAGGATCTCAACCACCGTGGACTTCAGCCGGTCCATCCCCTGGCTGAGAGTTTGAATGACCAAGCAATCGCCGTATCGGTCGATGATGAGGGAGGGAAGCAGATCGCCTTCGGCAGCGACCAACCGGTAAGCTTGTGCCCCGGCTGCCACCTGCTGGCGGAAGGCGGCCGCGCTGCGAATTCGCTCGGTGAGGAAGGCAGCGTCAACGGGCCGCGCGTAGCGAGTCAGAAAGCGCAAGGTGATTTGCGATTGGGTGCTGTAAAGAGCTTGCCCCCAGAAGGAATTCTTTTGGTCGATAAGGCGCACCACGCCCGGCTCGATTCCGTCCGACCTGACGACATCCGAGCGGTAAATCCACGGATGCCCGCAGGCAAGCCGCTCGACACCCCGAGAACTAATGACGACGGTGGGCGCGCTCATTTTGTAACTCTAGCACATAAGAACAGTGGCGAGTGACCAGTGACGAGTGATAAGCAAACAAGCCCGACTTCCGGGCTTCGGCTCCTACTTACCGAATCACGAATATCTAGTCCGGGCAATGACAGAAATCTATTCATAATTCACAATCCATAATTCATAATTCCTTCCATATGCATCTGGAAGAATTTGAATATACCCTTCCCGCCGAACTTATTGCCCAAAGGCCGCTGGCCGAGCGTGATGCTTCACGCATGATGGTGCTCCACCGTGCGGCAAAGCAATGGGAAGACACATCGTTTGGCGAGATTCCTCAACTTCTCCAGCCGGATGATCTTTTGGTTTTCAATAACACCAAGGTTTTTCCCGCCCGCCTGCTGGGCCGGCGGCGAGGAATTACCGCGCAGCCGGTGGGAAAGAATAATCCCAGCCAGCGCGGTTTCCTGACGGGTGAAACCGAACTCCTGCTGACCCGGCAGGAAAGCGAGGACATTTGGCAGGGATTGGTCCATCCCGGGCGCAAAGTGCGAACGGGGGAAGTGCTGTTATTTGGCGACAACGAGTTGGAAGCGGAAATTCTGGGTCGAGGCGAATACGGGGTGCGCCGGGCGCGGCTGCGGGCGCGCACGGGAACGATTGAGGAAGCCCTCGACCGGGTGGGTCACGTACCCTTGCCGCCTTATATTCATCGCCACGATGAGCCCAACGACCGCGCCACGTATCAGACTGTCTACGCCAAAGTGCGCGGGGCCGTGGCAGCGCCAACCGCGGGACTGCATTTTACGCAGCGGGTTTTGAGCGCACTCGCCGCGCGGGGCGTGGAAACCTGCGAAATCACCCTGCACGTGGGACTCGGAACTTTTCAGCCGGTGCGAGTGAAACAGATCGAGGACCATCACATGGAAGCCGAGCGCTACGAGGTTTCAGAGGCCGCTGCCGTCGCCATCAACCGGGCTCTCGACGAGCGCCGGCGCGTCATCGCCGTAGGGACAACGAGTGTCCGCACGCTGGAAAGTGTGGCGCGCGAGCACGGCGGCAGAATCACGCCCGGCCGCGGCGAAACGCGCCTCTTCATTATTCCGGGATTCCCCTTCCGGGTTGTCGGCGGACTCCTGACAAACTTCCATCTTCCCCAATCGACGCTGCTCATGCTGGTCTCCGCCTTTGCGGAAAAAGACTTCGTGCTGAGCGCTTACCGCCATGCGGTGGAAGCGCGCTACCGGTTTTACAGCTACGGAGATTGCATGTTGATTCTGTAGCGCCGTTGGGTATGCAGCGAACTGCGTGTAACCCTTCCGCGCGCATTTGCATCTAATCAATTTCGAGTGCAAACGTTCAGCCTTTGGCTAACCAAATTTAAATTGAGACGTCAGAGTCATCATAAGCACTGCAATTTCAGAACTCGGAATTTACCAAAGGGAAGATAAAATTCAGCCGAAAGAGAGTTATGAAGAATAAGCGAGTTCTACCCATCCCATTTCTAATCCTGATCCTGGCGGGTGTGGTGTCACTCTTCAGCATCGCGGCGGACCGCAACTCTCGGGCCGGCATGGTCAGGGATGATTCCGCTCAGATGCAAACGGTTGAGCAGGAACGCATGGCGGCATTTTATTTTCGCGTCTTGTCCTGGCTTTCCGACGTCACCCCCCGGGCAGCGGAACCGGCGAAAGCTAATCCCCAACCCGCGCACGTGCCGCAATCTACAAAAGTCCCGCGGCGCCGCGCGCGCCAAGGCGGAATTGAACTCTGCGCGCTCCGCTCCGGGAAAAATCTCGCTGCCCGCAAGACCGGCGCGCGCAGCTTTAATTAATCCCTCCGATATCGCTCCGTGATTTCTGCCGCACCGGCAAAAAGCAAATTACCGATGTCGGCGCTCAAGTTCATTTGACTTTAACCTTCCCTGGTGCTAACAAACCTTCCGCGAAAGAGGTGAAGAAGGGCCTTCGGCGCAGCGGTCCCAATGCGCGTTCCGCCCGCTGGTTAATGCTGCGAGGCGCCCCACCACTTCCTCGGGAGGCTCGGAATGAAAGACGCAAAGATTTCACGCAGGAAGTTTGTAAAGATGACTTCGGCCGGCGGCCTCAGCGCCGCAATTGCTCCCCGCTTGAGCAATCTCCTGCCGCATGGGGAGGACAAGGCTGAGGGGATTTGCATCACGCTCTGCAATCACTGGAGTTACATCGGCATCGGCTGGCAATTGGGAATCGAGTCCTGCGTCCTCTCGGCGATCGATGCGATGGGAATGGCCGACCTGGCGCCTCACGTCAAAACCTGCCTGGAATTGGATGCCCGCGCCTACGAGCTCATGGCGGAGAAGTTCCCGGAGGTTGCGGAACGGCTGAAAAAGTATCTTGCCGAAGACAAGGTTGAGTTGATCGGCGGCACCTATTCCCAGCCGATGGGAACTATGTTCAGCGGAGAGTCGAACATTCGCCAGCTTGTGTATGGGCGCGAAACTATACGCAAAGCGCTGAACTACGAAGTCGCCACGTTTCTGGACGAGGAAGAGTTTTCCCACCCGCAAATCCCGCAAATTGCTGTGGGAGCGGGCTACCGCTATGCCAGCCTCGCCCAGGTGGACACATGGGGCCGGGCGGGAATTCCTTACCTGGAGGTCAATGCTTTCCACTGGAAAGGAATGGATGGTGCGACCATCCTGAGCACACCGAAGAATTCGCTTTTCGGTTATTCCCCCGACCTGATCAAACTCGCGACTTCCGAGGCGTTCAAAAAATTGCAAGCGCTGGGCAGGCCGATGCTGTTTACCTGGGAGGAATTTGGATGGGAACCGGCCGAACAACCCTCATACCTGAAAACTTCGGAAAGATACGAGAAGATCGCCAGCCAGTTCCCCGTCGAATTCGTTACCCTGAAGGACTATCTCGACAGGCATGGCAGCAGCGCCGCCCAGGAACCCGTTTACTTTCGCATGGACGACTGGAACAAACTGCTGACCTGGGGTTTGGGCGGAGACCAACTGCGAATCATGGACCGCAAGGTGGAGGGAACGTTGCTGGCCGCGGAACGCTTTGATGCCATTGCCGCCGGCCTGGGCGCGGAAGGCCACGCGCACTCCCTGGAGGAGGCCTGGAAACACTTGCTCGCTTCCCAGAGCCACGATGTGGGGCTCTGCGAATACTCGCGCTGGCAAGGCGACCGCATGGCGCCGCTCGATCGCCTGGAGGACCATCACAACTTTACTTGGGGAGCTATCGGTTACAACCACTTGGATGCAGCCGATGAGCAAGGACAGAGGGTGTTGACCACGTCGCTCAGTGCGATTGCTGATCGGATCAGCTCCGGACCATCGCCGCAGGGGGAACTGGCGGTCACGGTTTTCAACCCCAGCGCCTGGCAACGCACCTGCGCGGCAACCACGGGGCGCATCTATCCGATTCGTGAGAACACCCGGGACATCGTGCTGAGGGACCGCAGTGGCCGCGTGGTGCCTTCCCAAATCATTAAGAGCGAGAAGAACGAAGCGGGAAGCCTGCTCGTCGCGGATTTGGCCTTCGTGGCCGCTGATGTTCCCAGCGTTGGTTACGATTCCTATTCTCTGGAGTTCCTGCCTCAAACAGCCCCGCCTTCCGACACGGATTTGCGCATCGATGAGCAACAGTTGGCGATGGAGAATAAGTTCGTGAAGGTCAAACTCAGTCCCAAGTTCGGCGCGATCATCAGTCTGGTTGACAAGCGCACCGGGCGCGAGATGCTCGATGCACAGAAAGGGGCGTTCCCCACTTTCAAAGGTACCCCCAATCAGGACTATGGACTGTACGGGGAAGACGTGGCCAAGAAGTACGGCCACCATGGGAGTAGCATCCCGCCGTTTTTCGACTCCTCACAATGCGAAGCAATCTATGAGGGCGGCGCGAGCTCCCCGGCGTCCGCCGGAGTGGAGCCGGCGCACGCGAATGGCGATTCCTGGATCCGTTGGCTTGAAAAAGGCCCTGTCCGCGCCACACTCAGAACGCATATTTACTGGCGGTTTATAAAGTTTGAGAGCTACGTCACCCTCTGCGCAGGGCTTCCCTGGGTGGAGGTGACGACGCGTGTGCTGGCGGACATTCCGCCGGCCACCGACGCTCTCGGTGCTGACCATCGTTTCCCCGCCGAAATCCAGCAAGGCTATTGGATGACGTTAGCGCTCGGTTTCGCCCCCACCTCGGTGATTCGCGATTTCCCCTTGGGAATTGAAACGACGGAGCGGCCCTATTTCCAAGGGCGCACTTTCGTGGATCTTGTCGGAGAGGGAACGGGCCTTCTGATCCTGCACCCGGGAACTCAATACTTCAAGCGTGACGCCAATGGGGTATTTTCTAATTTGGTTATGCGCGAGTGGGAATCATACTTCAGCCATGAATATGGCTGGCCACGCTATTCCGAGTACCGTCATGCCCTTGCGCCGCACGACGGAAGCATCACACATGCTGATCGCGTGCGGGCGGCCGAGGCATTCGGTCAGGGACTCATCACGGTGCTCGGCAAGCGGCGCGGAGGCAGCTTGCCTGCGCGCAAGAGCTTTGTCCGCGTGGAGCCGAAAAACCTGCAAGTACTGGCGTTCCGGAAAAAGGAAGGACCAGGGTTTGAAATCCGCGCCGTAGAGGTGGAAGGCAAGCAGGGGCCTGCCTCTATCGAAATCGGCGTGCCAGCAGCCCACGCCCGCGAAACCAATTTTCTGGGAAAGAAGATTGCGGATGTGGCTTGCCATTCCGGCAAAGTGGATTTTGAATCTAAACCGTGGAAGGTCCAGACCTTCGAGATCGTATGACCGCTGGGAATTAATTGACTGGGACGGAGCCAAACGAACTGGAGTGGCGCTCGGCGCCTGCGCCGGCGGTTCGGCCATGAAAATCACAGCAGCTTGCGGAAGGAATGCTGGGTTTTGATCTGCTCGTATCCGCGAGCCGCATAGAATTTGTGCGCCTCATGGCGAATGACATTGGAGCGCACCGCGACCGCGCCACACCCCTTTTGACGCGCCCAGTCTTCCACCTTTTCCAGTAACTTTGCCCCCACGCCTTTGCCGCGAGAGGTTTCATCCACCACCAAACCCCCGAGTTCCGCAAACGTGTCGCTCTCCACCAGGCAGCACACATAGGCGTGCGCCCAACCCACCACGCGGCCTCCCGAAACGGCCGCCAGAATGAGGTGTTTCGGATCCCCCAACACCGTGGCCATGCGCTCCTCAACCTGGCACGGCGAGGAGGGGTACCCGAGTTGGGTGGCGAGGTCCGCGAACGCCGGAGCGTCCGCGAGCTTCGCAGGCCGGAGGGTAACTGCCGGCAAGTCAGGGGGGAGCAAAGTTGCGACCATGGATGCTACGGGCGCGCTTTCTACCAGTGAATCCGCACGCGATACTTGAGTTGCGCTTCGCTATTGGCCGCCACCGGCACGGTAAAGCGCGCTGCAAAGGCGGCGGTCTTTTCGAATTTGAAAGTCGAACTGAGCATCGTCCAATCACCCCCGATGGGTTCATTGACCAACACCGTAATCGGATCGGGCTTGTGGTTACGAAGCGAAATCTCGTACTCCACTTCGACGCTGTGCGGACCCAGACGCTGGAAATCCGTCTGCTTGCGCTCCGCCACCACGTCGAAGGCGTTGCCGATGTGGAGGCTCACCGTTTCATCCTTGGGAGTGTGGTCGATGCGGTCTTCTCCGATGAATTGCACGCGGCCTTTGGAATCCCCCTGGTAGACGCGCACGGTTCCGGCGGGAAGCGGGACTCCCAACGAGTTAGTTTCGGCGTTCTTGAATTTGATCAGAACCTGGACCGGCTCTTTGGCCGGTTGCCCGGGGCTCTGGGAGTTCTGGTAATAATAGGACTGGCCATCAACCTCAAAGACCTTCTCCACCGCTGCGCCGGCCGCGGCCAGCAGGCTAATCTGCTTGGTTTCATTATTTTGAATATTGGTGTGGCGTTCGAGCGTGTAGAGGTGATACTCGGAGAGCGCTTCCTGCTCGAATTGCGGCACGGGCGCGGGCGCTGCCTTGGCCATCATCTCGAACCGCATCGTGCTGCGCGGGGGCGTCACGCGATTCAATTCGCCCGCCACCAGTTGCAGTTGAGCATTTCGGAAAGACGCGCCGCTCTGGTTCACCACGGTCACCCAGCCATTCAAATCCGCAGACTTCTGGTCGGAGTGTACGGTCAGCACGTAATCGGCATTCCAATTCACCTGGTTCGTCAGGTAGGAAGCTTCCACCGTCTGTTCGCCCGCTTTGCGATTGTCCAGCAGCCAGACGAGTGTCGGCTTGCTGTAGAGGTTCTCCGGCAAGTCGGGAAAGACATAACGATCCGCTCCCATGCCGGTGATAATCTCATTCCCCACCTTCCAAACCGGCCCCTCGTTGTCGGCCAAAAGCACGGCTTTCACGGGAACTTCCTTGGTGGAATTGTTTTCCGTGATGACCCGGATCAGTGTCAGTTCCTTGCCGATATATTTTTGCAGGAGCTTCTGCGGGCTCAGCAAATCGTACTCGTAGTCCTGTTCGAGCACGTTGAGCTCCTTGGGAGCGGTCAGAGAAACGATGTGCACCGTTGCCGGATTTACCTGCGCGGCAATATCCATATAGCGCAAGTCGATGGCGCCGTCGGGCAGGCGCACGCGGCGGACGTCGCGCACCAGGGCGACGTTGGAGTTATAAACGGTGACCGCCAGTTCCTTCTGGTCCTGCTCGGTGGAGGTCACCGTGTTCTGCGCCCGCGCCTCTCCCGCAGCGATCCAGCCTGCCAGAACGATTGCCACGATGAGCCGCACGGCGGGGTGTTGTTTCATCATGATTAACCTTCCTGATCCGGGGATTCCTGCGCCATCCTTGGAAAGCTCCCAGCCTACCGCTTACCGGCCCGGAAAGATAGCTGAGGCGCCGCTTCCCTCCAGAGGCGGAATGCTTCCAAGCATAGAACGGGCGGGCGATAATTTCTTGCATCGGCCGCAAACTAAACGTGTCCAGAGGATGTTCGAGTCGACGCGTCGTGATTCCCGCGAAGCGCGACACCCTGAGTAGCCGTCGTTCGTAGTACTGAAACGCCGGAGATGACCGTTCAGCGGAACAAGGTGCGGATGTCGCGCATGTCCACGTCCGCGAAATCCGACGCAATCAAATCCGCATGCTGGAGCTCTGCGGGGGGCCGGCTGTGGGCGAGCGCCAGGCATTTAAAGCCCGCGGCTTGTGCGGCGACCACTCCCAAGGGCGCATCCTCGATGGCGAGGCACTCCTCCGACTGGAGCGATTGGTCGCGGAAGTCAGGCAGTGTTCGCAGGCGGAAAAGAGCCGTGAGGTAGACCTCGGGGTCCGGCTTCGAGCGTCGGCAGTCGTCGGCTGTCGCCAGAACGGCGAACTTTTCGCGCAAATCCAACTGGGTCAGCAAGTGGTGGATTTCCACACGCAGGCTGCCGCTGGCAATTGCCAACGGATAATGGTTGGCCATTTCGGTAACGAACTCTACCACTCCCGGCATGGGAGGCAGACCGTCGCGAATGATTTCCTGGTAACGTTGGCCTTTCCAGGCGACCAACTCGTCGCGCCGGGCAGTGTCCACGGGTCGCCCATGGCTGGCATAAAGATGTTCGACGATCCCGCGGTCGTCCAACGCCAGGTAGTCACGGTAATACTCTTCTTCGCTGACGGCCCAGCCCTCGAGGGCGGCCATTTCCTGGGTCAACTTCAAAATGAGCGGTTCACTGTCTACGATGATGCCATCGAAGTCGAAGATAATGGCGCGCAGCAAGTTAGGTGAGGCTCCTTTTTCATGGCCGATTTTCGATGGACGATTGATGATTGAAAACAATCGAAAATCGTCCGTCGGCAATCGTCAACCCACGGCGCTATGGTACACTTGAGTTGGAAGTGGGTACAAGGGCGGGGTGTCGGTTTTCCCCAGCAGTGTGGGGGCCTTTGCCCGGTGAGTTACCCGAGGGAGATGCTCGGGAAGGGAAGAGGAAGACCTCGCGCTCCTGTCTCGTCTGTCACCCAAAAGGGTCTGCTGCGTCTAATAAAATGAGGAGCACGGCCGAATCATGACCCACGAGTTGAGCATTCCCATCGCCTTTTTGGCGGGGATCGCTTCCTTCCTATCACCGTGTGTGCTGCCCTTGGTCCCGGGATATATTTCGATGCTCTCCGGGGCCTCGATCGAAGAGTTGAAGCAAGAGGCCAGCGGAGAGCTTCTGCGCCGGGTGCTTCGCAATTCCCTGGCTTTTGTGGCGGGGTTTTCCCTGGTCTTTGTGCTCCTGGGCGCCTCGGCAACGTGGGTGGGAAGATTCCTGTTGGCGCAGCGCTCAACCTTCAACATTATCGCCGGCATCATTGTGATTATCTTCGGGTTGCACTTGACCGGCTTGGTGAAGATTCCGCTGCTCTACCGTGAGGCGAGGCTGGATACGGGCGCGCCGCGGCGCAGCCTGGGGGGAGCGTTCCTGCTGGGATTCGCGTTTGCCTTTGGGTGGACTCCTTGCATCGGACCCATTCTGGCAACGATCCTGGCCCTTGCGGCCCAGCGACAGACGGTGTTGCAGGGCATGTTTCTGCTGGCGGTTTATTCCGCAGGACTCGCCATCCCGTTCCTGCTCACAAGTCTGGGGCTTAGTAGCTTCCTAAAATTCTATAAAGGATTCCGCAAGCACTTGCAGGCGGTGGAAGTGGCATCCGGCGTTTTGCTAATTGCGCTGGGCACGCTGATGGCCTTTAACAAGCTAACGATTATTTCCGGGTATTTTTCATTCTTGAACCGGTTTTCGCTGTAGGGTTGGGAAACCGGAAGGCTGGCAGGCCATAAAGGCAGGAGAGGAAAAAGTTTGCATCCGATTTTAATCAACATCGGTTGGTTCCACCTGCCGACCTACGGCGTCCTGCTGGTGTTGGCCATCCTGACCGGGATGTATACCGCCATGCGCTTGGGCCCCCGCGTGGGCATGGACCCGGCACAGATATTGGATTTTTATACGTGGGGGATCCTGGTAGGGTTGGTCGGCGCTAAAGTCTTAATGGTCCTGACAGAGTGGAATGATTACCCCGACCATCTCAGCCAAATTTTCAGTCTCTCAACCCTCAAGGCGGGCGGGGTTTTTTACGGCGGCTTCCTGGCGACGCTCTTTTTCACCCTCTGGTACGTGCGGGTGCATAAACTCTCCTTTTGGAAGCTGGCGGACGTGATCTCGCCCGCTCTTGCGCTGGGCCATAGCGTGGGACGGATGGGATGCTTTAGCGCCGGTTGCGATTACGGCAAACCCACCACCTGCCCGTGGGGAGTGGTTTTTACCAGCACCCTCGCGCATGAAGCCACGGGGGTCCCATTGGGAGTGCGGCTACATCCCACGCAGATTTACGAATCCATCACGACTTTGGTAATCTTTGGTTTGCTGCTATGGTGGTTCCCAAAGAGGAAGCGGGATGGAGATGTATTCCTTGTTTACGTGGGCCTGTACGCGGTGGCGCGATTCTTTCTGGAATTTCTGCGCGGCGATGAAGACCGGGGTTTTGTGTTTCATCACCTACTCTCGACGTCTCAGTTCATCGCATTGCTGGCGCTGGCAGGGATTGCCACGGCATTGATTTGGCGACGTGGTGATCGCGCCGAAGAACTGAGCGCAGGCCCAGCGAGCAGGGATGAGCGGCGCGCTCAACAAGTGAGGGAAGCGGCGCAGCAAGTCAGTTTCGGCCGGGCGCAGACGGCGGACGGTGGAGTTGCGGCTGGAAATGCGCGGGCGGTTACCGAGTCGCCCGTCCCTAAACGCGCCAAGCGTTAAATCACAGTGAGGTGTGGGCTGTGGAAGAACAGACACCTATCGAGAATACGCCCCAGGCATCAAAAGCGCCGGAGGGTTCTCCCCAGGAGACCCCCACGGCTCTAAGAGCCAAGTTACTCGCCGGCGCTCTGCTGGCGGTGGTGATGGTCGTGGGCTTGTATTACATAAACCACTATTGGATTGCGCCCGCCGTGAGGGCGCAAACGAAAAGCAATGGGAGCCACCCCCTGGCGCCGGCATTTTCGCTGACGGACATCACCGGCAAGCCGCTCAAGCTGAGTGACTACCAGGGGAAAGTGGTGGTGCTCGATTTCTGGGCGACGTGGTGCGGGCCCTGCCGGATCGAGATTCCCGGCTTCATTGAGATGCAAAAGCGTTACGCAGCCCAGGGGTTTACCATGATTGGCATCTCCATGGACGAGAGCCCGGAACCTGTGGTGGAATTCTACAAGGAATTGCAGATGAATTATCCTGTTGCGATCGGCAACGACCGGCTGGGGGAGCTTTATGGCGTCATGCAGGGATACCCCACCACCTTCGTGATCGGACGCGACGGCCGCATCTATGCGAAGCACGTTGGCGCCTATGACTCCGGCGTCTTTGAGGCGGAAATTAAGGGGTTGCTGGCAGCCAGCGCGGCGGACGAAGCCCAAGACTTTCACCAGGCGGGGCAAATCTTCGCGGACGACAAAGTCGAATTGGGCAACCCCGCAGCTATCGATTCGGAAGTGCCCGGCGTTGATTTAACCAAACTGACCGCCGATCAGAAAGAAGCCTACAAGAAGGGATTGGAAGGGCAGCAATGCACCTGTGGCTGTAAGTTCAGCTTGCTCAAGTGCCGCCGGGTGGACCGCAACTGTGCCACCAGCCGAAAGCTGGCGCAAGATCAACTGGAGGCATTTCTCAAGGACAAGAGCTCTGGTGTCACTGCTAAATAGTTGAAGCTGACGATGACATCTTGAATTTTCTGACCGAGGGTAGAAAGCTCAAGAGCGGGATTGCAAACTTCGAAGGAGCGAGAGTTACGGCATATGCGGATGCTTCTGTGGGGCTGGGTTTTGATGCTGATGACAACGAGCCTGGGACGGGCTCAGAACAACAATCCCGTGGTGGAGGCCCACGCGGTGATGGCCACTGACGCGGCGCACGCCGACTCTCCGGTAAAACTTGCCGTGCTGGCGCAGGTGGCCGCCGGCTATCACATCAACGACCACAAGCCGTCGCTGGATTACTTGATCGCTACCGAACTCAAAGTAGATCCCAGCGAGCAGTTCACGGTGAAAAATGTAATATACCCGAAGGGGACGCCCAAGAAGTTCGCGTTCTCTGACGTCCCGCTCTCCGTGTATGAAGGCACCGTGGTGGTGGGCGCGCTGCTGCAAGCCGGGAAGGTCATGCCAGCGGGAATTTATACGCTGAAGGCCAAATTTGCATACCAGGCATGCAACGATCACGCCTGCCTGCCACCGGCAAGTGTCCCGTTGACTGTGAGCATAAAAATTGTACCTCGCAACGTGCCGTTGAAGCCGGTGGAATCCGATGTCTTCCAACGAATTCAATTCGAATAGCCCTCTGCCACCCACAACCTCCGAAGGGAAACCCCGCAGTTCCGCTGGACTGGTGGCGCTCAGCCTGATTCTGCTGGCTGGACTGGTGTGGGCCATGGCTCCGGCTCGAGGGAAGTTTGAGCCCGCCACGCTTCAGCCGACGCCTGCGGGCTGTCCCCAGACTGCGCCTGACTTCGTCCCGTCAGACGCCACGGAAGTTCCCGGCGTCGATGGGAGTTCTCTTTCGAAGGCCCAAAGAAATCATATACTCTATCGCCTGAACATGGAGCCCTGCCCATGCGGTTGTAACTCCAGCATCGCCGCCTGCCGAATCAACCATCCCACCTGCCCACTCTGCAAAGACCTAGTGGAGAAGATCGTGGCCGAGGAGTCAGGAGCGAGGAGCCAGGAGCCAGAAGTCAGGAGCCAGAAGTGACCGAAACGCGAAAAGCGAAATTCGAAACTCGCGAGTCAATACTTCGCGGACTAGTATATCGTTTCGTTAAAAGATGTTCACATAGGCCCGCTTTCCTGGTATGCTCGGTGGCATGGCAGGAAAATCGAGGCGTGCAAAGTTGGTGTTGACCCCCGAGGAAGTTGAGCGAC
>JBEKNU010000223.1:0-12661 GCA_049522495.1 Terriglobia bacterium
TCGTCACCCTGCTGCGCAAAGAAATGGTCGACCACCCCGAAAGCCCCCAATCCTTGGGCTTCCAACTCACCGACCGCGCCCTCACCCAGGCCGCCGACGCGTGAAAAATGTAGAAACTCCAGTCGGCGGTCGGAGACCGCCGCCTAATGTATCCCCTGGGGATCAAAAATGTACCCTGCCGATGATGATATAGTGCGGGATTCAAGATGAATTGAGGTGACCCTCTTGCGCATGCCCTCCACCAACACCATTCTCGGGAAATTGCGGAAAATCTGCCGGCAATTGCCGGGAGCAACGGAAACCGTGACGTTCGGGCACCCCACTTTTCAAGTGGCCGGGAAGACCTTCGCGGTGCTCGAGGAATATAAGGGGGTGCTGGGCATCGCGCTGAAAGTGGGAAAGCTGATGCAGGGCGTATTCCTGAAGGATCCCCGCTTCTTCCTGACGCCCTACGCGGGGAAGCATGGTTGGGTAACCTTGCGTGTGCACGCGGCTCCGTTGAACTGGGAAGAAATTCGCGAACTTCTGGAAGGCAGTTACCATCTGGTGTCAGCAAAAAAGGCGAGACGGCGGAGCGGCCTTAGAAAGTAGCAACGCCGGTGCGACTCATGGTACGCTTTGGCGGGGAGATGACAACGATGGAACCTGCCACGACGCTCCGCGAAGCCTTTCAAGCCACGAATCCGCAGCAATCCCTGGGGAGCGGCGACCCCTATTACGTGGACCTCACGCGCGCCAGGAACTCCCGCGCCACCGAGTACATGAGGCAGACGATCGAGAATTGCGGCGAAGGCCAATACTCGCCCATTGTTCTCAGCGGTCACCGGGGCTCCGGCAAGTCCACGGAGCTTCGACATTTGGAACAGGCTCTTGGGCGCTCCTGCTTCATGCTCTACCTGGACGTCACAGATTTTCTTGATCCCCAAGACATCGACTACACCGACCTTTTTCTGCTGGTCTGCCGACAACTCTTGGAATCCTTGCACGAGGAGAGAGTCTCGCTTAGCGATAACCTGCTCCGCGACGTCGAAAAATGGTTTATGGACGTAACCAAAGAAAATGAGGAATCCGTCAAACTCTCGGCAGGAGTAAGCACTGAAGCCAGAGCCGGCGCAGAGATCCCGTTCATCGCGCGTCTTTTCGCCAAGCTGACGGCTGACGCCAAGGCGGGCTCTTCCCGCACGACCACCACGCGGCAAGAGCTTGACCGTCAATTTAGCGGCCTGTCAAGCAGTACCAACGTGCTGCTGACGGCCGCATCGCGGGCTCTACGTGATGCGAACAAGCCGTATCAGCTCTTGATCGTCTTCGACAACCTTGACCGCTTGCCCCCCCAAAGGAGTGAGGAGCTCTTCTTCGCCCACGGCTCGCAGCTTCAGGAAATGGCATGTCATGCTGTCTACACGGTTTCCATTGATACCTATTACTCTCGCCGCCATTTGGCCAATGTTTTCCCCAACCACCAGATCATTCCCAACGTCAAGGTCCGAGCGAGTAAATCCGGTCGGGAACCCAACCGCCCCGGCATTGACGCCCTGCTTCAGGTCATCCAAAAACGCCTCAGCGTTCAGATTCTCCCTCAGCCGTCGGCCCTGGCGAATGACTTCGTCCGGCGCAGCGGCGGGTCGATCCGTCAACTGATTCGCCTGCTTCGTGAAGCCGTACAAAGTGCGCAGGCGCGCGGTTTGGCAACCCTCGACAGCGAAGCTCTAGAGGATGCCGCCCGCTCCATCCAACAGGACTACGAGCGGATGTTGGAGCCCTCGGATTACCAATTACTTGCACGCACCCATAAAGACAAGCGCATCGAAAAAGACGACGCTACCATGCAACTTCTCTCGAACCTCGCCATCCTGGAGTACAATGGGAAGGAGCTTTGGCACGAGGTCAATCCTTTGATCGAGCCGATCGATGCCTTCAAGTCTGCCATCAAACGAAGCCGCCCCAAACGCCGCCCTCGATGAGGCGACGGAGAAGTCCTACCAAAAGCTCCTCGCCTTCTTAGACCTCGCATCCGGGTCCACATTCGCTATAGCCCGCTGCAATCTGCCCTCACTGCGGAAGGAAATCCTTAAACGAGTTGCCACCGATGCCACTGCAAAAGGCGTGGAGGTTAAAGAGGTCGATATTTCTTCGAACCACTCCCGCGACTTCGTCGCGGCGGTAAAGGCACGGTTGGACGGGCTTCCCGACGGCAGCCGGATGGCGGTGATGCTCACGGGAATTGACGGGCTGATCTACCAATCCGCCAGCCAGGAAAATCTCCAGGGCGAGGGACGAACGCCTTTTATCGCTCGCCTAAACTTTGACCGCGAGCGCATCGCCCGCGACCTCCCCTTTCCCATCGTCCTTTGGCTCGAAAACGAATCCCTCACCCTCCTTCTGAAGCAAGCTCCCGACTTCACTCAGTGGATTAGCGGACACTTCCACTTCGGAGGGCCAGCCGCCGAGTCGAAGGCTTTGGACCAACTGCTGGAGAGTTATAGAACGCTCCCCAGCCAGCCCGCAACTGAAACCCGCAAACAGCTTGAAGAGTTCAGTGGATTGTTACAGGAATTGAATGAAACCCGAGGGCACGAAGATGGGGTCACCCTCCGCAAACGCCTAGCCGTGCTGGACGCCCTGGGTCATAGGTATTATCGACTTTCAGACTTTCGCACGGCCCAGAAGCATTGGATCGAGGTGCTGGAGATTGCAAGGAAGTTGAAGGACCGGCGCGCAGAATCCAGCGCCCTGAGCAATCTGGGGATGGTCTATGCGGCTTTGGGCGAGGCCCAACGTGCGATCCGTTATTGTGAGCAATCCTTGGCAATTAAGCGAGGAATCGGCGACCGTCGGGGCGAAGGCAGCGCCCTGGGCAACCTGGGGCTGGCCTATGCGGCTTTGGGTGATACCCGCCGCGCGATCGAGTTGTACGATAAGCAATTGGCGATCACCCGCGAAATGGGTGATCGCCGCGGGGAGGGTGCCGCGACGGGGAACCTGGGCAATGCCCACAGGCAGTTGGGCGATGCTCGCCGCGCCATCGACCACTACGAGAAGCAATTAATGATTACGCGCGAGATTGGGGACCGCCGGGGCGAAGGCAACACGCTAGGCAGCCTAGCCATCGCCAACGCACTCTTGGGCGAGACCGGCCGTGCCATCGAGTATTACGAGCAAGCGCTGGCCATTCAGCGAGAGATCGGCGACCGCCGGGGCGAAGGCAGTTCACTGGGCAACCTGGGAAATGCTTACAGGGAGTTGGGCGAGACCCGCCGCGCCATCGAATTTCATGAGCAGCAACTGGCAATCACTCGGGAGATAGGTGACCGGCGAGGGGAGGGCTACGCCTTGGGCAACCTGGGAAATGCTTACACGGATTTGGGCGAGACCGGTCGTGCCGTCAAGTTGTATGAAAAGGCGATCGAGATCGCCCGCGAGATTGGTGACCACCGGGGCGAGGCGACCAACCTTTGGAACATCAGCTTGGCGCTCAATAAGCTCGGGGAGCGCGCCCAGGCCATCGCCCGTGCAGAAGCCGCCCTCAAGATCTTCGAGCAAGTCGAAGACCCCGAGGCCGACAAAGTGCGCGAGCAAATTGCCGAGTGGCGCAAAGCCTAGCACCCCGACTTGCAAATGGGCTACGACCATTCGCCGACTACGCGGGCTGGGGCGCGCGAAGCTTTCGGACAAGCTGTCCATTTCCTCCCATTCAGTCGACATTACTGGCCAATTAATAAACAAAGTACTTGACAGCTTCCGCCCACCCTATGTAAAATGGAGCCTATGGTCCTTGTGCCACTCGGCGCGGCACGAGGCTATGGTTCAACACCGCGATTCAGAGCGGTGGGCAGCCGGCAGTAAGCAGCGAGCTGAAGGTTGAACGTTGGCTGGCCCCTAACCACGATGTACTAACCACGATCCACCGCCTTATAGAGGTTCGCTTGTCCCTAACGAAAGAACCCACCATGACCAAGAAAAGAGTTGCTGCCAATCAGGCAATGGCGAGCGCTCGCACATGCCCGCCACCGCCGAGAGGGCCGGCGAGGAGGAATCCTCGAAACACCCCGCAAGAAGCCGGAATGTTAATGAAAACACAGCACGTTAGCGAAAAACCGGGGGGCGCGCGGTGGCCTCAACTGCAAATCAAGTCATTGAAAACAGGGGAGCCACAAAAATCATGGGTAGGCTATTATGAAAGACGAAAGAATACATCAAAAATGCAGGTATTATCCAGAATGTCTTTGAAAACAAATGAGATATAAAATTGACCCAGATCGAATTCATCCCAAGGCCAGAATGTTTATGATAAATAAGCCACTTATCCCTGCGAGGCCAGAATGTTGCTGAAAGGAAAGAAGATTCTATCGGGCCATCAGTTCATCGGGTCATCTAAAACCAAACACGTGACCAGCCGATGACCCGATGGCTCGATCATTTGATGGGCCGATCCAACGCTGGGGGACACGACAGAGACTGCCGCAGAATCAATTAGCGGTTGTGGTTTTCGGGCATTTTGTGCAAAATGTTAATCACTTTCAGGGCTATTTCCACAAGGAGAGACTATGCACAGGGTGCTTGTAGTTTGCCTATTCGTTCCGGTATTGCACGCGCAGACCGCTTCGCTTGAGCAGATTCGACCCGCCGCGAGCCACGCCGTGGCCATTGTCCAGCACGGCTCGACGGGCTTTTCCAAGGTGATGCAGTGCTTCTCATGCCACGATCACGCGCTGCCCATGCTGGCACTGAGTTTGGCCCGCGAACGGGGAGTCGCTGTGGACGAAGCCGCTGCCAGCCAGGTGGCCGCCAAAAGTTTCCTCTTCACGCCGAATCTTTCCTCCATCGATCACGCCGTGCAGGACTCCATGATCATCGATCCGGCGCCGTCGGATGGGTGGGCGCTGCTCGCCGCGCATGCGGTGGGAGTGAGACCCAACCTGGTCACCGCCGTGTATGCCCGGCGCATCGCCAACTGGCAGCGGCCGGACGGTCACTGGTTCACGGGCGACGACCGCCCGCCGCAGTCCTACAGCTTCTTCACGGCCACCGCCCTGGCGTTGCGCACCATGCGATTGTATATGCCAGGGCAGCTTGGCGAAGAAGTCCAGGAGCGCTCGGCGCGCGCCCGGAAGTGGCTGCTCACCACGGAGCCCCACAGTACAGAGGACTTCACTTTCCGGCTCCTTGGACTGCACTGGGCGCGCGCGACTCCCGAGGAATGCCGCCGTGCCGCACAAGACCTGTCGGCGTTGCAACGGCCCGACGGTGGTTGGGGTGAACTCCCCCACATGCCGCCGGATGCCTATTCCACCGGCGAGGCGCTGGTGGCCCTTCACGAAGCCGGAAGAGTTGAAGTCACCGACCCGGCCTGGCAGAAAGGGCTGCACTACCTGCTTTCCACTCAGCAAGCCGATGGCTCATGGCACGTGCACACACGGATGCTTTCCCCCGCCGCGGTCAGCCCGCCGTATATTGAAAGTGGCTTTCCCTATGGACACGACCAATTCCTTTCTACGGACGCCACCTGCCTGGCCGCGATGGCGCTCATGTTGGCTCTGCCGAAAACCGCAACCCACTTCAACCCCGACCCCCCGGCCGTTCTCTCGCCCGCGGGCCTGAAACCCTGGATGGAAACGGCCCTGTTCGGCACCGCGGAGGAGCTGAAGGCGCAACTCGATGCCGGCCTCGACCCCAACAGCAAAACCCCGGAGGGCACAACCCTCCTGATGATGGCCGCGCCTGGCGCGGAAAAGGTCAAGCTGCTGATTGATCGTGGCGCGGACGTGCGCGCGAAGGCCAAGTCCGGGTTCACCGCTTTGATGGTGGCTACAACTTATTTCGGCACCTCTGCGTCGGTGAAGCTATTACTTGAGCATGGCGCCGAGGCGCGCCCAGGCACTGGGGTCACATTCAATGCCTCGCCGCTGTTTCTGGCCGCGCTGACGGGCGATCGCGAGAACATCGCTTTGCTGCGGGCCAAGGGCGCCGATCCCAACCGCAGGATGGATCTTATCGGGATGTTCCCGTCCAGTCCCCTGTTCACGGCGGTTGCCTTCGGCGAACCTGCGACCGTCCAGGCGCTGCTCCAAGGCGGAGCGGATATCCACGAGAGGGACAATGACGGCATGACCGCACTGGATTGGGCCGTGGTGGCCCACCACCCCGAGGTGGTGAAGACGTTGCTGGCCGGAGGGGCGGAGGTGAATTCGGTGGACCACTTCGGCTATACACCGCTCCTCTATGCTGCGACCATTGATTTTGGAGATTCGGAGACCGTGACGATGCTCCTGAAAGCGGGCGCCGATCCCAACATTAAAGACAAGAAAGGGGGGACAGCTCTCGCGCACGCGCGCGATTATCCGTACATCAGCGCCGCCTTGGAGCAGGCTGGCGCGAAGCAATAACGTAGGGGCCAGGGGCGCTGGCCCTGGGCCGAACGCCATTCGGCCCTACATCTAGCGCAAGATGCTTGCTGCGATGAGAGCGCCAAATTCAACTGCGTGGCCGCGCGGTCAGCTTGGCAAGCTCCCGGCGCGCGGCCTGGTACTGGGGATCAATCTGCAATGCCGCCTGGAATTCCCACTCCGCTTCCTGGTTTTGCTTTTGCGCTTCCAGGAGCAAGCCCCGTTGATAATGTGCCTCGGCGGAGCGTGGGTTCGCGGCGAGGGCGGCGCGAAAATGCTGATCGGCCTCGGCGGCTTGGCCCCGGCGCGCGGCCAGGAGCCCCAATCCAAAATGCGCCTCGTAGTCCTGGGGCGCGAAGGCGAGCAATTGGTGGAACTCCGCTGCGGCGCGCTCGAGGTCGCCGACAGTCAGCCAGATGTCTCCGAGCAGTTCTTCCGCTTCGACATTGTGCGGGTCGAGCGCCAGGGCGGCTTTGAGTTGATTCGCGCCGTCGAGATAGCGATGCAGCGCCACGTCCGAGCGGGCCAGTTCGATATACGCCGGCAGGTTGCGGGGATCGCCGTCAAGGATGGCCTGAAATTCCCCGGCCGCCTCATCCACCTTGCCGGTGCGCGCCAGATGCCCCGCCAGCAGATAACGTTTGTACTCAAACAGCCGGTCTTTGGGATCGATTCCGGAATCGTCGAAAGCGGCGTGGGGCGAAGTGATCTCCAGGTAGCCGAGCGAGCGCAAGCTATCAGCGGCCCCCGGCACGTAGGCCGTGGTTGCCGGCACGGACCGGTAAGTTGCCACCAGCGCCGTCAATCGCTCGCGGTAAGACGCGGCGAGGGCCGTTTGACCGGGCAAGAGATTGTGCAGCTCGGCGGGATCGTGCTTCAGGTCGTAAAGTTCCGGGTGAGGAGCGTCAATGTATTGATAGCCTCCCCGGCGCAGGCTGCGCAAAGTCGACCAGCCAAATTTGTCGTGCGCGTAAGAGCTTTCACTGTAAACGTCGCGCGGCGGCGGATCCCCGCCCTGCGCGAGCTCCAGCAGGCTATGACCGCAAAAGTTCTCGGGCGCCGGAATTCCCAGGAAGCTCAGCACGGTCGGCGCAACGTCAACCAGCCCGGCGGGAGACGATACTCGAGACTCGAAATTCGAAACTTGCGCCGAGTTTCGATTTTCGAGGTTCGAATTTCGGCTCTCCTCCGCGCCCGGCCAATGGAAGATAAGCGGCACGTGCAGCGTGCTGTCGTAAATGAAATACCCATGGGTGTTTTCGCCGTGGTCCCCCAGGCTCTCGCCATGATCGGAGAACAGCACCACCAGCGCGCGCCGGTCCAGCCCCCGCCGCGCGAGGGAATCCAGAAAAATCCCAATCGAGTCATCCACGTAAGCCAATTCCTGGTCGTACTCGCTCTCCGGCGCGCGGGTGCGATAAGCGGCGGGCGCGTCGTAGGGCTGGTGAAGGTCAAACAAGTGGACGAAGAGCAGGAAGGGGCGGCCGGAATTCTGCTCGAGCCAATGTTCCGCGCCCGCGAGCACTTCCGATGCGGGGCGCTTCAGGTCGAGCGCCCCGTTGATGGTGCGCGCGTCAAAGGGGCTGTCGTAGGTTTGGAATCCCTGGGCCAACCCGTAACGGCGTTCGAGAAAATATCCGCCGATGAAGGCCGCGGTGTTATAGCCATGCGCGGCGAGGACGGTAGCGAGAGTCAGGGCTCCGGGCGGGAGGACCTGGGCGTTCTCCCGGATGCCGTTCGCAAAAGGATAGGTGGAGGTGAACAACGACACGTGCGACGGCAAGGTGATGGGCGCCTGGCTGCTGATATCGGCGAAGAGCGTGCCGCCGCGCGCCAGCGAGTCGATGTGCGGCGTTCGCAGCCGCGAGTAGCCGTAACAACTCAGATGGTCGGCGCGCAGCGTGTCGACGGAAATCAGGATGATCGGCGGAGGTGCGGCCGTTCCCTCCGGCACGGGCCGCGGCCCTGCCGGCGCCGCAGCGGGCGTCCGTGCCAGCAGAACGGCCAAAAAAAGAAATCGCGGGACATACGAACTTCGCGCCAGGCCCATATGCAAATGATACTCGACCAGCGCCACGAACGGAAAGTTGAGGAGTGGGTCAACTTGGTTCTAACCCGGCCTTCTCACCACGGGGTTGGAAGGGCGGGGTTTCAGCCCCGCTGTTACAAGACTTTACTGATTACTCCCGTGTCCCCGCCTCGCGCAGCTTGCAGCCGCAAGCTGCGCGAGGCGCGGGACAAACAGAGGGGGGAGCCGCGATTTCGGTGGAGCTAAAGCCCCGCCCTTCCGGCAGCCCCCAAGAACGTCCTTGCGTAGAGAGGAATGCGCGCTAACGACGCGCGGCAAGCAAGGCGTCGGCAACGCGCACGGCGGGGAGGATGGCTCCGGGGTCGTGGACGCGCACGATGTGAGCGCCGCCCAGGATGGCGGCGGCCACGGCGGCGGCGTCGCCCGTCAGGAGGAGGTCGGCATTTTGTTGGGGAGTGTGGCGGCGCCCCGATGTCCCGGCGATCGGCCAGTAGCGAGCCCCGGGACGCTGCGCACGCGAAAGGTCCAACCCTTCGCCGGCGACGATCGCCTGCACGAAAGACTTGCGCGAGGCGCCGACCAGAAGGGGAAGGCGGAAGCGATGGAGTTTTTCCAGGCCGGCGAGAATCTCGTAGTTCTGCCGGCGCGACTTGCCGAAGCCCAGGCCGGGATCGAGGATGAGTTGCGACCGGTACACTCCGGCGGCGAGCGCGCGGCGGATGGACGTTTCCAAGCCCTGGGCGAGCGAGCGCCAGATGTTAGGTGTGAAGGGCTGGCGCTGCATCGTCGCGGGCCGGCCGCGAATGTGCATCAGGATCAGCGGCGCGTGGTACCGGCGCGCAACTCCCGCAAGGCCGGGTTCAAAACGCAGGCCACTGATGTCGTTCACAATGTTGGCGCCGGCTCGAAGAGCTTGCTCCGCCACCTCCGCCTTGGTCGTATCAATGGAGATGGGAACGTCACGCAGCTTCCGGCGCAATCCGCGAATGACCGGGAGCACGCGCCGAAGCTCTTCCTTGGCAGCAAGGGGTTGCGATCCGGGCCGCGTCGACTCGCCGCCCACGTCGATCCAATCGGCTCCCTGGTGGGCCAGCTCCACTCCGCGCTGGAGCGCGCGAAGCGGGTCGAGGTAACGCCCGCCGTCCGAGAAAGAATCCGGAGTGACGTTGAGTACGCCCATGATGAGCGTGCGAGCGCCCATCACGACCTTGCGGCCGCCAACTTCGATTTGGAATTGAGGGCGAGATTTCGTATCCATGGTGAGACAACAACGTCCGTTGTCCGCGGTCCGTTGTCAGTTGTCCATCGACCATTATCAGCATCGCGCGTCTTGGAATGCAAACCCCATTCTTGCGAGACGAGCGCTCTTTGGGCATCACCTATAACTGATCGCTGTACACTCGCAGGTGACGAGGGGCCACGGACAGCTTACAACCTAGGATCCGAATACCCCTACATATGCGACGGCCCCAAGAAGTCCACCGATGATGGGTCCGACGACCGGCACCCAGGAGTAGCTCCAATCCGAGCCGCCCTTGCCCGCGATGGGCAGCAGCGCGTGAGCAAGGCGCGGCCCGAGGTCACGCGCGGGATTCATCGCGAATCCGGTGGGCCCCCCGAGCGACAGTCCGAGCGCCCAGATGAGAAATCCTATCAGCAGCGGAGCGAGGCCGCTTTGCGCCGGAGCACCGTTGGCCACGATGGCGAGTATGCCAAACATCAGTACAAAGGTCGCGATGATTTCGGTAAGCAAGTTCAAAGGCAGCTTGCGAATGGCCGGCGCGGTGGAAAACACGGCAAGTTTCTTGCCCTGGTCTTCAGTCACGGACCAATGCGCAAGATAAGCGAGCCACACGACGACCGCGCCAAGGAAAGCTCCCAGGAATTGTGCCGCCAGGAACTTGGGCACATCGCTCCACGGGAACTTACCAATCATCGCCAAGCCCAGGGTGACGGCAGGGTTAATGTGCCCCCCGCTGATGCGCCCCGCTGCGTAGACACCCATCGCCACCGCCATGGCCCACCCCGTGGTAATCACCATCCAACCGGAATTCTCAGCTTTGCTTTTAGCCAGAACCACCGCGGCAACGACTCCATCTCCCAAAATGATCAGGAGCATTGTACCCACAAGCTCCGCCATAAACGAATTCATGTGCCCCCTCCAAAGTGTGTTTTTACAGCCCTCAGATTTGCTCTGAGTATAAATCGGCGGGCGCGAAATTGCGCGGGAAAAGAAGTGCGGCAGTCAATAAAAGGTCTGGAAAGGTTTAGGGTTTGAAAATTGAGCCGACGGCAAGAGAAAATCCGGGGAGCAGGGGAGTTTTGACCGTCTTGCCCTTGGCGCATTTCGCGGCGAGGTTGAAGCCTTCTGCCGTCAGGCGGTACACCTCAACCACTTGCGCGACGGGATCGACGATCCAGTATTCCCCTACGCCGTATCGGGCATATGCTTTCAATTTAATGCCGCGATCACGAGCCTCGGTTGTGGGTGAGAGGATTTCAACCACCAGGTCTGGAGGACCGCGCACCCAATCTTGCAGAAAGTCCTTATGTTCATTCAATACAAAAAGCAGATCAGGCTCCAGCACGTCGTGTTCACTCAGGATGACGTCCAAAGGAGCAAACCGCAATTCACCGAGGGGGTGGTTCTCGAGAAACTTCCCAAATGCTAATGTAAGGTTGAATAGAATTTTCCGATGATAATTCACTGGCGAAGGAGTCACGTAAAGTTCTCCATCGATAATCTCACGCCTCTTGCCGTCCTCGGGCATCAGCAGGAGATCACCGTGGGTATATTTGAGGCCGGTGATCATAGGCGAATTATAACACCTCACAAGAAGAGGAAACTCGAAAACCGAAACTCGAAGCTCAGGTCGAGCTTCGATTTTCGAATTTCGTTTTTCGCCTTTTTCTGCGGTCAGGCCGGTTGTGGGCGCTCGCGGGGCGGCATGCCGGAGGGTGAAGAGGGTTGCGGCTTAAGCACCTGGACGGTTTCCGAGGGTGGAGGTAGCGGTCTGGAGCGGACGAATTCCGGCAGGGCCTTGCCTTCGATCAGAAGTCTTACTTCGCTGGCGTCCAAAACTTCGCGCTCGAGCAGGGCCTCAGCGATGCGCACCAGGGCTTCGCGATTCGTAGTGAGGACCTCATGAGCGCGGGTGTAGCCGGTGGAAACGAATTTCTTCACTTCCTGGTCAATCTTGATGGCCGTGTCCTCGCTGAAGTCACGCTGCGTGGCAAGGTCACGTCCCAGGAAAATTTCCTGTTGGTTCTTGCCATAGGCGAGGGGCCCAAGGTCCGACATGCCCCACTCACAAACCATGCGCCGCGCGACCTCGGTGGCCTGCTCAATGTCGTTGCCGGCCCCGGTGGTGATATGGTTGAGGAAGATCTCTTCAGCGGCGCGGCCCCCCATCATGATGGCGAGCTGCGTCTCGAGATAATCGCGTGTGTAAGTGTGCTTGTCATCGATCGGCAATTGCATGGTGACGCCCAAGGCCATGCCGCGCGGAATGATGGTGACCTTGTGCAGCGGGTCGGCGTACGGAACCACGGAGGCCACCAGCGCGTGCCCCGCTTCGTGGTAAGCCGTGTTGCGCTTCTCCTCTTCGGAGAGAATCATGGACTTGCGCTCGGCGCCCATGAGGACTTTGTCCTTAGACGTCTCGAAATCCATCATCATCACGGTCTTGCGATTCTGGCGGGCCGCGAGCAATGCCCCTTCATTGATGAGGTTCGCCAGATCGGCACCCGAAAAGCCCGGCGTGCCGCGCGCCAGGACGGAGATATCAACGTCCTCGGCCAGAGGAATCTTCTTGGTGTGAACCTTCAGGATCGCTTCGCGCCCACCGACGTCAGGCCGGGGCACCACCACACGACGGTCGAAGCGGCCGGGGCGCAGCAGTGCGGGGTCCAGGACATCGGGACGGTTGGTGGCGGCAATCAGGATGACTCCTTCGTTCGACTCGAAGCCGTCCATTTCCACAAGCAACTGGTTCAGCGTCTGCTCGCGCTCGTCGTGCCCGCCGCCCAAGCCCGCGCCGCGATGACGGCCCACGGCGTCGATTTCATCGATGAAGATGATGCAGGGGGCGTTCTTCTTGCCCTGCTCGAACAGGTCGCGCACGCGCGAGGCGCCCACGCCCACGAACATCTCGACAAAGTCGGAGCCCGAGATCGAGAAGAAGGGAACGTTAGCCTCACCGGCGATGGCCCGCGCCAGCAAGGTCTTGCCGGTTCCCGGAGGGCC
>JBEKNU010000224.1:0-12660 GCA_049522495.1 Terriglobia bacterium
GTGGTCCTCTACCCGCAATTGAGCTTGCCGGGCGCCGATGCCGAGGGGGGATTCGTACGGGTCTGGGTGGATTACCTGCCCGGAGCTTTTCGCGGCCTGATGCTCGCCGCCTTTGCCGCCGCTTACATGTCCACGGTTGCCACGCAACTCAACTGGGGATCGTCCTACCTGGTGAACGATTTCTATCGCCGCTTCCTGGCGCGCAATCGCTCTGACCGCCACTACGTCATCGCTTCCAAAATCTCCACCATGGGGCTGATGGTCGTGAGCGCGGCAGTTTCCTACATCATGCACACGGTGGCGGGCGGCTGGGATATGGTGGTCAACATCGGCGCGGGCACGGGAGCGGTGTACCTGCTGCGCTGGTACTGGTGGCGCATCAACGCCTGGTCGGAAATCTCCTCCATGGCCACGGCGGCGACGGTCTCCATCGCGCTGCGCATTGCCAGTCCGTTCCCTGCTTCCGACCCGAATCAGTTCGCCAAGAACCTGCTCCTGACCGTGATCGTCACCACCGTAGTGTGGGTTATCACCACGCTCCTGACGCAACCGGAGCCGCAATCCAAACTCCTGGAGTTTTACCGCCGCGTGCGGCCGGGGGTGGCCGGATGGCGGCACATCGCCGTACTCGCGCCGGAAATCACTCCCACGCAGGATGGCTGGTATAATTTGATGGATTGGGGACTGGGATGTTTGATGGTTTACATGGTGCTGTTCGCCATCGGCAAACTCTTGTTGGGCTCCACCGGCACCGGCCTCCTGTTCCTGGCCATCGCCGCCATCTCCGGATATATCATCTACTGGGATTTGTCGCGGCGCGGGTGGGAGACCCTTTCGGGAAAGAAGTGAAGAAGGTGCCGGGCCTCGGGTGCCAGGTGACAGGGAAAACCAAGACGTGAAATCGTGACCGATGAAACCAAGAGCGCGTGAACGCATAACGGAACGAACGAATCCTGCCTCAGCTTCTTTGGATACCAAATCCATAAGGGAAATCCTACGCATTATTAATCGTGAGGATCATCGCGTAGCGCCGGCGGTTCGCAAGACCCTCCCCCAGATTGCGCGCGCCGTCGACTGGGCAGTCGAGGCCATCAGGAACGGGGGACGGATGGTTTACATAGGCGCCGGCACCAGCGGACGGCTGGGGGTACTCGACGCCTCGGAGTGTGTCCCCACTTTTGGGACGGACCAAGTGGTAGCGGTGCTGGCAGGTGCTCCGGCCGCTCTGTGGCGCTCGGTGGAGGGGGTCGAGGACAACCCGCAACAGGCTGTGTGGGATTTAGGGAAAATTCAGTTCACTGCGCGCGACCTACTCGTAGGGATTTCCGCGAGCGGTCGAGCGCCATACGTCCTGGGCGCAATGAGTTTTGCGCGACGGCGCCGCGCCAAGATTATTGCTCTGACCTGCAATCCGGATGCGCCTATGGCGGCCCTTGCTGATATCACCATCTGCCCGGTAGTCGGACCGGAAGTGATCGCCGGGTCCAGCCGCATGAAGGCCGGGACGGCGCAGAAACTTGTACTCAACATGCTCTCCACGGCGACCATGGTGCGGTTGGGACGCGTGCTTTCCAATAATATGATCAACGTCCAACTGTCAAATCAAAAACTGTGGAAGCGAGCGGAGGGAATTCTGATGAAACTTACCGGCGCCAGTCAGGCGGCGGCCGCCAAGGCCTTAAAGGCCTCTCGCCATAACCTCCCCGCGGCGCTATTGATGGAATTGAAGAAGATTCCAAGATCAGAAGCCTCTCGCCGACTTCAAGAAGGGCCGAGCAATGCGGCGGTCTTGCGCAAGGCGATGGAGGAAGAGGACAAGTGAGTCAATGAATCACTGAATCAGTGAGTCATTGGAGGAATTGATCCACAGACTCACTGATTCAGTTTGTGATCTCCCATGGACAAGTTTCTCATAACCGGCGGGCGACCTTTGGAAGGCCGGGTGGTGATCAGCGGGGCCAAGAATGCGGCGTTGCCCGCGATGACCGCGGCGCTGCTGACGGACCAGCGCGTAGTCCTTCACAATATCCCACGCGTACGCGACATCAGCACGCTGCGCAGCCTGCTGGAAGATCTGGGCGTCGATTCCTCCGTCACGCACGAGGCGCATGGCAATCGCATCGAGATTGAAGCGCGCCAGTTGCTGAACCCGGTCGCGCCTTACGAGCTCGTCAAGCAAATGCGGGCGTCGGTGTTGGTGCTGGGGCCGCTCGTGGCGCGCTTTGGACAAGCGCGAGTCTCGTTGCCAGGGGGCTGCGCGATCGGCGTTCGTCCCATCAACCTTCATCTCAAGGGACTCGAGAAGCTTAGGGCGTCTATCAGTTTCGACCACGGATATGTGGATGCTCGGGCCAATGGCCTGCGCGGGACGGACTTCTACTTCGACACGGTTTCCGTGACGGGCACCGAGAACCTCATGATGGCGGCTACGCTTGCCGATGGAGTCACGGTCCTCGAAAACGCGGCACGCGAGCCGGAGGTGCAGGACCTTGCGGACTTGCTCAGCAAGATGGGCGCCCAAATTGAAGGCGCCGGGACACACAAGATCCAAATCCGCGGCGTCAGCCGGCTGCACGGCGCCGAGCACACGATTATTCCTGACCGCATTGAAGCCGGGACATTCCTGATGGCTGCGGCGATTACCGGGGGGGAACTCGTGGTGGAACGCTGCAACCCTGAGCACCTCGCAGCCGCCCTCGCCAAACTGGGCGAGGTGGGAGTGCAAGTGGTCCGCGATGCGAAAGGCGCGAACGGCGGCCACACGCTCTCCGTCAAGGCGGGAAGCAAACTGCGCGCCCTTGACGTGGCCACCCAGGAGTACCCTGGATTTCCAACCGACATGCAAGCCCAATACATGACGCTCATGACGCAGGCCGGGGGTTCTTCCGTGATTACGGAAACGATTTTTGAAAATCGCTTTATGCACGCCCTGGAACTGGCGCGCATGGGGGCGGACATTACGGTGAACGGCCGCCGTGCTGTCGTGCGCGGCAAAACTCCCCTGAGCGGGGCGAAAATCCAGGCCTCGGATCTCCGTGCCAGTGCCTCGCTGGTGCTGGCCGGATTGACCGCGGAAGGCGAAACTCTTATCGATCGCGTCTACCACATCGACCGCGGCTACGAGCGCATCGAAGAAAAGCTCACCCAGGCGGGGGCCAAAATCACCCGGATTTCTGGATCTGACTGACCTTCCCGGAAAAACCAGGGAATCCGAGCGAAACCCGCGCTTGCGCGGGCTTTGGGTGGGGCCTCAGCATCCATCGCCGGCAATGGTTATGGGGGCAAGTTTGATATGATCCAAGGTGCAAGAAATGCTTAACACCATAAGATTAGTTTCCATGCGCCGAGTTATTTACCTTACTGCTACAGAATTGTTGCTGTGTGGCTAACCGGCTTCGCAGTCGCGGAAACCCGCCATTGCTTCGTGCCAAGTCATCCAACCAAGGCCCGCAGAGGTTTAGTGGTTCGATTGGCGGATTAACATAATCCAGCAGACCAGAGGGAACCAGGTCATCCCAGTCTGCCGGGAGCACAAAATAAATTCGAGGAGTTTGGAAAGCGTGCAGGGTCAGTAATGGGGTGAAGAGTGTCTGAATATAAAGCCTCTTAGCCAATTCCAAGTCGCCACCCGAAAATGCCATAGATGCCAGCTTGTTAGCGGCAATCCTGTTCGACGCATCGAGATTGAGTGCACGCTGAAGATCCAGCCGCGCTGACCCGCTTCTGGCTAATGCTAATTCGACCGAACCCAGATTGGCCCAGGTATACGAGAGATATGGTAGTTCCTGCAGAGCCGATGTGTATTCCAGGCTTGCCGCCTCGTCCTGACCTTGATATGCATGGACCTTTGCAATCAGGGCGAGGACGATGGGAGAGCTTGGCATTGTATTCAAAATGTCCAAACAGCGGACTATCGCCGTTGTCGCGCCGGAGGGATTTCTTTTCTTCAAATCAGTAAAAAACTGGGAATCGAGGATATGCGGAGATAAAGCCAAGGCATGAGCATATTGTTCGAGTGCTTCGTTGATCAGACCTCTTCTCTCATAGCACAAGCCGAGCCCAACTCTACTCGCTGAATCCTGTGGGTCAACTAGTACAGCCTGGCGAAACGCCTCGAGAGCTGGTGCATCGTTATGAAGATAGGCTTCAACCCACCCAAGATTTGACCAGAATGTGGGATCATTTTTCGAGAGACTTAGCGCACTACGGTAGTCGTCTTCGGCCTCTCGAAGCAGAACCTCATCCGTTGTTGTCACGGGCGAAAGGTCTTTCCATGGCTGGGAAGGGAGTGCGGCAACTGCCCTGAAGGTTGCTAACGCGTGCGCCGCATAGAACATTGGTTGTTTCCGCTGAAGACTGATTGCGTTTTGAAAACTGCGACGTGCCTGCGTATAGTCACCTCTAGACAATTGATTCAATCCTTGTCCGTACTGAATCTCCGAGCGTCGCTGTGGGACGCTTAGGAATATGGAAATCAGCGCAAGCCCGATGGCAATATATGCCATTCCGAATATCAATCGGGGTGGCCTGAACATTCGTCGCTCCACAACTTCGTTGCTATGGATAGCAATGAAATCTTGTACGAGTGCCGCTAACAACCATGTGACCAATATTGTTCTTCCGTCGAGGACCAAGGACGAGTAGGTCATATCCCGCGCGATGAGAGCGATAATGCCGCCCGTCAGCAACGAGAACGCCTGAGTTTGACGAATTCCGCCAGTCGAAATCCAGGCGCCGGTTATAAACCTGATGATGGGGTACAACAAAAACGTCCCATAACTTAGAAAGCCGAGCAGTCCGCTGCTTAAGAAAGCTTCGAGGGGGGCATTGTAGGTTCTTGCAGTAAATGGCCTATATTCTGTGCCTCTCTGCCTTGACAAGCTTTCAAGACCGTCCGCGTATCCACCAATACCGAGAAGCGGATGTTCCTCAATGTCGTGTAAAGTCTCTCTCCATATGACCATTCTCCCCGTGGTGCTGCGCCGTTGGGATGTAGTTTTATTCCCGACTGTCGCAATTACGGTATTCTGAACACCAAAGTATGCTATTGCGGAGGCGACAACCACTCCTACGACCAAACAAATTGACGCCATCAGGCGGAGAGATAAGGACCCATTTTTTTTCATCAAGGCGACAGTCGCTATCACCAATACCGCGAACGCGAGATAAATACCCCGACTAAAGCTGAGCACCAAAAGAGTAGTGAGAGCAGCCGTTGCACTCTGGCTGATAAGAAGGAACCACGGGTTGCGACCTCGCTCCAGCACCCAACTGGCCAAGGCGTAGGGCAATACCGCTAATACGATCATTATACTATCGTTGTGACTGGGTCCCCCTATCAGGGGCAAATAGGCATGAAGTGCCAAAATGCTCGAACGCGGAAACGACTTGAACTTTTCAAATCCGCCGGCCCAAGAAACAAGATCGGAAACTGCCAGCAGCAAACCGAAAGATGCGACAATGCGAAGAAGAAATACTTGAACCGCCTCAGTAAGCGGAAGCAGCCGAACGGAAAAATAAAAACACAACGCTATAACTGAAGGCGGGATGAAGTGAATCGTATTGGGTAGCGATTCACACCAAGCAAGTGTAGCAAACTGCAAACCTACGTAGACTGTTGCGGAAAAGTCACCGATGTTCGCTTTATAAGCAACCTTAGGAGCGAAGAGATGCTGCATCGCTACGGCACACAGCAAGAAAAGAAGCGCAATTCCGGCGCCGAACACGGAATCGGGCAAAGTCATACACGCATTCAAGCCGTCGACCACACCATGGACAATTCTGATTGGCCATGTTGTTGACGTCGCTAGAAAATGCATCAGCCCCGCTCCCACGTGTCAAAGACACGCTAGCAACTTCTCAGCCTCCAATGCAAATGTGCAAGAATTCTCGTGCGCTATTATAGAGAATCTCCGCCCTGAGAAATATTCAACACGATTTGCTCGGATTGGTCGGGCACCACGTGTTGTTTTTGCCCTCCATTGCATACGATCACCCAAGGCCGCCTCCCCGCCCGACGAGGCGGCAACTTGTGGGTGTCGATGGTGGCCCTTTGGATGTTTGTCGAATTAATGTTGATACGGTTCCGCGCGTGGATGTCGCCGGTTATATATCCCGGGGTGTCCGTTGTTCGCAACTGATCTACTTGGATCCAGAATGCGTGATTATGCTCTGCTTCAGTCACCGCCAGGGTTACGTGTTGAGGTATGGCGGGCTCGCGCCCTTTGACCGTGGCAAAGAATTCAAACATCGCGCGTTGGGGTTCGACCAAACCGAACTTACAGTCGCCAGGAAGCCATATCATTTCAGGAAAGACCCCCACCTTTCGCGCTTCTTGCATGAAAAGTGAAGCCTGTGGTGATGGGGAATGAAAGTCCGCGTCGCCATGAATGACCCTGATGGGCATGGAAGACAGGTTTCTCAGGCGCAGCAGCGGGTTCGCAGAATTCCACTCCGGATTCGTTACGGCCGATAGCTCGCCTGTCCACGCCGACATCGTGCTCACTGCAGAGAAGATTTCCGGATAATCTTCAGCCATCAGGAATGCGCTTCTGCCTGCGACACATTCTCCCGTCAAAAAAATGCGGCGATCATCGACTCTAAAGTGTTCCTTGGCGTCCTGGATTGCTTCCAACACGTCCCGCTCAGCAAGAGCAGAAGGCATTAATTTTCCGCGCCCATACGGCGCGATAAAGCTTAAATGATATTGATCTGCGAACCTTGCGTATCTCTGCAGAGCAAGATAGGTCGTTGTTGGTGCACTGTCAAAGAAGGGCGTGGGATTGTCGTTGAAGGGCTCAACCACAACCAGGGGTAGCGGGTGGCCGGATTGGACATCAGGGGGCAGATGCAGGTAGTAATGTTGAGTGCTTCCATCCAGGTTCGAGCGGAAGGAGATTAGCCTTATACGCAGGGCGTTATCAGGGAAGGCCATTTGGGGAGAGGTGCCGCCAAGGGACCACTCAAACTGGGCCAGTAGAAATAAAATGAATTTTTCCCTTTCGAGCCGGAATGATGCTCCGGAGGACTCACTCAGCTCAGTCAACTTTGGCAGAGCCTCACAAGGCAAGTCTCCGACGGCTTTCGATGCGCACTGCGCGCTGAACATCGCCAAACGGTGCTTAATATCGCCGACAAAAAACAATTCAGCATTGACCAGCGCGCCTTTCTCCAGGTTGATGGAGTACAACCCTTCCGGCAATGCGGAAGTATCGACTTCTGCGTCAGCCGTGGCAACCTGGCTCGTCGCTACAATCCGTCCGGCGACGTCCCGAATTTCGTAACGCCCCTCACCGCCGGGGGATCCACCGAATAAATCAATGATAGGAGTCAGCCTGAGCGGAACCCCTCGAGGCACTATGATTTGAGTCAAGACATCCGCGACACCGCCGTGCTCTTCGATGTATTGGCGCGCTCTATCCAAAGTCGCAACCCATACGCCGAATTCATTGCGCAGGGGGAAGCATATCAACTTCACCAGCACAGTATTCCGTCCCGCTCGCAGATGGACTTTGACGCCGACGTGTGTGTCCCACTCGGCCCCGACGGAACCGGGGGCCGACTGAGTTTGCACTGTATCGTTGATCCATATCTTTATTGGAGAACTCGTAGCGGATAGAAGCACAACATCTTGCTCGGTCGAAGATGCAAGCTCCGCGGCCGCATACATGACCTTGAAAACGTGGTAACCGCTCCAATAGAGAAGTTGCGAACTGACATCCGGCGTCGGGAATGCTTGATTTTGATTTAGGAAGACACCCGCATTCGTTACTACATGCGGCTCGTGGACAGGATCGCGCTGAAAATTGATTTTGACATTGGTGATCCCCGATGGGAGTCTGAGAGGTGCCTCCCTGGCGCCGGATGCTTCGAGGTAATCCTTCTCAAACATTTCCGCTTCAGTGCTTAGGGAATACCGTTGGTCCCGATCGTCGACAACAAAAGGCCCACATATCCGCCATGAAGTAATGGCTATGATCGACGTTTTTCTTGAGAAGTGTATGGGGGTAACCGGGAGACGAGCATCCGCTTGTGAATCGTCAAGATCATCGAGACACAACCCAATCGACACCCATGTCAATGTTAGAGGAACGCAAAGCGCTGCCAGCAAGATCGTTCTTTTGCGTTCGTCCTTAACTTTCATGCCCTACTCCGATCTGTCAACGTCGACGGATTGATGCAACCTCCTAACCAGTTCCAAGGCCATTATCTGCGCTAAAGTGACAAAGCGCTGCGGACCAAAGGGACAATTCAAGGATGCTTAAAGTTGGCGCCACCGAGTGGCGGTGAGTCTTTGGGAATAATGCCGCAACGCAGCCAGTGGGATGCTCGTACGGCTTGGGGACGACCTCCGACATTATAGGTCTGGTGGTTTGATTCGGCTGGGGGCAGGTCTGTTAAATTTTTTCCTTAAAGGGATAAAACGGAGAGGGAAACTTTTTGAAATTAAACTTTCTTTATGTTATCCAAGGGTAATGAATATAAGGATAAAACCCATCGCCCAATAGTTTCAATTATAATATCTATATAACTATGTAACCATATTAATTTGCGTCTGAAGACATAGCTTCTGGTGGGCCTCTTCGTGCGTTTTTCTTCGCGCTCTTCAACACATTGATTCCAAAAGATTAAAGGTAAGATTTGAGCGCTACCCGGTTTTTAATCGCAAGTGAATTGCCGGATTCCCCAACCGCGAAATTGCGCCTAGGCATCTCAACCGGCCGCAGAGAATGCGTCCGGGCACACAAAGATGCGCTCGGCGGGACCAACTTTAAGCATCTTTGAATTGTTCCTACGACCCACCGTATCCAGTACTTTAGTGTAGATAATATCGCTGGAAAGGAGGTAACGACTATGCTATGTTTGAACCGAAAGTCGGCAAGCATACCGCCGGCGCCGTACCCCCCAGAGGGCGAGTGAGAGATTACTCGACCTAGGATGGGCGAGCGCGGCTCACGCGGTGCCTGCCCATCCCCGGCCGGATCTATGGACACTCTGGGAATGGCAATCAGCGTTTGTGCATTTCTCCTTGATGGGTTGCTGATCTTGAGGGGGGCAAGGAACAGACTGTTCAGTCTGTTCCCCCTTTTTTATTCTTACCTCATTTTTGCGTTTTGTGGCAGCACCGGCATGTACGTTATCTATTGGCTATTCCCGCACGTATATCCCTCTGCTTATTGGATCTACTTTCTGGTCACGATCCTCGCGGAATTTATGGTCCTCGTCGAGATTTCCGACCAGATATTTCGGCCCCTTCCTGCTATCCGCAACCTCGGGCGCGCACTTACTATTTTTATCTCAGCCGCCTTGGGGTTAGTTTACGTGCTACCGGTGGTTCTTTGGTCGCCCGGCCGGCGTCCCGCGCTGTTCGGTTTCGCGCTGCGGGCTTCTGTAACCAAGGCCATTATTCTCGCCGTTTTATTTTATGTGGCTCGACATTATGGTTCCCAATTGGGGAGGAATGTGGGTGGTTTAATGCTCGGCTTCTCCATCTACGTGGCCTTACACCTTGCTAGTATGGCGGGCGCCAAGGCGTTTAGTTCAGTGCTGTTTGCTTCGATATTTTGGTTAATGCTGCCCCTTGCATTCGCGCTGTGCGCATTGGTTTGGACCATATCCCTTTGGGAACTTGCCCCGATGCCAAGCATGAATACGATTTCGACGGCCCCGGGAAGAGATTCCGATGCCGTGGCTCTGGAACTGACTCGTTTTAATAGTGAATTGTCCAAGCTGTTGCACAGATGATCATGCTTATCTACGCCGCCATTGCGATCGCCTTTCTCATCCTGGTCTTAGGACTGTTCAGAAAGACCCTTTCCCTCGAACCCGACGAGTGCGTGACCGACAACTACTCTCCCCCGAGCACAGCAAATGGGCGCTGGCTGCATCTTTCCGAGCGCATTTTCGATCCCACCGATGCCCGTTGGCTAGCGGAAGAACTGGGGTTCCCGAAGTTGGCCAATGCCCTGATCATTGATCGCAAGCGCTTGGCGATCCGCTGGCTGCAGGCCTTGCAGGCAGCGTTCGACGACTTGGTGCGGACTCCCGAATCTTCACCAAGCGAGGTTCCCGGGGCAGGCTCCGCCGGCAGTTGGCAGATGTTGTGGCTTACCTTCCGCTTTAAAATCTCCATTTCTTATGCCTTGCTGGTGGTCAAGTTATTTGGCCCCTACTATCGATTGATTCCATCCTTTTCATGGGTTCCAATGTCGCGGCGGAGCGAGCGCAGCTTCCGTCGACCGGCCTTGGCCAACAGCCGGAGTTCCCACTGAAGCCTGGGCGCAGTTTACCCACTTGGAAAAGCGGCCGTTCTATATGAGGCATTCTTGCCACGCGTGGTGGATTTCACCCCACGGCCGTGTCTTCTAGCTCTTTATGTCCTTGAATCCTGGTCAAGGTTTCCGTAAGTCCCTCGTAACAAAAAGAATCGAAAGAAGTTAGGCCGACAGCACTACTGCCCTTCTTGGCCCTCCCGTTGCTTCCTTATGGCGTGAGTTGTTAGGGATGCTGCCACTTTTGAACAAATACTACCTGCGCGACGGAGTGAAAAGATGACCAGAAGCAAGGTAACCATTGACGGGAACGAGGCGGCTGCCCGCGTCGCTTACCGCATCAACGAAGTAATTGCCATTTATCCCATCACGCCTTCTTCTCCCATGGGAGAGTGGGCGGATCAGTGGTCTTCGGAGATCAAGCCCAACATCTGGGGTACGGTCCCGCACGTGATCGAGATGCAAAGCGAAGGAGGCGCCGCGGGCGCATTGCACGGCGCTTTACAGGGCGGATCGCTGGGCGTCACTTTTACAGCCTCGCAAGGCCTGCTGCTGATGATTCCCAACATGTTTAAAATCGCCGGAGAGCTGACGGCAACGGTGTTGCATGTTTCGGCGCGCACCTTGGCCGCGCACGCCCTCTCCATTTTCGGTGACCACAGCGACGTGATGGCGACGCGCTCGACGGGCTTCGGCCTGCTGGCGTCGAATTCCGTCCAGGAAGTGACGGACTTCGCCCTCATCGCGCAGGCTGCCGCGCTCCAGTCGCGGATTCCCTTTCTGCACTTCTTCGACGGCTTCCGCACCTCACACGAGGTCGGCAAGGTCGAGGAATTGACGGACGACGATCTGCGCGCCCTGATCCCCGCCGACCTGGTGGAAGCGCACCGCAAGCGCGCCCTTTCCCCGGACCATCCCGTCATCCGCGGCACCGCGCAGAACCCCGACGTTTTCTTCCAGGCCCGCGAGACCGTGAATCCCTTTTACCTGGCTTGCCCGGCGATCGTCCAGAACGTCATGGACAAGTTCGCGAGCGTGGTGGGCCGCCAGTATCATCTGTTTGATTACGTGGGCGCACCTGACGCCGAGCGCGTGATCATCCTGATGGGCTCCGGCGCCGAAGCCGCGCAGGAAACCGTGGAGTACCTCACGGAGCGCGGCGAAAAAGTGGGCGTCCTCAAGGTCCGTCTCTACCGGCCCTTCTCGATTGAACATTTCCTTGCCGCCCTCCCCAAGACTGCAAAGAACCTGGCCGTGCTGGACCGCACCAAGGAAGCCGGTGCTGCCGGCGAGCCTCTCTACGTCGATGTCATCACCGCGATCAGCGAAGGGTTGGCCGCAGGCAAAGCGCCGTTCGCAAGCTTTCCCCGCATCATCGGTGGGCGCTACGGCCTGTCTTCCAAGGAATTCACTCCTGCCATGGTAAAGGTGGTGTTCGATGAAATGCTGAAGCCCGCGCCTCGCAACCACTTCACCGTGGGCATCGTGGACGACGTCACGCACACCAGCCTGGAAGTCGACCCCACGTTCTCCACCGAAGACCCCAAGACCGTGCGCGCTATCTTTTACGGGCTGGGCTCCGATGGCACGGTCGGCGCCAACAAGAACTCCATCAAGATCATCGGCGAAGATACGGACAATCACGCGCAGGGTTACTTCGTTTACGACTCCAAGAAATCTGGCTCCATCACCATTTCTCATCTGCGCTTTGGCCCCAAGCCGATCCACTCCACCTACCTGATCACCCAGGCAAATTTCGTGGCCTGCCACCAGTTCACGTTCCTCGAGCGCTATGACGTGCTCAAGGCCGCCGAACCCGGCGCCGTTTTCCTGCTCAACAGCCCCTACGGACCGGACGAGGTCTGGGACATGATGCCTCGCACCACGCAGCGGCAGATCATTCAGAAGAAACTGCGCTTCTTTGTGATCGACGCCATCAAGGTGGCAAAAGAGGCGGGGATGGGCGGCCGGATCAACACCGTGATGCAAACCTGCTTCTTCGCCATCAGCGGAGTGTTGCCGCGCGCGGAAGCCATTGCCGCCATCAAGCACGCCATTGAGAAAACCTACGGCCGGCGCGGCGAAGCAGTGGTGCAGAAGAATTTCGCCGCGGTGGATGCTTCGCTCGATCATCTCCACGAGGTTAAGGTTCCAGCGGAAGTAAGCAGCAGCTTCGACATGCGCCCACCGGTGCCGTCTCAAGCCCCGGCGTTCGTGCGCGACGTGCTGGCCAGGATCATCGAGGGCGAAGGCGATGCCCTGCCGGTCAGCGCCATGCCCAACGATGGAACCTTCCCCAGCGCCACCGCGCAGTGGGAAAAGCGCAACATCGCGCTGGAAATTCCCGTCTGGGACGAGGACCTCTGCATCCAGTGCGGCAAGTGCGTGC
>JBEKNU010000225.1:0-12613 GCA_049522495.1 Terriglobia bacterium
CTCGCGCGCCTGGCTCGACCGCAAGCCGAGCTCCAGCACCAACTCGCGAAGCCGAAACGTCTTGCCCGGCTCGCGCTCAAAAACCTTGAGAATCTCTTGCGGCAATGGAAATTCACGCATGGGGAAGTAGCCGGCTCATTGTATCACGCCGGAAACACCGAGCCATTCAGTGATCGAATCATTGAGTCATTGGGCCATTGAGTCATTGAGTCATCGGGTCATTGGGTCATCGGATCATTGAGGCATTGGATCAATGGGCCATCGCTTCATTGGGCAATTATTGAATTTTGAATCTTGAATTTGGGATTGGCAATTGGCGCTGGGCAAACGGGTGTATCGGATGTCAGGCGCATCCATCGGCTTCATCTTCTCATCCGAAACTGCCGATAGCCGATAGGGGGAGTGTGTCACGCGGGGGAAGGCTTGCCGTTCCCCTTTTCGGCGGGACAAGCTCCCCAGCCCTACGAGTCCCCACGCCCCCGCAATGTTATGTGATTAACGGATTGCGCAGAGCAAAGCTCTACGGCAGGCCGAAACGCAGAGCTGTGCTCTGCGCAATCCGCGTAGCGGGAGGGCTCGCCCTCCCCGATCAGCGGGCGGCGACCCGCCCGGGTAGGGCACACAAGTCCCACCCCCTGCGATTTGTCTCGTGCCAGGGAAGCGTGTAGCGCGGACCTGTTCTAAAGGTCCGCGGTTCGTCCCCTAATGAAGACAAAGTACCGTGGACCTACAAACCAGGTCCGCGCCACGCTTGCTTCCAGAGCGGCGGGCTACCGCTATTCCATCCGAATCCAGGTTTGCGTACGACCAAATAATGAGAATCCGATGTAGCCTCGCACCAGCAACTTCTTTCCGCCATCGGCCAACTTGAGCTTCACTCGATAGACTTTCCCGATATCGGGATCGAGAATTTCTCCTCCGTCCCAAACGTCGCCGTCCCGGTGCACACCGGATATGACGAGGAGGCCCTTCATGGGTTTGTTGTGGCGCTCTCCCGGGCACTTAACGCACAACTCGGTTTCAAAGGTGACGGGGTTCCTTCCCGCAATCAGCCGTCCGAGAAGTTCACCGCCCTTATCCACAATCTCCACGGCGCCAATCGGTTTGCCCGTGACGTCGCTGATCGTTCGCCACCGACCCACGGGCGTGTCATAAGACGTTTGTGCCTTCACCACGAGTGTGGAGAACATCGTAAGTAAAGCGACGATGGGGAGGATTTTGTTCACCATCGGTTGGATCGCGGAATCGGAGCACATAACTGGATTCATATTTGTCCCCTTTACATGCTTACTGCGCCTCAATCTCGAAGAAGGCCAGATCGAGCGGGCGCAGAGGCGCGGTAGTTACCTGCCAATCGTGCCCTTGGCCCAGCGTTGTTCCTGTCAGCCTACCCTCGCTATCGAAGGTTCTAAGCTTATACGAGTTGCTGGCGGGCAGCCAGAGACTCAAATCGCTGTGAAGGTTTACGTTTTGGTATTTGTCCTGATCGTTCAGGACGATCACGAGCAGCTTGTTGCCAAGCTGGTACCCTCGCACAAAACCCTGCGCCGGCTCGCTGAGGACCGAATCCCCAATCAGCGTGCCTTCCGTGAAGTAGGGCAAGAACTGCTGGCGCAATTTGGCCACCTGCTTCATGGCCGCGGCCAGCGCCGGCACGTCGCTGATGAGGGCTGTCCCGTTCGGTTGATCAGGTTTCTTGGGGAGCAGGTTGAGATAAAGGTTATCCGCAAAGCCTTGTTTCGCCACCCGCGGCGAATAGGTGACGTTGCAATTGAAGCGCGGCCAGCGGAGGACGTTGGTGAGCGGGCTGGCTTCCACATAACCATCACCGCACCCACCCCACACCCAGGTGTAATCGAGCACAGGGGAATCTTGCTCCAAGTCCCACCCGGCTTCACCGGAAAACGTCGACTCGGGGTCTTGGGCGCGCGCTTGGCGGCGGAGTTGCTCGACCATGTTGACGAGGGCCGGCTTCTCGCCCTCCTTCGGGTAGACATACCCGAACTGATCCCAACAAATGGAGGCGATACCTTTCTGGATTAACCCCGCGAGCGCCCCCAGCACATCTTGCTGCCACACTGGGTTCGTATCGCTCACCCACTCCCCCTTATCCACTCCCACGTAATACGGACGGAACCGGGGAATCAGTTCCGGGTGATACGTCCAGTTGCCTCCCGCGCTTTCCTCGGGCTTCATGCCGTAGCGCGGCAGCAGCCGGTCCAGCATGATATGAAGGCTCACAAAGGGCGCCACATTGACGCCGATTTTCCTGGCTTCCTGAATCCCCCGCAGGAAATCCTGCTCCGTCCCCAGTTCGGGGCGGAACAGCATGGGTAAACGGAAATACGGCGTCCAAAACCATATCACCAACTCATTGATTCCGTACAGATGCGCGTCCTCGGCCACGCGCGCGATATCTTTGTAGCGAAAAGCTGCCTGCTCCGGATCAGGTTCCCCATCCGGACTCATCCAGATGGTCTCGAATCCAATCCCCTCCTTCACATGCCGGGGCGTCTCTCGTGGCGGGTTCACCTGCCGGACATAGGCCCGGTACACTTCGATGCCCTTGGCCCATCCCCCCGCGTGCGGGGTAAGCCAGAACTCCTGGCTCTGCCAAGTCTCTCCCGGCGCAATCGAGTGTTTGTGCTGCCAAGTCAAACGCATTGTGGAGGGATCTTCTTCACTTCGGTAGGTCATCACACTCGGCCGGCCATAAGTTCCCCACGCCTTCTCGAAGGCGCTCAAACCGCCCCGCAAACTTCCTAAATCCAGCCAGCGCAGGGATTGCTCCCCGAACATGTAGCCCGACGCCGGGTATACCTGCCATCCCACCGTGGCGTAGAAGGGCGTGCCGTCAGCGGGCCAGAGGGGTTTTGCGAAAGGCGCGATAACTGTGTTTGCGAAGCGCAATTGGGTCTTGTCCGCGCCCGCGAACGGCCTCAAACCCCACAGGTCGGGAAAAAGGATTTGCGGCACGGGCGCCGATGATCCATTCACGATGCGGCAGGAGAGAATCACCGACCTGCCGTCCTCCGCCGCAGCGAGTCTCACCTCGACGCTCACTTTACCGGAAGGCAGCGCCAAGCCCGCGCGGCTCGCACCCAGCGCCTCCCAATAAATCCGCACACGGTTTCCCTGCTTTTCCACTCGGGCTGGGGAAAACCGCGTGGCGAGACGCAGGGCAGGGAAGGAATCGGTGGGATAAGCCAAGTCCACCAATCCTGCGGCCTTGGCGGGCGCCTCCAGAATGATGCCCGTGGCCGGATACGAAAGGCGGACAATCGAGCCCGTCTCCTCGTCGATCCCCACTTCCAGGCCATTCAACTGCACGTTCATCACGGCCCCTTGCGCCCAGCAGGTCGCCGCAACCATGAGCGCTGTCATGGTGAGAATCAAGCAAACCGGTTTGATACCTCGCCCCCTCCTCATGCTTTCACCCCCGCTATACTTCCGTCGACCTTGGATGCACAAGCTGTAACGCAGACCCCCGTCTTTGGCCACAGCGGCCGGCGTCAGCGCGGGCGACCCACGGCGTGGCGTCTCTGCTCTTCGTGCGGGGCAAGGAAATCCATGCCGGCGCGATTGAGGCCTTCCATGCTAAGCTCATCCCTCACCCCCCTTGTCGATTTACGTTATTCCCGCGTCGCGCCATCGGCTTCCTTGACCGTGAACATAATATGCTTCGGGAACACAGTCCACAGAATATGTGGAGGTCGGAGCTTCCCTTCTTCGCGTTAGCGTGCCACGAACTCGGCGGCACAAATAACAGCATGAACCCTCCGCGGGTTCCGCACATCTAAGAAAGCACGGAGGTGTGATCATGTACGCAATTATCGGTGCGAGTGGGAATACAGGAACCGTTGTTGCCGGGAAGCTTCTGGCCCATGGGGAAAAGGTTCGAGTGATTGGCCGCGACGCCAGCCGCCTGGAAAGCCTCGTTAAGAAAGGCGCCGAGGCCTTCGTGGCCAACGCCAGTGATGCGGCGGCGCTCACCCAAGCCTTTAGCGGCGTGAAGGCTGTCTATTTGATGATTCCCCCCAACCCCGCCATCCCCAATGTGCGGGAAGACCAGGAGCGGGTGAGCGACGCCCTGGTGGCAGCGGTTCAAAATGCCGGCGTGGAGTATGCCGTCGTTCTCAGCAGCGTTGGCGCCGACAAACGGAGTAAGACGGGGCCAGTGGTGGGCTTGCACAACCTGGAACAGAAACTGAACGTGGTTGCCGCGCTCAAGGCTCGCTACCTTCGCGCCGGGTACTTTATGGAAAACCTCTTGCCGCAGGTGATGGTCATCAAGAGTTTTGGAGTGATGGGCGGGCCGTTGCGGAGCGACCTAAAGGTGGCGATGATTGCCACGCAGGACATTGGCGCGGCGGCGGCCGAGGCGTTACTGAAACTGGATTTTAGCGGCAAACAAGCGCGCGAGCTCCTGGGACAGCGCGACTTGACTTACCAGGAGGTGGCCGAGGTAATTGGCAAAGCGATTGGCAAGCCCGGCCTCGGCTATATGCAGCTCGGGCCCGCGCAACTCAAACCCGCCTTGATGCAGATCGGTATGTCTTCCAACATGGCGGACCTTCTGCTGGAAATGTCAGATTCCCTGAACTCCGGATACATGGCGCCACTCGAGGCCCGCTCGGCCCAGAACACTACCCCCACCTCCATTGAAACGTTTGTCGCCGACCAATTTGTCCCCCAATTCACGGGCAAGCCCGCAGGGGCATAAGCGCCTGGAAGTGGCACAAGCACTCTTGCCTGTGTCGTAGCCTGATGACGGCTTCAATCGGAAATGCATAAGCACAGGCAGGAGTGCCTGTGCCACCATTTGCCATCCACGGCGAGTCGCCGCACTCCAAACCTTCGGTTCGTATGCCCGTGGTGAGAAATCCCCACTAAACCTGGTTTTCAGCTCCCCCCTAAAAAAAACGCGGCGGCCGAAGCCGCCGCGTCAGATTTCCTAGGAGCGGTCGCCGCGGCAACCGCCCCTACGTTTCGGGAAGGCTAATTAGAACTTAAGGCGTATTCCGATCTGGATTTGCCGCGTCGAGTAAGCAAAGTCGCTGTTGGCGGCGGTTACTGAACCGAACGCGGTATTGGCGCTCAGGCAGGGCGCCGTGATCGGATTGGTGCTTGCATTGTACGTACTCGAGCAAGTCTGCGTGGCGCCGGTGGTATCCGTAATGGTGTTGCCAGCCTTCAAGATGGAGTACGCGCTGGCATTTACACCCTGAGCGTTGAAGTGATTGAAGAGGTTAAACGCTTCGCCCAGCAACTCCAACGTCACTTTCTCCTTAAGGTGGAACGACTTGGAGAGGCGCAAATCCATTTCTTGGAGGCCGGGTTGAGTGAACGCCGCACGGGGGATGGTGGCGAGGCGGAAGGTGCCGTCCGAGCCGTTCACTCCACCGCCACTGGCCAGCGCGCTCGGGGCAGTGCCGCTGACACTGTCCGTAAAGGGCAGCCCGTCCTGCGCGGTAAAGATGGGCGAAATCGCCCAGCCGTCGGCAAGGTAGCGCAGGGGGCCATTTACGTGCCAGGGCGAATTGGCGACCATGCTGAAGACCCAGCGGCTGGGAACGTTCAAGGCGGAGTTGCCATATTCCGCGCCAATGTTGTTGGGTGCAACCATGCCAAAGCCACTGGTCGCCGTGAGGTTTGTGCCAGAGGAGGCGCCATAGTCCAGGTCATGCGACCAAGTGTAACTGCTGTTGAACTGAACCGAGTTGCTCATGCGGTGGTTCACCTGAATGACCAGAGCATTGTAGTTGCTACTGACGCCAAAGATGTCGATCATCTGGGTGTAATTGGGGTTGGGTCGGCAGGCATAGAGGGGGGTCGTGTAGGTCGCGCTGGAGAGCGGCCCCCCTTTCGACACAAAATAGGTGAGGGTGGAGTTGGCGCCGGCGCAGTTGGGGGCCGCGGCGGTCCCGGAATTGGTTCCGGGAAGGATGTTGTCATCGGTATATTGGGGCAGGAAGTGTCCGAAGGCGCCCATATAGGCCACGGATAAGACGGTGTTCCAGCCCAAGTTCCGCTCGAGCACCAAGTCCGCCTCGTCAATCTCCGGGGGCTTCATATGCGAGTTGTAGTACATGGCCGCCGGCACCGCCGCCGTGGTGGGCTGCGTCGAGAGGACCTCGGGGAAATAGGGCCCGCCTAGCGCGGCACTGGTAAAGCTGTAGCTCGGCTGGCCCTGAGGAATGCCGCTCGTGACCAAGCCGCTCTGGGTCAAGACGCCGAAGGCAATGCCATTGGTGAGCAGTCCGTTGTAAAGGCCAAAGCCCCCGCGTACGGCGGTCTTGCCGTCGCCGAACACGTCCCAGGCGAATCCAATGCGCGGACCGAAGTCTTTCTTATAGTTCGGCACAGTCGTGGTGGACGGAATGGCGGGGTTGGGGAAGAAGGGAGAGGCAAGGTGCTCATATTCCCACCGCAAGCCGAATGAAAGGGACAAGCGGGGCGTTGCCTTCCAGTCATCCTGGGCGAAAAACGCCAAAGTGTTATTAGGGACGTTAAACGTCAAAGTACCGAACCCCTGAGCAAGGCTGTTGTAATTCGAGGCGCAGGGATGGCCGCTGCAAGCCGCCGGCGCATAGAAGTCCTCGAGGTAGGCCGACACGCTGCTGTAACTAAATGAGCCGTTCTGCTGGTAGATATCAGAAATCTTGTCATTGATGTGGCTGAAGTCCTCGCCAAACTTCAGGGTGTGATTGCCATGGGTCCACGTCAAGGTGTCGGAGAACTGGCTGCGAAGCTCGTTGGGATACGCATAACGCGTGTCGTAGTACGCCGCCCCGAAGTTGAATCCATTGGTCAGGGTGACGTATGTCGGAAAACCGGTGGGATTGGTGTAATTGGCCCAAAGAGGATAGGTGCCGCTGGTGCTGGTAGTTTGCAGCACGCCCACCTCATAAGGGGCAGGGTTCGGTTCGGTTTCGAACTCAAAGTCACGGCCGAGCTGAAAGCGGAATTCGTTCGCGAGCGTTGGGGAGATGAAACTATCGAGCTTGCCCACGCCCCAAGTGTCGGAAACGTAGTCATTGCCGAAAGCCGCGCCGTTGCTGTAAGTGTTGGTCACCTGGGTCTGCACGCCGTAGGGTGAAGCCCAACGCATGCGATTGACCTCAAAGGAAGCGCGATTCTTGGTGTTAATCTGCCAATCGAGTTTGGGGAAAACAATGTCCTGGCTGCCCGTGCGGGCGTTCGAACCCAGCATGGTGATCAGACCGGCCAAGCCGTTATTGTAATCCGTCACGCCGGTGGCTAGCGAAAGTGGGTTAGCCGTACCCTCGACGACGATTCCCGCAATAGCGCAAGCGCCCACAGTGGCGTTATAGACGTTGGAGTTCGGGAATATAGCGTTGCTGGAGGTGACGCCTGCGACGGCGCCGGGGCTGGTGTTGTTCTTAGCCGTGCACGTGCCCCCTGCACCCGCGAAAGTGGCTGCCGATACGGGCTGGGCAAGGAAGACGCTGGGGCTGGTGGCCACGGCGTTTCCAGGAAAATTACGGTAGAACCCGTCGTAATCAATGAAGAAGAACAGTTTGTCCTTCTTAAGGGGCCCGCCGAATGCCGCGCTCCACATGTCCCAATAATCCTTCGGCTTGAAAGGAACGGCCGCGTAACCCCCCGATGCCGTGGGTTCGGTGATGGTGGCAAAGGGGTTGCGCGAAGCCCAGCCATTTTCGCGATTCCTGTAAAACAGCTCGCCATGAAGCTGGTTGGTGCCGCTCTTGGTCACGGTGTTGATCACGCCTCCGGCCGCGCCGCCATATTCCGCGGAGTAGCTCAAGGTGTTCACTTGAAATTCCTGGATTGACGCCTCGCTGCTGGAATAGCTGACGCGGGTGCGACCGCGCTCCTCCGCGAAGAAGGCTTGGGTATTGGCCGCTCCGTCGATGGTGGTGTTGTTTCCAAGCGCGCTCATGCCCCGGAAGCTCAGCAGGCCGAACCCGTTGGAGTCATTCACCACGCCCGGCGTCAGCAAGGCGAAGTTGGACCAGCGCGGGCGCTGAATCGGCAGGTTGGAAATGGCCGTCTGGTTGAGCGTGGTCGCATAGTCAGACGATGTGACGTTGACCAGCGGCGCCGCACCGGTGATGGTCACGGTTTGCGTCGTCCCGCCGACCGTCAGATGCGGCGAAATGTTGGTGACGCTCCCCACGCTGACAACCACCTGCTCGGCCTTAAACGTCTCGAAGCCCTTGGCGGTAACGGTGACCGTGTAGACAGCAGGTGTCAGAAATACCGCTTTATAGAAACCCGAAGTATCCGTCACCTGAGTCTGATCGAGATTGGTTCCGTTATTGTGGACGACGACCGTTGCACCCGGGACCACGGCACCGCTCGCGTCAAAAACGGTGCCGCCGATGGCGCCCCCGTTGACATTTTGGGCCCGTGCGGTCGTAACCCAACTGAGGCTCAGCCCCACGACCGCAAAAACCAGAAGTAGATTTGCAAACCACCTGTGAGAATTTTTCATATTCATGCCCTCATCGCTCCTTTTCGGTCTGAGTTTGACCGGGATCCCCTCCCGGATGAACCCCCCTCGGACTCGTAACTTGCTCATTAATAAATGCTTCTGCCCCTGAAAACCGCTCCGGCAGCGTGTTGGTGAAATTAGCAAGGACAGGCATTCTCTCCTGCAATCTCGCTTCTAAATCTAAACTGGGGTTTATTGAGATCTGAATCATTAGAATGTCTAGTCTTGGTTCTCTCTCGGGCTGCTTAAATTGGGTCCGACATGGAGAACTTTAATACTCGCAAGCCTACGTCCAAACTCCTGAAATTTAGAAACCTTTGTAAGTGTTTGAATCCGAATAAACCGATTGCTGGAGTCTTTGTCCCGCCCCACGACGACTATGAAATACCGTAGGGAAACTCCGCAACTCCATATCGTAGAGGCGAAACAAGAATTCAGCGTTACAAGAATGTTTTTTGTTCATTTCAAGGGTGCGGAAATTCCCGTCCCCATGCGCCGCCTTTCATATGGAACCTCGCACCAATTTGCGGACGAGAAGTCGATGCGCGTACAAATCCTCGCACCCTCCATGGCGGGATTTTAAAGCACGAACCCCGCCCCGCGCCGAAGCACTCGGTCGAGGTCTATAAGAACTGCTTATCGCGTTTACAACCACTTCTTTGGGTCCGTAGGCAGACTCTACAGCGGGGATTTCTACTACGAATCCACCCAAAAGTAAAGCGTGACTTCGGGAGGGGTCGGAAGGTGGCACGATTAGCTATAATTAGAGGCAAGCGGTAGGGAGGAGGCGGTAAGCAGGAGGCGGGTGTCAAGCGCTGAGCGCCGAAGGGTAAAGTTTAAAGGATAAAGGGTAAAGCACCTGCCGAGCATTCTCCCCGTTTCGTGGCTGGCTTTCAAGGCCGGGGCTATTTACCCTTTACCCTTTATCCTTCACCCTTTATCGTTTGCCACCCGCTCGCAGAGCATCACTTTTTCCTGGTTGTCGATTTCGCGCAGGCGGACTTCAATCACTTCCGTGTCCGAGGTTTGGATAACCCGCCCCACGTAGTTAGCTTGGATGGGCAACTCGCGATGGCCGCGGTCGATCAGGACGCACAGGTCCACGCGTTGGGGCCGTCCGTGATCCAGCAGGGCCTCCAAGGCGGCCCGCGTGGTGCGGCCGGTGTAAAGAACATCATCCACCAGGATCGCCGTCTTCCCCTCCACCGTATATGATGAGGGTACTTCCTGGACCACCGGCTTCTGCGCGACGGTGGAGAGGTCGTCGCGGTAGAAGGTGATGTCGAGGGTCTCCACCGGGGGAGCGGTCTTTTCGATTTCCATCATCTTCTTGGCCAGACGATCCGCCAGGGGAACTCCCCGCCGTCGGATCCCGACCAGCACCACGCCTGCCAGGCCGTTGTTGCGCTCCAGGATTTCATTCGCCAGGCGCACCAGCGTGCGGTCAATTTCCGAACCCGACATCAACTGGGACTTCTCGCGGACCTCGGCAACTTTGGGTATGTCGTTGGCATTTTCCATTTCAATACTCGGGATACGGGATTCGGGACACGGGACTCGTGAAAATAATAAATGATGAAGGTGCACAGGGTAAAGGATAAAGGGTAAAGGTTAAAGGACAGAGGTTAAAGGATAGAGGGCACATGCCGACATCAAGGTCGGAGCTACTTTAACCTTTACCCTTTATCCTTCACCCTTCACCCTTTAGCCTTTATCCGCCCGCGCCTTCGCCAGCTTCGCATCAATTTCCGAAATCTTGCGGAATTCCTCATCCCAGAACGACTGGGATTTCATGCCTTCGAGATAAGACAGGGAATAGCCGAAGGGGGTCCAGGATTTTTCCTTGTAGCCGAAGAGGCGCTCCTTCTGTTGGCGCGAACGCACGTCCAGGATGTCGCGCGCATCTCCGCCGCGGAAGACTTGTTCGAAGCGCGCGCCAAGGTCTTTTTCGCCGAGCGGTCCACAGCGCCGTTCGCGGTCGGCGAGGACCGAGGGATAGCGGTCAAAGCCGTCCGTGGCAATCGTCACCACATTGTCCTTGGGGCCAAGGTTGAGGAACCGCGCCATGTGAATCCCGCCGAGAATGTTGCAAAGGCTTGAAACGCCGAACAAAGCTTGGAAGCAATCCAGCGATCCCGCCGGCAAACCCAGGAGCGGTTCCAGGCCGCGATGCCGGCGCTCCAGCAACTCCAACCCCAGCACACAGTCATCATCATGGACCAGGGCCACGTAGTCGGTGGTCAGGAGGTTGTGGATGAGCGTCACCATGTTGTCGCCAATACCTTCAATGCGATGCGACCCACGCCCATTGTTGAAGAGCGTGGGGCACTCCCGAGGTTCGAGCGCCGCCACCAGGCAATCGGGGAAGGCCGACTTGATTTCATCGCCCGCGGCCAGCGTCCCGGCGGAACCCGGCGCCGACGCGAACAAAGCCACTCGGCCATTTCCGTAAGGCTTCGCCGCCTCCAACGCGCTGCGCCCCGTCACGTAACGATGAAACCGATAATTCGGCAGCAGCTCAAACTGCGCCAGCACTTTGTTGCGGGGGTCCTTGCGGTATTCTTGCGTGCGTGCCAGCACCAGGTGGAGGTCACTCTCCGAGCCGGGCGTGACGTCAATCTGCCCGCCATATTGGCGAATGCGCTGGTAGCGCTCGGCGCTCATCCCATCCGGCATCACCACGATGGCGGGGTAACCTTTGAGCCGGGAAACATACGCCACGCCAATGCCGAAATTTCCGGTGGAGGGGCCGATGGTGGTGCACTCGCCGGGCTTAATCTCCCCTGCCAATTCGCCTTCCATGAGCGTGGAATACGCAGCCCCCACCTTGTGGCTGCCGGAGGGGAAGAAATGCCCTGTCAGAACCACGACGTTGGCCTTCACGCCCGTCAACTCTTTGGGCAGGAGCACGTGGCGGATGCCTTGGTCGGGCCCGCGCCATGTGATGTTGAAGAGATTAGCAGGGTCAAGCTCATCGCCGTGCGCCGCCACAGCCTTATTTCTTAGGGCGGCCGGCAAGGTCGCGGGGTCGAGCATTTCTGCGTAGGTGGGGCCGGGAATGAATGTTGAATTGAGTGATTTGGTCATAGGATCATTGCACCATTTGGGATTAAAGATTCACCACAGAGTTCACAGAGAACACAGAGAGAAGCATTTCTGCTGGCGCGGCTCATGCTTACGGCTCCATCTTTGTTGACCTTTAGCGCTTTTCTCTGGCATTTCTCCGTGACCTCTGTGACCTCTGTGGTGAATCCCTTTTAACGCGAAGAAAAGATTCACCACAGAGTTCACAGAGAATACAGAGAAGAGCATTTCTGGTGGCACGGGACAGGATTACGGCTCCATCTTTGTTGACCTTTAGCGCTTTTCTCTGGCCTTTCTCCGTGACCTCTGTGACCTCTGTGGTGAATATTCTTATATGCTGCCATTCACAAAACGGTGTATACCGTCCTTTAATACCTGCACATTGAAATTAATCAACAATCCGAGCTTACATCCCGATAGCTTAAGGTATGTGATGACTTGAGCCTCGTGGATTGGCGCCAACGCATCGACTGACTTGATCTCAACGACCACCGACCCTTCCACGAGGAGATCGATCCTGTATCCACAATCCAGTTTGACCTGTTCGTAAATAAAGGGTAACGGTTTCTGCTGTTCCACTCTCATTCGCCGTTTCCCCAACTCAAATGCCAGACATGCTTCATACGCGGATTCCAGTAAACCGGGACCGAGAGCCCTGTGAACTTGGATGGCCGAGCCGATAATGCTTTTCGTAATGGCGTTCAATCGCTCTTTCTCAGTCATCGGTCAATACCTTCACGACCTTGAATCTCGCGGCGAAAACAAGGTACGAATTCACCACAGAGGGCACAGAGAGCACAGAGAAAAGCACTTCTGTTGGCGTGTGCAAGGCTTGCAGTTCCTTGATTGTTGACCGGGAGTGGTCTTTCTCTCTCTTTTCTCCGTGATCTCTGTGCCCTCTGTGGTGAAATCTTCAATCCAAGATTCTTATACGCACGGTCATAAGTAATTGCGAATAATTAGCCGTGATTCAGGATAGGGCACACAACCTTTTCAGGGTGGCCGATCCCCGTGCCCAGGGGCTGAATTCCTTTTCTGCCGCCACGATAA
>JBEKNU010000226.1:0-12561 GCA_049522495.1 Terriglobia bacterium
AATCTTCTCCATGCCCTTCCCACCGTAGGTTTCACCTACGGCTACTCACGGTCCTCCCCTGCGGGGAGGGCGGAAGGAACACTGCCGTGCGTGCGGTTGCAAAAACCTAATTTGGACAAGCTTGCATGGCCATGCGCCCCTACAGCCGAAATCGGAGATGCCCGTCGATTCATTGCAAGAAATTACATGGGACAGTTGGTAGCCGCGGTCAGCGCCTTCCTGACCGCGGGTTCTTCTTGGCAACAAGGGTGAACTTCCGGCGAGGGTAGGCGCTTCGAATTGGGAATGCACGCGTGAGAAAAGCCCACAGTCAGAAATTCGCTGACTGTGGCTACCAGCTCTGCGCTGACTCAAAAAAAGTTCTTGACTCTGACGTAACGTCAGGGCGGATGATCTTCACGGGGGCGATCTTGAAACCCAACACTACGGGATGGTGCCGCGTTCACGAGTTCGCTGAGATGGCAGGCGTCACGGTTCGTACCCTTCATCATTACGACCATCTCGGCTTGCTCAAGCCCCACCGTCGCACGGAAAGCGGCTATAGACTTTATAGCGACCGCGACCTGGCGCGGTTGGAACAGATCGTGGTGTTGAAGTTTCTGGGAATGCCGCTGAGCCAGATCGGGGACTTGCTCCAGAATGGCGCTGCCCTGCCGGATGCGCTGCGGCGGCAGCGACGAGTGCTGGCGGAAAAACGCCGGCTACTCGACCGGGCCATCGTCGCCATTGAACAGGCCGCGCGCTCGCTCCGAACCCGGCGGGGACCGGACTGGAGTTTGTTCAAACAAATCATCAAGGAGATCGAGATGCAAAACGACGGCGATTGGACGAAGAAGTATTACAGCGAGGAGGCCCAGGCCAAAGTCGAGGCACGGAAACACTTGTGGTCTCCGGAACTACAAGAACGGGTCAGCAAGCAGTGGGCGGAGCTCTTTGCGGACGTGGGAGCATCGCTCGGCGAAGATCCCGCCGGCCCGAAGGCGCAAGCTCTGGTGGCGCGCTGGAAGGGGTTGGTGGCGGAATTCACGGGCGGCGATCCGGAAATCCAGAAGGGCTTGAATGCCATGTACGCCGATCAGACGAATTGGGCAAAGGGGCCGAGGCAGAATTGGCAGATTCGCCCGGAAATTCAGGAATTCATCATGAAGGCCATGAAGTGTGCGGGAAGTGGTCATTAATCAATGGATTCCGGGGTTTCGCTATTCGTGCCACATAGGCACGCTTAGCGCGGACCTTCTGAACAGGTCCGCGCTAAGCCTTTATCACCGGTGTCCGGGCTTGGGCTGATTCTAATCCTCATAAATCGTGCTTCGATGCCCGACGGCCACAACCAGCACCACCAAGCGCCTCTCCTGTAGTTCACATATGATGCGGTAATCCTGCACACGATACCGCCACAGGCCAAACTTGCTGGCCCGAAGGGGTTTGCCGAAGTGGCGCGGGTCTTCGGCCATCGCGACGCGCTGGTCCATATAATCGAGGATTTCGCGCTGAATTCTCCTGTCGAGCTTCTTGAGGTCTTTCAAGGCTCGAGGATCGTACTCAATGATCCAGGCCAAGTTCCTTCCTCACTTGCCGACTGGTGAGCGGTGAGCGGCGTTTCTCCAGGCGAGCCTCCGCGAGATAACGGTCTTCGAGGTCCTCGAGGTTACCCTCGATGAGTTCGCGAGCGTAGTAAGATTTCGTGCGCCCCGTGCGCTGGGCCAGTTCGGACAGTCGCTTCTCAATGTCAGGGTCGAGCCGGATCGAAAGCATTGAATCCTCCCCTTGTATTACACGTCATAAAGATCATACACCCATAATCCTTTCCCCTGCCATCAAGTTTTCAACCGTTTCGCGCGCGCGAATTAACTCCGCCTCTTCTCCGTGCACCAGGACTTCAGCGGGGCGCGGGCGCGTGTTGTAATTGGAGGAGAGGACGAATCCGTAAGCGCCGGCGGTCAGTACCGCGAGCAGATCGCCGGGCTGGACGTCGGGCATGTCGCGGTCGCGGGCAAAGAAGTCGCCGGTTTCGCATAGCGGCCCGACAATGTCAGCCTGCAATCGCTCCGCCGTACCTCCCCGCGCGGGAACAATTTCGTGGAACGACCCGTAAAGGGCCGGCCGCATTAAATCATTCATGCCCGCGTCCACCACCACGAAATTCTTCCGCTGGTTCCGTTTCACATAGAGCACGCGCGTCACGAGCACTCCGGCGTTGCCCACCAGGGCGCGCCCCGGCTCGAGAATGAGCCGCATCGAAGCCTCGCGCAACCGGTCTTCCAGGCCCCGCGCCATTCGTTCCGCGTCCAGAGGCGGCTCGGGGCCGTAGGAGATTCCATACCCGCCTCCCAAATCGAGCAGCTCCACGGTTATGCCTTCCGCCGCCAGTTGCCTCGCTACGCCCAGGATTTCATCGAGCGCCTTCCAGAAAGGTTCCACTTCCAGAATCTGCGAGCCGATGTGGCACGCCACGCCCTGGACCTTCAGATGGGACGAGCGCGCGGCAAGACGATAGAGCTCCGGGGCTTCAGCTTTCGGCACGCCAAACTTGTGGATCATCTGCCCGGTGGAAATGTACGGATGCGTGTCCGCTTCCACGTCGGGATTCACGCGAATGGAAACGCGCCCAACCTTTTGGAGAGCGCGGGCGCGGCTTTCAATGAGGGCAAGTTCGCCGGCCGATTCCACATTGAACATCAAGATGCCGGCGGCCAAACCGGCGTCAATTTCGTCCTGGGTCTTCCCCACGCCGGAAAAGACGATGGTGTCGGGCGCCGCCCCCGCACGCAGCGCTCGCGCCAACTCTCCACCCGAGACCACGTCAAAGCCCGCGCCCGCCTTTCGCAGCAAGCTCAGGATGCGGAGGTGAGAATTGGCTTTGACCGAGTAACAAATCAAGCCGGGAAGCCCCGCCAGACTTCCGCGCAGGCGGTCATAGTTGCGGAGAATCGTGCTTTGGCTGTATACGTACGCCGGCGTGCCAAATCGCTCGGCGATTGAGGCCAGGGACAAATTGTCGCAGAAAAGCTCGCCTTTACGATAGTGAAAGGAATCTTGGGTCGATAAGGACATTTTGTCTCTTTGGGTTTAAGCTGCCCAGCATCGGTCTTTAGTGGGCATTTGCCCTTTATCCACAATCAATCCCGGACATGTGGCACTTGGCGCCAAAATTCTGACACCTATCTTTCAGCGTATCTTTAACACTACCAGCGTTTGGTCGTCGCGCTGCGGGACCTCTGCTTCGAAGTTGCGTACTTCTTCAAACACTCGGTTGACGATTTCTTGGGGCGGCCTCTGGGCGTTCTGGCGCAGGACATTTTCCAGGCGCCGCGAGCTGAACTCTTCCTGCTGAGGATTGTTGGCCTCGGTGATGCCGTCGGAGAAGAACGCCAACAGATCTCCTGTCTCCAGGTGTACGGTCGCGGGCTGATACTCCGTGTGTTCCAGCAGGCCGAGGGGAACGCCCTCGGCCCGAATCGCCCGGGCCTGTCCTTTGCGAACGAGGATGGGAAGCGGCATGCCGGCGTTTGCCAGGCACAGGCTCTTGGTGCGCGGTTCCCAGAGGGCGTAGGTCAGGGTAATGAAGTGGCCTTCAATCTTGCGCTCCAGGAACATGATATTCAGCCGCTTCATCATGTCCGGTGGCGGAAGCTTTTGCGGAGCGAGGCTGCGCAAAGTGCCGCTGGCCATGGCGCCGTAGAGCGCCGCGGGCGCACCCTTGCCGCTGACGTCGCCCACCACAATCACCTGCCGGTCCCTTCCATAGGCGAGGAATTCATAGAGGTCGCCTCCCAGCTCGCGCGCGGGCTGAAAGCGCAAAGCCACGTCCAAGCCGGGAATTTTCGGCGCGATCCCCGGCATGAGGTGCATCTGGATTTCTTGGGCGCGGCGCAGGTCGCGCTCCAGCCGCGCTTCGCTGCGCGCTACGCGCTCGTACAAGCGCGCGTTCTCAATGGCGATGGCGATTTGCGGCGCGAGGGTGGAAAAGATGCGCACGTGGTCGTCATTGAAATAATTAAGCTGCGGGCTTTCCAAATCGATCACCCCGATCACGCGGTCGCGATAAATCAGCGGGACCGTCATCTCCGAGCGAGTCTCGGGATTTACGGAGATGTAGCGCGCGTCTTTGCTGACGTCCGGCACCACCACCGGCTGGCGCAGGCTCGCCGCCGCTCCCACGATTCCCTGGCCAAAATTCACGGTGGACCTTTCGGGCATACGCTCATCCTGCTTCAGGGAAATGACGGCATTGAAGGTTTGCGTCTGGTCGTCGGCCAGCAGAATGCCAAAGCGGTGGTAATCCACCAGCCGCTTGGTGAGCGTCCCGATTTTGCGCAGCAACGCGTTCAACACCAGCACCGAGGTGAGTTCGCGGCTGATTTCGTTCAGCAACTGAAGCGTGCGCGCCTGGCGCAGGGTGCGCCTGTACAGCCGCGCGTTTTCGATCGCCAGGGCCATGGGGCCGGCCAGAAACTCCAGCAGGCTGACGTGCGAGTCGTTGAAGAAGTCCGGCTGCTTGGCTTCCAGGTCAATGACCCCGATCAAGCGGCCCTTAAACATCAGGGGAACCGCCATCTCCGAGCGGATTCCTGCCAGCGATGGAATGTAGGCGGGATCGTTCTTGACGTCATTCACCAGAACCGAACGCCGCGTCTGCGCCGCCCGGCCCACGATGCCCTCGCCCACCTTGATTCGCAGGCTTCGGACCAGTTCGCGGGGATGGCCGAGGCTGAAATGCACGCGCAACTCCTGTGTCTTCTCGTTGAGGAGAAGAATGGCGAAGACCTCGTAATCAATGGCGCGCTTGACGATCTGCGCGATACGGGCCAGCAACTCATCGAGATCGAGCGTGGAATTGAGTTGCTCGCTGACCTCGATCACCAAGGTCAGGAGCTCCGTCAACTCGAGAGGCCGGGATGTTGAACGACTGGTTTCTACCATGGGCTTTGTGTTGGATTCGCGGTTCTGGGGGCTGCGGGACGGGGAAATTGTAAATGGTGAATAGTAAATAGTGAATTGCGACCGTTGATTTCCATTCACTGTTCCTATTGTTATGCCTCTCCCCCCCGAACCTGGCGCCCGCCACCTCGCTCCCAACCCCGCTTGCACCATTGGGGAAGGGGGGTGCGTATATGCAAGTTTGCTTTGCTGCAAAATATCTATTCTAGCATAGTAGTCAGGCCGGACTGCGCGGGTTCGCGGATGGGACGAGTCTTAAAGAATACGCCTGCACGCTCTCTCTTCAATCCAAAATCGCTATAATGGCACGCGATGCTGATTCTGGCTTTTGACACAACCAACGAGAAGGGGGGCGTCGGAATCTTCCGCGACACGGAGTGTCTGGCGTTGGTTCCGAACGAAGGGCCGGCGAATCAGTACTCGATTACCCTGTTCCAGATGGTGGAGCAGGCGCTCACCCAGGCGCACCTGGAACTCCGCGAGATCAATCTTTACGCAGCGGCCAACGGACCGGGCTCGTTTACCGGGATTCGGGTTGGCCTGGCGGCGGCCCGAGCGTGGGGAAAGGCTTTCGAACGCAAGGTTCGCGGCGTTTCGGTCCTGGAAGCCATGGTGAGCAAAGCGCGCCTCACATCCGATTGGGCCTTTCCTATTCTGGACGCGCGGCGGGGAGAATTTTTCCTGGGCGGCTTTCACCGGAAACCTTCCGAACCGGGGAGCGCCTCAATGCAGGATTATGAACCGGCGGATGGAGGCTGGGTCCTAAAGCCGGAATCGTTGCGGGTATTTCTGGAAGAGCGGCTCACCAGCGGTGCGGATGCCACGTGCCTGGTGCGCGCCCATGACCAGGTCGCCGCTGATCTGCGCGCGCGCCTGCCCGCTTCACTGAAATGGCAACAGGTTGAAGGCGCCTTAGTGGACTCCATTGCCGAGATCGCACGTAAGGAAGAGCAATCAAGCCGCCCTTGCCCGGACGCGAAACTGGATGCCTACTACATTCGCCGCCCGGATGCGGAAGTCAATTGGAAGGGCTGAGCCCAAAGGTGGGGGATGAAGGTTCGAGCCTTCGACGCCAATGATCTTGCGGCCGTTTATGCGATCCAGACGAGGTGTTCCCAAGCGGCGCAGTGGCGCCAGGAGGATTACCTGCATCTGGCTCGCGATCCCGGCGGAACGATTCTCGTGGCGGAAATTGAAGCCGCGAGCTCGCCGGAGGTAATTGGTTTCGCAGTGTTCCATCGGGTGATGGACGAAGCAGAATTGCGCAACCTCGCCATCGACCCCGCGCACCAGCGGAAGGGAATTGCACGCGCGCTGCTGGCGGCAGGGATCCGCGCGATGCAGGAATCCGGCGTGGGCCGGCTTTTTCTCGAAGTTCGCGCCTCCAACCAGCCCGCGCTGGGATTCTACGCATCGGCGGGTTTCCAGTTGCTGTACACTCGTCGCGAGTACTACCAGGACCCCGTCGAGAATGGGCTGGTGTTGGCGCGCGACATCCCTGCTATACTTCCGCCACCATGAAGATAAATTTGTGAGGAGGAATTATGTCTCTTATATCCAGACGTGACGCGGGGAAGTTGCTGTTGGCGGGATGTGCCGGGGCGTTGGTCCCCGCCCGGGAACTTTTGAGCGTCACCAAGATCAATTCTATGGTTCGCGGGGTGCAGATTGGCGCGCAAGCCTACTCGTTCCGTGACCGTCCCCTGGACGCAATGATCGCGGCTTTCCAAGCGGTGGGATTGGGCGAGTGTGAACTCACGGAAATTCATTTCTCGAAGCCGTACACCCACGGTCCGGACGTCAACCAGTGGCGGCTCGATGCGCCGCTCAGCTTCTTCAAAGAAGCACGCAAGAAGTTCGATGATGCCGGCGTCAGCCTCTCCGCGAATGGTTACATTTTTCGTCCGGATTTAACCGATGCGATGATCGAACGGGGCTTTCAAATGACTCAGGCACTGGGCTTGGATTGCATCACGACTTCCACGCAAGTCCATATGGTCCCCCGCATTGATAAGTACGCACAGAAATACAAAATCAAGGTGGGCTACCACAACCACGATAAGACCTCCGATCCGGAAGAGTTCTCAACCGCCGAAAGTTTCGAACGCGCCCTGAAGGGCGCTTCGCCCTACGCCAGGATCAATCTTGACATCGGCCACTTCACCGCCGCGAATCAGGACCCCGTTGCCTTTATCAAGATGCACCACGCCCGGATCGTGACGCTGCACATCAAGGACCGGAAAAAAGATCACGGGAAGGATTACCCCTTCGGCCAAGGCGATACGCCCATCAAAGAATGTCTGCAACTGGTGCGCGACAACCATTGGATGATTCCTGCCAACATCGAATACGAATACGACAAGTATTTCCCCGGTCTCGACGCGATCGCCGAGGTCAAAAAGTGCTATGCGTATTGCCGGAAGGCGTTGGAGGGCTGAACATCACCGCCTTAATTCACCCTTTTCCTTTTACGATCCATCGCGCTCCCAAGCAGTTATGCTAGACTTGTTTAGGGATGCGCGAACCTTTTCTGGAGAGAATCGATAAGCGGCCCGTGGTGTGTGACGGGGCCATGGGGACGGTGCTGTATTCGAAAGGCATCTCCCTGAACCGCTGCTATGACGAGTTGAATGCGGCGATGCCCCAGCTTGTCAAAGAGGTCCACCTGGCGTACGTCAAGGCTGGGGCGGAGGTGCTCGAGACGAACACCTTCGGGGCCAACAAATTTCGCCTGCAAAAATTCGGTCTGGGCGAAAAGGTGCGCGAAATCAACCTGGCAGGCGCGCGCCTGGCGCGGGAAGTGGCCGGCGATGACCTCTACGTGGCGGGTGCGGTGGGCCCGCTGGGGATTCGCCTGGAACCGCTGGGTCCCACCTCCCTGGCAGAGGCTCGCGCGGCGTTTCGCGAGCAGATTGCGGTGCTGGTGGAAGCAGGTGTCGACCTGATCGTCATCGAGACGATGATGGATTTGAACGAGGCCCACCAGGCGGTGCTGGCCGCGCGCGAAGTAGGCCAATTTCCTGTCATTGTACAGATGACCGTTCAGGCCGATGGCAGCACGCCGACCGGAACGCTGCCGGAAGACTTTGCGCGGGCGCTCGACGAGTGGGGCGCGGACGTCATCGGCGTCAATTGCAGCGTCGGTCCCGCGGCCGTGCAGGAAACGCTGGAGCGCATCGCCGCGGTAACGGAGAAGAAGCTTTCCGCGCAGCCCAACGCGGGAATGCCGCGCACCGTGGAGGGCCGCAACCTTTATCTCTGCTCGCCCGAATACATGGCGAGCTACGCGCGGCGATTTATCCAAACGGGCGTGCGCCTGGTGGGAGGATGCTGCGGCACTACGCCTGAGCACATCAAGGCGATCAAAGCCGCCGTGCGCTCCTTGAGCCCGCAGCGGGCGCGCGCGTCGGTGGAAGTCATCGCGCGCGCCGGCCACACCATGCCGCCGGTCCCCGTGGCCAGCCGCTCGCGCCTGGCGGGGAAGTTGGCGCGGCAGGAGTTTCCGGTTTTGGTGGAAGTGGTCCCTCCCAAGGGATGCGACGCCACCAAGGAAGTGGAGGGGGCGCAATACCTGCTGGAGCGAGGTATTGATGCGGTGAATATTCCCGATGGGTCAGGCGCCACCGCGCGCATGAGCGCCTTGACCCTGGCGGCCCTACTCCAGCAACGCGCCGGCATCGAGGTTTTGCTCCACTACAGCTCGCGCGACCGCAACGTGCTGACCATCCAATCCGACCTGCTGGGGGCGCACGCCCTGGGGGTGCGCAATCTCTTGGCGTTGACGCGCGACACTCCCCAGTACTCGACCGTGCTGGAAAGCGACGTGTCGGAGGTGGATGCCATCGGGCTGGTGAACCTCCTGAGCAATTTAAACCGGGGCCTGGACGTGGGGGCCAACCCGCTTGGCGTGCAAACGGCTTACCTAGTGGGCGCCGGCGTAAATCCTTATGCGCCGAACCTGGAAGAAGAGCTTCGCCGCTTCCAGTACAAGGTGGAGGCGGGTGCCGATTTCGCCGTGACTCAGCCCGTCTTCCAGATTGAGCAACTCGCGATGTTCCTGGAGCGCGCGCGAAGCTTTGCGCCGCACCTTCCCGTCATCGCCGGAATCTGGCCCCTCACCAGTTTCCGCAATGCCGAGTTCATGAACAACGAGGTGCCGGGAATCTCCGTCCCGCCGGCGGTCATGGAGCGCATGCGCGCGGCTGATTCCGGCGAGCGGGCGCGGCAGGAGGGACTAAAGATCGCGCAGGAAACGTTACTGGAAATCCGTGCCCTGGTTCAGGGAGTGCAGATCGCCGCGCCCTTCGGCCGTTACGCCCTGGCGGTGGAGGTGGCGCAGGCGCTCGGCGCCAGCCGGACGGCCACCTCTCCCCCCCAACCGTGATAGAATTTCATCGAAAGGACACCGCCATGTCCCAGTCTGCTAAGAGTGACAAGCCGGAGCCGTTCGAGAAAAATCTGGCGCGCCTCGACGCCATCGTGCACGAATTGGAAGACACGGACCTTCCACTCGACAAAGCCCTGGTGCTTTATGAGGAAGGCATGAAGCTTTCCGAGTTCTGCCACAAGCAGTTGGAAGAGGCCGAGGGGCGAGTGGAGATTTTGACCAAGAAGGCCGGGGGCAAAATGGTGGCGGAGCCGTTTGCCACCGAAGAGAAAGGGGAAATTACGAATGGTGAATAGTGAATGGTGAAATGCGAAGTCGGACGGCGCTTCACTATTCACTATTTACCATTCACTATTTTCCATTTCATCCGAAGCGAACACACTGTGAATATACTGTCGCCGGAGACGATTCGTCATCATCTCGAGCAGACCCGCGTTCTAGTGGATGCGGAACTGGACCGCATCCTTCCGCCCGCTGAGGAGTATCCCCCGAGCATTCATAAGGCCATGCGCTATTCCGTGTTTGCGGGGGGAAAGCGTCTTCGCCCCACCCTGTGTCTGGAAGCGGGGCGTCTGTTCGCCGGTGATGAGAAGATCTTGCTTCGGGTGGGAAGCGCGCTGGAGTTAATCCACACGTACTCGCTGATTCACGACGATTTGCCGGCTCTCGATAACGACGACCTGCGGCGCGGCAAGCCCACTTCCCACGTGGTTTTTGGCGAAGCCACCGCGATTCTTGCCGGCGACGCTTTGCTGACGCTGGCTTTTGAAACCATTGCCGGCGCTGCCGATGGGGCTTCGGAGCGCACCTTGCAAGTCATCCGTGAACTCGCCCATGCCATTGGGACCATAAGAGGGATGGTGGGAGGACAGGTGGTCGACCTGGAGACGACGGATAGCACCGGGGACTCGGCGCGCCTCGAATACATCCATTCCGCCAAGACCGGCGCTTTCATGCGGGCAGCGGTGCGCTCCGGGACGATTTTAACCCCGGCGAGCCCGGACGATCTTGCCCGCGTTACGGCTTATGGAGAAAAGATCGGCTTGGCATTTCAAATTGCCGATGATCTGCTCGATGTCACCGGATCCCAGGCGGAGCTGGGCAAAACCATTGGCAAAGACGAACAACAGCACAAGGCCACTTACCCCGCGCTTCATGGCATCGAGGCCTCCAAGCAGATTGCTTCCCGCCTGGTGGAAGAGGCCTGCGAGGCCCTGGAACCTTACGGCGCGCGCGCCCAGATCTTGCAAGGCATTGCTCATTACATAGTAGGCAGAAGGCAGTAAGCGGAAGGCAGAAGGCGGAAAGCAGAAAGCAGAAGGCAGAAAGCAGAGGGCAGAGGAGCGAGGCGAAGTCAAAAGTCAAAACGCAAAAGTCAAAATGTGGAATGCTCGCACTTTTGCCTTTCGTCTTTTGCATTTGTCGAGTGCCTACTGGCTGGTGCATACTGACTAGTGCCAAGGGCTCGCTGCCTACTGCCTTCTGCTTACTGCCTGCTCTGTTCAAAAGGGGTGCTAATGGAATACCGGTATTTGAACCACATTGATTCCCCGGCTGACTTGAAGAAGGTCCCCCGCGAGGATCTCCCCATCGTTGCCGAGGAACTGCGCGATTACATGGTCTCCGTCATCGCCAAGATCGGCGGCCACTTCGCCTCCAGTCTGGGCGCGGTCGAATTAACCATTGCGCTCCATTACCTGTTTGACACCCCGCGCGACAAGATCGTTTGGGACGTCGGCCACCAGGCTTACGGTCACAAGATCCTGACCGGCCGCCGCGACCGCTTCCCCACCATTCGCCAGTACGGGGGAATTTCCGGCTTCCCGGTTCGTGATGAGAGCCCTTACGACACCTTCAACGTCGCCCACGCCGGAACCGCTATTTCCGGGGCATTGGGCATGGCGGTGGCGCGCGATTTAAAAGGCGAGGATTTTCACGTGGTGGCCGTGGTGGGAGACGCCGGGCTGACCACGGGCCTGACGCTGGAAGGCATCAACAACCTCGGGACGCTGAAGAAAAAGGTGCTGGTCATCCTGAACGACAACAAGATGTCGATCTCACCCAATGTCGGGGCCTTTGCCGGCTACCTGAATCGTATCGTTCACGGGCAGGCCTACAACCGCTTAAGGGAAGAAGTGGAAAAGATGATCCGTGCGGTCCCGCGCCTGGGCCCCCGGCTGCTGAAACTTTCGCAAGACCTCGTGGAAACCGCCAAGAGCATGTTAATTCCCGGGCTGGTGTTTGAGGAATTGGGCTTCGAATACGTCGGGCCCATCAACGGTCACAATCTGGAAGAATTGATGGATGTGCTTTCCAAGGCCAAACAGCGCCCGGGGCCCGTCATGGTTCACATCGTGACCCAAAAGGGCAAGGGTTATCCGCACGCCGAGCAGCTCCCCGTGAAATATCACGGTGTAACGCCGTTTGATTTCTCCACGGGCGCTTTCCACAAGGGACCGGTGGCGGCGCCCAGCTACACCTCGGTGTTCGGCAAGACCATTTGCCAAATCACGGAGAAAGATCCGCGTGTGGTGGCCATCACCGCGGCCATGGGAGAGGGTACGGGCCTGGACGAATTCTCCAAACGCTTTCCCGACCGCTTCTACGACGTGGGAATCGCCGAGCAGCACGCCGTGACCTTCGCGACGGGCCTGGCTTGCGAAGGCATGCGGCCGGTGTGCGCGATCTATTCCACCTTCCTGCAACGCGCCTTTGATGAGGTGATGCACGACACCTGCTTGATGCGCGCCCCGGTGACTTTTGTTCTCGACCGCGGCGGCCTGGTGGGCGCCGACGGCCCCACCCACCACGGGCTCTATGACCTCGTTTATCTTCCCGCCCTGCCGGGCATCGTGGTGATGGCCCCCAAGGATGAAAACGAATTGCGCCACATGCTCTACACCGCGATAAACCTCGGCGGGCCCGCCGCGCTGCGCTTCCCGCGCGGCAACGGCATAGGCGTCGCCCTGGACGCGGAGTTGAAGGCCCTGGAGATTGGCAAAGCCGAGATTCTGCGCGAGGGTTCCGACATCGGCATCCTGGCGCTGGGCTCCATGGTCTACCCCTGCCTGGAAGCGGCGGCCAAGCTGGAGGCCCTGGGCATTCACGCCACCGTCATCAATGCCCGCTTCGTTAAACCCCTGGACGAAGAATTAATCTGCTGCCTGGCGGCGGAAAAGCACTTTCTGGTGACGGCGGAGGAAGGCACCGAAGCCGGAGGATTTGGCTCGGCG
>JBEKNU010000227.1:0-15095 GCA_049522495.1 Terriglobia bacterium
TCCGCGCCCAGAATGAAAGCAGCCTTGCCGCCCAAGCAGTCGAGCGCCGCCAAAATCTCCTCGCGCAGCGCGGCGTATTGGGCTTTCAAATCGAAATAGGGAACTTTCATGAGTATCCTTTGCCTTGAGCGGCACGGATTCATGCGGCACGGTGCAAACGAAAACGATTCCCGGCCACTCGAGGTGAAGTGGCAATTCTATTCCCAGCGGAGGCGTTTGTCATAATGGAATCGCGGGGAAGCGGGTTTTCGACGGGCGATTGAACCATCGGACCAAGGGGTGATTTGAGATTTGCGATTTTTCCGCCAAGGAGCATCAATTTTCCATTTTCAGCCTATTCGACAAGACAAGTCTTGGAGCTGCCGCCAGTTTCGGTCGCCAACGCAAGCGAGCCCTCTTTTGCTGGCGATTCCGCGGATTAATCGCGTATATTATAGGATTATCCCATGAGAGGAAGGTCATAGCACAATGGAGCGGGCTCTATGGAGCGGATTCATGCGCTCGGCGCAGAAATTCCCGGAGCGGCCCGCACTCAGCGCAGGAGGCAAGGTGCTGACTTACCGGGAGCTTCGCGAACTCGCCTGCCGTATCGGTGCAACGATTAAAGCGCATCCAGAGTTTTCCCCCACTCCGCTAACTGCCGTGTTCGCCTACCGCTCTCCCCTGGCCTTTGCAGGTGCCCTTGGCTCGTTACTGGCGGGCAACGGTTATGTTCCCCTGAACAGGACCTACCCTTTGGACCGGACACGGATGATGTTGGAGCGTTCCGAATGCCGCTCGATCGTCGTCGAAAGAGAATCGCTGCCGCAGTTGCAAGCAATCTTGGCAGGATTTCAGAGGCCGCTGTTGGTTGTGATACCAGAGAGTGACGACACCATAGGGTTGCGGGAACAATGGCCTCTGCATCGTTTTGTTGATTCCAGGGACCTCGACCCGCCGCATGCCTGGCGCGAACCCGCCATCAGCGACAACTCCCTCGCCTATTTGCTTTTCACTTCGGGAAGTACGGGCGTTCCCAAGGGAGTTGTTGTGGCCCAGCGAAATGTGATTTCTTTTATCGATTACATGGTTGAGCGCTACGAGATTACCGAGAAGGACCGCCTGTCCCAGATGTTTGACATGACGTTCGACCTGTCGGTATTTGACATGTTTGCATCTTGGGAGCGAGGAGCATTTCTGTGCTGCCCTTCCCAAAAAACTCTGATCAATCCCGGGAAGTACATACGCGACACCCAGTTGACCGTCTGGTTTTCGGTGCCTTCTACGATCGCCTTCATGAAAAAGTTGGGCGCCCTGAAGCGTAATCAATATCCGTCACTTCGGGTGAGCCTTTTTGGTGGTGAACCGTTGCCGGTGTCTTCCGCCAAGACATGGCTGGAAGCGGCGCCCAACAGTATTTTGGAGAATCTTTATGGTCCGACCGAGCTGACGATTTCATGCACTCTCTACCGTTGGGATCCCGTTCGCGCACCCGCCGAAGCCGAGTTGGGGATTGTGCCGATTGGATATCCATATCCCGGCATGAATGTGCTGGTGGCTGACCAGAATCTTAACGAAGTCCGGCCGGGAGAAGAGGGGGAGCTCCTCATGAATGGACCCCAAATGTCGCTTGGCTATTGGAAGGACCCGGAGAGGACAGCCACGGCATTTGTAATTCCGCCTGGGAAGACAGATACCTACTATAGAACCGGTGACCGGGTCCGCCGCCCCGCGGGCGGCGGACCATTGACGTATTTGGGCCGCAATGACCTTCAGGTAAAAATACTCGGTCATCGAGTAGAACTCGGTGAAATCGAAGCCATCGTACGCAACGTGACCGGGCAGGACGGCACTGTGGCGGTCGGCTGGCCACGGACGGCAAGCGGTTACGGAGGGGTGGAAGTATTCCTCGAGGGGCCGCCCTTGAATCCGGATATTATTCACAACGCGGTCGCGTCTCAGCTCCCGGAATACATGGTTCCACGCCGGGTTCATTTCATGGATCAACTGCCCCGGAACGCGAACGGAAAATTCGACCGGAAAGCGATGCTGAAAATTCTGGAAAGCGGATTATGAACCGATTTGACTCGGATGAATTGAGGGCATTTCTTCTTGACTACTTGGCGAAGAGACGCGCCTCCCAAGGAAGAGATGTCCCGAAAGAGTTAAGTGATGATTGCGACCTGCTGCTGTCGGGCATGGTTGATTCATTGGGATTGTTGGACTTGATGACGGCCCTACAGGAACACTGCGGACGCGAAATCGATTTTGACGGGCTGGACCCTGAACAGATGACCATTGTCGGCCCGCTTTGTGATTTTGTGTCGGCGCAGATGACCAAAGGATGATTCGTGGAGATGGCGTTGCCGAACGCTCCGGCTGCACGGCCCCCTCGATCGATTGAGGATTTTCGTGGCAACTTCGAAGATTTGGCACTCTTCATGCAGTCCTCGTGGGCGGAAAATAAATCCCAGCCGCCGCTTTATACACCGGAATTCCTGGCGTCGTGCTTCTCCTACCCCGGCGCCAGTTTCAGTCTTGCGACGACTCTCTATGAGGACTCGCGGATTGTCGGCTTTGTGGCTGGCTTTCCTCGCCGCGTGCATTACAAGAGAAAAGAGCTGCGAATCATTGTTACGGCCTTCCTGACGGTCGCGAACAACCGTAANGGTATCGTCCTTTGGACGGAATTGGTCAGAAGGGCGCGCGCTGCCGGTTACCTCGGGGTGGTGAGTTACACTGTTGATGGGGAGCCCATGGCCAACATGATGCTGGGCTGTTACCAGCGCATGAAGGTTCGCGCGAGCAGAATTTTCTCAGTACGCTACCTGATGCGGCTGATGTTGGCGAAGCCATCCCGGCCGGATTCGGAAAACATCGACCAAGGGTTGATGGACAGCTTCTTACCGGCAGCCGCGCGGGTGTCTGAGGCCGTTCCCTTGGGCCGCGTCTGGAGCCCGGAAGAGGCTGAATGGCAGTGTCGGCATCGTGCTAATGCCATGGTCGTAAGCCACTCGTCGGGCGGGAGGCAGGGATTTTTGACGGGCTACGTCATGGCCATAGCCGATCGGGGTAGGGAGAAATGCCTTTTCATCGAGGACATTCTCTGGAACGATCTGAAAGAGGAGGAAAGGCAGGTACTCGTGCAGAAGCTCGTGGACCGCTCGGCATCCGCAGGCGTGAGCGTGGCGGTCGTTCCGCTACTCGGCTACGCCGATCCGGAGCCATTCATCAAAACCCGTTTTCTGCGCTCACCCCGCGTCCTGCACGCCTACCTTGGGCTGTGGGATGAAGCCTTGGAGCCTGAGCCGGTAACCTCCTTTTATCTCGATGTCTTCTGAGTAGGCGACGAGCTTCACAAGTCTCTTGGTCCCGGCCTCTTCAGGTCGGTGGCACGGAGAGGCGGGGCTCGCGGCAGTGAAACCCGTCTGGCAGTTCAGCCGATGAATGCGGCCCCCCGGCATGGGATATGATGGGCGGAGGGACAGGTTTCTGAGAGGTTCAGGGATGCCGGAAATTCGTTTCAGCATTATCATCACTTCTTATAATCAGCGAGAGTTCATAAAAGACGCGGTCGACTCAGCGCTATCTCAGCGGCATGCCAAAGCTGAAATTATCGTGGTCGATGACGGCTCCACGGACGGAAGTCAGGAGATTCTGCGGCAATATGGGGACGCAATCCAGTTGGTGTGCCATGAAACCAATCAGGGAGCGGGCGCGGCTCGCAACAACGGCGCCGCCCAGGCAAACGGGGAATACCTGGTATTCCTGGACGGGGATGACGCGTTCCTGCCTTGGGCCCTTGACGTTTATGAGAGGATCGTGCAAGCCAAGAAACCCAAGATGATTCTGGGAAAACTGTGGTGGTTTGAGGGCATGTTGCCGGTCCTCCAGCCGGAAGATACTCCGCACGAAATCCGCAGCGTCGAATACCAAGACTACCTGCGAAAAGACCGGGCCTTTGATATCAGCGCAAGTGCGCTGGTAATTGACCGGCAATGTTTTGAGCGTGCGCAAGGGTGGTCAAGGGATATATGGCCGATGAACGACCAGGATCTAGTTCTCCGGTTGGGTGATTGCGGCCGGACGATCCATATTCTCGCGCCTCACACGACCTTCTATCGAATTCATGCGGCTAACACGGTCAAATACACCCCACCTTATATACCTTCGCTGTGCAAGATCATTCACAACGAACGTGCCGGGTTGTACCCGGGGGGCGAGAGTCGCAGTCGGGAGCGGCGCGCCATTATCGGCAAGGAGGTGGTCTCTTGGACAAAGCGGGCCGTGAAGGACAGACTGTATGGGGTTACCCTGAAACTCCTCGTGCGCGGGTGGCCCATGGCTTGGGTGGCCATTACCCGCAGGTTGCGAATTGGGCTCATGGGGCGGCTACCGTTCGAAACCATCAAGATGTAAATTGGGCCTTGTGATTCTCACGAGGAGGGCGGTCCTGTGACCGACGGGCAGGACTGAATGCGGGAGATATCGAGGAGGAATGCGTTCGATGCCGGTGCCTCGCTTCAGCATCATCATTACATCTTATAATCAGCGAGAATTCATAAAAGACGCGGTGAACTCCGCCCTGTCCGTGCGGAACACGCAAAGTGAAATCATTGTGGTCGACGATGCCTCTAGCGATGGGACTCCGGAGATTTTGAGACAATTCGGAGGCGCAATCCGGGTCATCTGCAGAGATACCAACCAGGGGGCCGCTGTCGTCCGCAACTGTGGCGCCGCCCTAGCAACAGGTGAATACCTGGTATTCCTGGACGGGGATGACGCGTTCCTGCCTTGGGCCCTGGAGGTTTATGAGAGGATCGCGCAGGCCAAGAAACCCAAGATGATTCTGGGACGCCTACGGGGGTTCGAGGGAAGGTTGCCGGCTCTCCAGACCGAAGATACTCCGCGCGATATACGTAGCGTCGAGTACCTGGACTATCTGCGAAAAGACCGGGCCTTTGATATCAGCGCGAGCGCGCTGGTGATTGACCGGGAATCTTTTCAGGGCGCGCAAGGGTGGTCATGGGATGCATGGCCAATGGACGACCAGGATCTAGTTCTCCGGTTGGGCAATTGCGGCCGAACGATTCAGGTTGTCGCGCCGCACACGGCCTTCTATCGATCTCACGCGGCCAACACGAGTAAAAACGTCCCGCCTTTTGTAGCTGCGCTGGGCAAGATCATTCACAACGAACGCGCCGGGGAATATCCTGGGGGTAAGCGGCGGAGACGGGAGCGGCGTGCCATTATCGGCAAGGAGGTGGTCTTTTGGTCAATGAAGGCCGCGAAGGCCGGGCTGTACGGGGCCAGCCTGAAGCTCCTCGCGCGCGGGTGGACCATGGCTTGTGTGGCCGTCACCCGCAGGTTGGGAGTGGCGCTCAAAGGGCGGCAACCGTGCGAAACCCTCAAGATGTAAACTGGGCCTTGTGATTCCTGCGGGAGGGCGGCCTGTGACGCACAGGGGAGTCGGAACGCGCGACCCTTCGAGGAGCAATGCATTCGATGCCGGTGACTCGATTCAGCATCGTGATCACGTCCTATAACCAGCGCGAGTTCATTAAGGACGCAGTGGACTCTGCGTTGTCCCTGCCGAACACGGGAAGGGAAATTATCGTGGTTGACGATGCCTCTACTGACGGGACCCAGGAAATTCTGAGGCAACATGGGGACGCGGTCCGGCTCATTTGCAGGGAAACCAACCAGGGGGCCTCTGCGGCTCGCAACTGTGGCGCCGCTGCGGCATGCGGTGAATACCTGGTATTCCTGGACGGGGATGACACGTTCCTGCCTTGGGCCCTGGATGTTTATGAGAGGATCGTGCAGGCCAAGAAACCCAGGATGATTCTGGGGAGAATGCGGTGGTTCACGGGCATGTTGCCGGCCCTCCAGCCGGAAGATACTCCGCACGAAATCCGCATCGTCGAGTACCAGGATTACCTGCGAAAAGACCGGCCCTTTGGCACCAGCGCGAGTGCGCTGGTGATGGATCGGCAGTCTTTTCAGGCGGCGCAAGGGTGGCCCACGGATCTATGGCCGATGGAGGACCAGGATTTTGTGCTCCGCTTGGGGGATTGCGGCCGGACGATTCAGATTCTCTCCCCGCCCACGACCTTCCATCGATCTCATGCCGCAAACACGGTTAAGCATGTCCAGCCTTTTATTCCTTCGCTGTACAAGATTATTCACAACGAACGCGCCGGGGAATATCCTGGAGGTGAGCTTCGCCGCCGGGATCGGCGTGCCATAATCGGCGGGCTGGTGGTCTTTTGGGCAAAGAGGGCCGCGAAGGCCGGGCTGTACGGGACCGCCCTGAAGCTGCTTGCCGGTGGGTGGCCCCTGGTTTGGATGGGCGCCACGCGCAGGTTGGGGGTTGTGCTCAAAGGGCGGCGACCGTGCGAAACAATCGAGATGGCGAAACCGAACATGAGTCGGTAAACTGCTATCCGATGAACCTATTAGACGCCCTGGAACTTCTAAACCGACCCATTCCCAAACCGGCATCCGAGCAGGGGATTTTCCTGGAGTGTGGGTTTACGCCTCTTCATCTGAAGACGTTTCTAGCGGCGCACCTGCGCTTGTGTTTCCCCAAGGATCGTATCGAGATAAAAACGGGCTTATACGGTGACCTGGCCGGCAATCTCGAACGAGTGCAGCCATCAGGCCGCTCGGCGGTTTGCGTGGTCGTGGAGTGGGCGGACCTCGACCCCAGGCTGGGGATCCGAAGTCTCGGCGGATGGCGTTCCACGGACGTCCCTGGCATTGTAGAATCGGCGCGCCGGCAAAGCGAACGGCTGACTCATCTCATGCAAAAGTTAGCGGACAGCGTGCCGATTTGCGTGAGCACACCCACGCTTCCCTTGCCTCCCATCTTCACGACGCAAGGGGGGCAAGCCCATCACCACGAGTGCCAACTGCGGGGAATCGTTGCCTCACTTGCCACCTCGCTTTCGGCCGACCGGCGGGTGAGGTTGCTCAATCTCCAGCGCCTTGACGAACTCTCGCCTCTTGGACGGCGCTTCGATGCGAAGGCGGAAATCACCAGCGGCTTCCCGTACACCCTGGAACAGGCGTCAACACTCGCCGAATTGCTGGCCGCACTCATTCAGGATGGGCCGCCGAAAAAGGGGCTCATTACCGATCTTGACGATACCCTCTGGGCCGGGATTCTGGGAGAGATAGGGGTGGAGGGGATCACCTGGGATATGGCGGGCCACGCACAGATGCACGGCGTGTATCAGCAATTTCTTGCTTCGTTGGCCAGTGCCGGCGTGCTCCTGGCGGCCGCGAGCAGAAACGATCCCGCGCTGGTGGAGCAGGCGCTGGGCCGCAGTGACCTTTTGCTTTCAAAGGACAGTCTCTTTCCCAGGGAGGTCCATCGGGGGCCAAAATCTGAATCTGTAGGGCGCATCCTGGATACCTGGAACATAGGGCCGGAGGACGTTATCTTCATCGACGACAGCCCCATGGAAGTGGCCGAGGTCCACGCGGTTTTCCCCCAGATGGAATGCGTGGTGTTTCCCAAGGGCGACGATCAAGCCATCTGGAACCTTCTCAGACGATTGCGGGACTGTTTGGGGAAAGGCAGCGTCTCTCCCGAGGACCAAATCCGGCAACGCAGCATCCGCGCCGCGTCAACCATGAAAAGTATCCTGCCGCAGCGGGGGCTGGGGGCGGATGATTTTCTTCGCAACGTTGAAGCGACCATCACCTTTGGCTTGGGAACTGACGCAAGTGACGACCGGGCTCTCGAGCTGATCAATAAAACCAACCAATTTAATCTCAATGGCAAGCGATTCAGCCATTCGGACTGGCTAGGCCTTCTTCAAGACCCCGCGGCTTTTCTCCTTACCGCCTCCTATGAGGATAAATTTGGCCCGCTGGGCAAGATTGCGGTAGTCGTGGGGAAGAGGGAGGGCCGCAAGTTGCATGTGAAATCCTGGGTCCTGAGTTGCCGGGCATTCTCGCGCCGCATCGAACATCAATGTTTGAAGTACCTGTTCGAAAAGTTCGATCCTGAGGAGATGGTCTTTGACTATGAAGCAACTCCCCGCAATGGCCCCCTTCAGGATTTCTTTGCGGAATTGCTGGGAGGGCCGCCGGCACCGTCGCTGTCGGTTCGGAAGGCCGGTTTTGACGCCAAGGCTCCGGCTTTGTTTCATCGCCTCGTGGAGGCTGCGAATGCCCGAGCAGGATGATCGGCTGGTGCGGTGTTTTGCCTCCGTATTCCCGGCCCTAACGCCGGAAGAAATCCGCGCCGCGAGCGCGGAATCCGTAGCGGCATGGGATTCACTGGCGAGCGTGACGCTGGTGGCGGTTATTCAGCAAGAGTTCGGTGTGGAGATTGATATACTCGACCTGCCGGAGTTAACTTCTTTTGAGGCTTGGCGAACCTATCTTAGTCCAAGTCGCGACGCCAGGCCGGGAAGGGGCGTAAGATTCAACCCTTGAATGAAGGTGCGCTGCGAGGCGCGGTAAACCGTTTACTCCAGTTCCTGGCGCGGAACATGCCGGGTGCGTGGACCCTACGCGTCTGGTTGCACAGGGCCCGGGGAGTCAAGATCGGGAAGAAGGTGTGGATCGGATATGACGCCATCCTGGACACGTCCTGTCCCTATCTCATTACCATCGAGGACGGCTGCTCGATTGGCATGCGTGTGAACGTCATCGCGCACTTTAGAGAGTCTGAGGGTGTGAAAATTGAACAAGGCGCCTTTTTGGGGCCGGGGGTCATCATTCTTCCCAATGTGGTGGTAGGGCGGGGAGCGGTCGTAACGGCTGGGAGTGTGGTGACGCAATCGGTGCCTCCCATGACCGTCGTCCAGGGGAATCCTGCGGTCCCGGTAGCCCGATGCGGAATCCCGCTTGGACACGATGTTAGCCTGAAAGAATTTACCAGCCGACTTGAACCACTTGCTGTCCGTGCGCCAGACCCCAAGCGGCAGGCCTGAAGCGAGAGAATCCCATCAGCTCAAAAAACATAGCATCGCGGCGCGCCGGAGTGGCATGTCCTTAGCTGCACGCTGCGAATCACGTCATGGACACAACTTGGCAGGCAGAATTCCGGAGGCGAATGACGTGGTCGCTACGGTCAATCCGCCTTTAATTGACCGGAGGTTCGTCTTGCACCGAAAAGCCCATGGACAGGAGGGGTCGCCACGGCGACTCCGTTGCTTCGCCGCTTGCTTTTATAGACCATCCGGCTTGCAGTTGCGCTACACTAAGGGTTGAGATGGCTACCTCAAAACTCCTGGTCACGCGTTCGGATGAGGTCATGAGCGGCGCCGTGGTGTTTGCAGGCACCCGGGTTCCCGTGCAAACCCTTCTCGACTACCTCGAAGAAGGGGATACGCTCGATCATTTCCTGGAGGACTTTCCGACCGTGACTCGCGAGCATGGACTCGCCGTTTTGGAGTTGGCCAAGCAATCGGTGTTCGCCCGTGCGGATTCTTAGTGTGTCGCGCGCAGGTTTCGCCAGGAACTCCCAGCGCACGAGGTTCGAACGGTTCCGGAAATGGGCTGGGCCTCGTACAAGAACGGCGTTCTCCTCTCCGCCGCCTCAGGTAAATTCGAAGGAAACGGTGTCAGAAACGGTGTCAGGTACCGTTTTCCTTTGGGAGAAGAAGCGGTAGGATTCCGGGATGGGTAGAGTCAGGCGAGCCGATCTCGGCGGTATACGGGGAAAACGAAGGGAGGGAAACGGTACCTGACACCATTTCCTGCTCTTCAAATCCGCGCGGCGATTTGGGATTGGTTCCCTTTGGTATCAGTATGCATTTTAGGAATTGCTGTCCTGTGCGTGACAATCTCACACCGGCAGCAAAACCGACATTAGCGGCGCGGGGTTAGCCGCGCAACGACCTACACTGCGGTTCCGAACATGATAAGCGTCGACCTGTTTAAGAACACACAAGGACGAAACCCGCGAAGCAGGTAGCGCAGAGGTAGCCGCAGGCTTCCTCTGCAGTTCTTAACATGATGACGGACACACATCTAATAATACCCGATGACGAAAAGCCGCGGAGGAATCCGGGTCGGACCGGAATAACTGCGCGCTACCTGCTGAATCGCCTTCCCCTGCCGCCCCGCCGCCGATGATGGAACACCCCGGCAAGAGTCGTAGGGCCGAACGGCGTTCGGCCTAGGGTCAGAGATGCTAGGTTTTTCAGGAGAGTCGTTGAATCGGCCATTGGGGAGGAGTATCATCCATCGAATAGAACAATGCTTCCGCGCTTGGGGAGAGAGCAATGAAAATGCGAGGTTCGAAGGTTCTGTTGCTTCTCCTCTCTTCGCTGCTGGTGACGGCCCAGAAACCCTTCCCTCTATCGCCCGCTGACCCGCAAGTTCCTTGGGAATTTGATGCCGGCGGGTGAGTCTTTTCCACTCCCACGGTCGTGGGTGACCTGCTCGTGGTGGGCTCGTGCAACGGCATGCTCCGCGCCCTCGACAAGAAAACCGGCCACGTGAAGTGGGAGTATGACATTCGCCAAGATGGAGAACAAAGTCAGTTCCACGGGGATCCCTTGGTCACCGGCCAGTCCCTGGTTATCGGTACCGACGGAAAGATCGGGCATGTGTATGCATTTGACCGGGCAACCGGGGCCGTGCGATGGAAATACCGGGTTGACGATCGGGGCGTGGCTACGGATGTCATTCTTCTCGCCGAAAACGTCTACTTCGTAACGCGTGGAAACCAACTGGTTTGTCTTGACCTGGCAACCGGGGCGGTCAAGTGGTCCTTTCGCAGCAGCTATGCGGGCGCGGAGGATTGCCTGATGTGTTCCTCTCCGGCCGCCGCGGAGGGTCAAGTGTACTTCGGCGGACTCGATGGGTTCGCCTACGCCCTGGAGGCTCGCTCGGGGAAACTGGTTTGGAAACGAGACCTCGGAGCCCAAGTGACAACCTCGGCAGCTCTCCGGGGGCACGATCTGTATCTGGGCACCGCAAAACGCCATCTCTACCGGCTCAATACCGATTCGGGTGAAGTCCTCAGCGATCTCGCCACCGAGGCCACCCCCAATGGTCACCTCGTGGTGGCGGACAATTCGCTCCTTGCCTTCCTCGGGGATGAGATCATTGCCAGTGTCGATCTCGGCTTGGCGAAGCTACAGTGGTCCGCCGAAGCTTCCAAGGAGTGGACTTCTGCCCGGCCCTATTTCTGGAAGGACGTGGTACTGGCCGGGAATCGGCACGAACTGATAGCGCTGCGTTCCGGCGACGGAGCCCGAATTTGGTCACACCAGTTTCCGGAAACGGTTCGAGGCATTGGCACCTCACTTGACGTCTTGTACGTGGGGACGCTCCGGGGGCCCGTCTTTGCTTACGCACCCAAGCCGTGAAGGGAGGAAGCATGGTGGATGCAAGAACCCATTGGGAAAAGATTTACACCACCAAGGCGCCCGACCAGGTCAGTTGGTACCTCCCACATCTGGAAACTTCCCTAGCCCTGATCAAACGAGCCGTCGGCGATCATTCGGCATCGATCATCGATGTGGGAGGCGGGGAGTCCACCCTCGTTGACGACCTGCTCGCCCAAGGGTTTGAGAACATCACCGTGTTGGACTTCTCGCCCGCTGCCCTCGAGGCCGCCAAGAAGCGGCTGGGGCAGACCGCCGAGCGAGTTCGTTGGCTGGTTGCGGACATCACCCAAGTGGAATTGGGGCAGAGAGCCTATGACCTTTGGCACGATCGGGCGGTATTTCATTTCCTCACCGATCCCTAACAACGCGTCGCCTACGTTCGCCAAGTCGCCCGTGCGGTTAAGTCCGGCGGCCACGTGATCGTGAGCACCTTCGGACCGGAAGGCCCCACGAAATGTAGCGGGCTTGAGGTCGTTCACTACGACGCCGATTCTTTGCACAAGGAGTTTGGCGCACGCTTCCGACTGGTCGACAGCTCCAAGGAACTCCACAAGACACCTTTTGGAACGACCCAACAGTTCCTGTATTGCTACTGCCGGGTGGAATGAGCGCAGACGTAGGCGTAGTTTGTGTTCCTCCTTCCCGACACAACCAAGGACGCGCGGCATGGCAGATGATCACACCAAGGTCATGGCAGTGTTGCCCAACGGGGGATACCGTGATGAATTTGCGAAAAAGGTTTCAGTATGGTCGCTCTTCGTGGCGTTCCAGCGACTGGGCCTCGGGGCCTTCGGCGGGCCGGCGATGGTGGCGTACATTCGGGACTTGGCTGTCGGGAAGAAGCGCTGGCTGTCGCAAGAGTGTTTTGCCGACGGTACGGCCTTGTGTCAGTCGATTCCCGGTGCCACGGCCATGCAGACGGCTGCCTATATCGGTCTTCGCGTCCGAGGGATTGCTGGAGCGCTGGCGGCGTTCGTGGGATTCGGCCTTCCCGCGTTCTTGCTGATGGTTGTCTTGTCGGGTGTCTACGAGGTCAGTCGCAATGTTCATCCGGTGGCGGCCGCCTTTCGCGGGCTGCAAGTCGTCGTGGTGGCGCTTGTGGCAAACGCGGTCGTGACTTTCGGCCGCAGTTCGATAAAGAATTGGCGCGACTTGCTGCTGGCGTGTGGAGCAGCCACCTTCCTCATCTTGCACGGCAACGCCATCTTCGCCATCGTGGGGTCGGCGGCGGTGAGTGCTGTCCTCTATGTGGGCACGAACTTGCCCATCAAGCCGGGTCACCATGTTGGCGAACCTGGCGGCCGGGGGGTGGCGCGCCTGGTTCTGTTAGCAGTCCTTGTAGGCGGCACTGCACTCGCAGTGCTCTTTGTGGCGAATCGCCTACTCTTTAACCTCGCGCTGGTCATGTTCAAGGTAGACCTATCCGCCTTCGGAGGCGGCTTCGCCTCTGTCCCGGTGATGCTCCATCAGGTAGTCGATGTTCGGAACTGGATTGACAGCAAGACATTCATGGATGGCATCGCCCTGGGACAAGTAACGCCGGGGCCCATCGTGATCACCGCCACTTTCGTCGGCTATCAGGTGGCGGGGTTGCTGGGCGCTGTCGTCGGCACGGTGGCGATTTTCTCGCCGTCTTTCCTGATGGTGCTGATTACGGTCCCCTACTTTGACCGCCTGCAACGCTCGCTGGTTTTCCGGCGGGCGCTACGCGGCATCCTGGCATCGTTCGTCGGGTTGCTGCTAGCAGTGACGGTCCAATTCGCCATCGTGGCCTCATGGAGCACCCGGTCGGTTCTCCTGGCGCTGGCGGCATTCGCTGCGCTTTGGTTCAAAATCGATGCCTTGTGGGTTGTGCTTGTTGGGGCGGGTATAGGTATTTTCTTTCTGTGACGCAATCGATCCTTCGGCCACTTGGCGCTCGAGCACGGAGGAAGTTATGAAACTCTACACGTTAATGCTCATCTTTGCAGCGGTCGGCTGGGGGCAAGTGCCGCACCAGCATCATCCACCCTCGTCGGGTGAGTATGCCAAGGTGCTGGAGGACCCCTCGCGGGACGAGTGGCAGAAGCCGCACGAGGTCGTGATGGCTCTAGGTCTCAGAGCGACGGATGTCGTCGCCGATATAGGCGCCGGTACAGGCTATTTCGCGCGTCGCTTCGCCAACCATGCTGGCAAGGTCTACGCAGTCGATATTGACAAGGACTTGCTGGCCATCACCCAAAAGAATGCCCCACCTAACCTCACCGTAGTTCTGGCCGCGCCTGACGATCCTCGACTGGCGGAGCAGTCCGTCGATCTCATCTTCTTTTGCGACGTGCTGCACCATATCGAGAACCGGGCAGCGTACTATCCCAAGCTCGTAAATGCCTTGAAGCCGGGCGGCCATGTTGTGGTGATCGATTTCTACAAGAAGGACCTGCCCGTGGGGCCACCGCCCTCCATGAAACTCTCAGAGGAGGAAGTCATCGCGGAGCTACGCAACGCGGGGTTTACCCTTTCCAAGCGGCTCGATATTCTACCCTACCAGTACTTCTTGTTCTTCGAGCGCGCAGCGCGGAGGTAGGCGCACGTTGCCTTCCTCCGCGGTTCTTAGCGGCGGTCAGTGCCGTCCTGACCGTGGGCCCTCGCGGTGCTGGTCGAGTTACTACAATTTTGCCTTGGACAAGGCCACGGTGGCGGCCTGCCCCATTCAGATTGACTACGCGCACTTGCCCTTGGGGTACCGCGCATGAGAAAAGACCACGGTCAGAAAATCACTGACCGTGATGGCTACATACTTTACCTCCGGCGACCCCAATAACCCCAATCAGGCGACCACGGCGCAAGATAGCGTGGGAACGGTGGCCACGTATACCTACGATAGCTCGTCGCGGCTCACCAAGGTGACCTACCCGGATAGCTCGGCGCTCAACTTCAGCATTGATCCTTACTCCTCGATGATCCTCAGCGTCACCGACAGTCAGGGTAAGCTGTTGGAGTCGCACACCTATAACGGCGTGCGCCAAGGCCTAACCTCTTCGCGGGCCTATGGCGTCGACAGCGTCTCGCTCAGCTACCAGGCAAAGCTTCCGAGGTGGCGAGACAGGCGAATCGCGGGTGGAGACACGCGCTACAACTAGCGACATCCATGCTTGCGCATTTGAGCTGTAGCGGCGGTCTCCGACCGCGGATGGGCGTTGTAGCGGCGGTCTCGGACCGCCGGTCGGCGCTCGGAGAGCGCCGCTACAAAGGCAGGCGATGCGATCCGGGAGGCCGAGGGCCGCTCGGCCCTACAAAACGCCCAAACGCCGTGAGCGCCTCTCGCTCCACCATTTTCCGAGTCAACGGGTCTGGGGGGTTCAACACCCGCAGAGGTCGTGGCGCGAGCGCCGCGAAGACGTCGGAAAGGCCGAGCCCTTTGAGAACCCCCGGCAACAGAAAGCCGGCGGGCAGTCTGTCGGTTTCCGCAGTCGAGCGCGCGCCCTACGAGCCGAGGACTCCCCCACGGCTATCGACAAAACGTCCGAATCCAGAGAAGCGGTGACCTCCGCCGGACCCGCGCCGCCCCTCAGCCCACCACAGCCAAAGCGAGGGGTCAGGAGGCGGCAGGAGACGGTAGACAGGAGCGAGGAGTCAGAATTCAGGAGTCAGGAGCTAGCCTCAATACTGTTCACTTGACGATCCTCAGGAATGCCGAAAAGTTGATGCGGCGAGTAGGCCCCCGCTTGCGAGGCCGCAGCGGGTAGTTGCTCATTTTGCGCTTCACCCCGCGAGGGT
>JBEKNU010000228.1:0-12391 GCA_049522495.1 Terriglobia bacterium
ATTCCCACATTCCCACAGCGACGACGGCGGCGCTGGCCCTTAAATTTGTGCAGGAGAAGAAAAACCAAAACCGGACAGATCACTTGCTATAAAAACCGGACAACTTGACAAGCTAAGAACAGAACCAACCTCTGCTCGGCAGGGGCTTTATCAGCAGGAGGCGGTAATACTAAAAGCTGCGGCGCTGATAGCGGGGAATCGGTCGTGACCGATACTTTGGTGAAGTGCCGTGCGGAGCGTGCGGCACTTCCGCAGTAAGGCCGTTGTACGGCCTACTGTTTCGGCGGCCTGCGCGCTCAGATGCCGGCGTACCACGCGTACCCACCTTCCGGCGATGCCGAGCCCAAGCCCTTGCCGAACCGTTTGAGGTTATCGGTTAGGGTAAGCCGGATGATGTATTTGACGTTCTTATAGCCCAGTTGCCGCGGAACGCGCAGGCGAAGAGGCCCGCCGAAGGGGACGGGAAGCTCACCGCCGTTCATACCGACGGCCAGGAGAGTTTGCGGGTGCAAGGCATCGGCCATGTCGATACTTTCCCACCAGTCGGACTGGAACGAACGGTAGATAACGTATCGGGCCTGGGGAAGAGCTCCCACGAGGTTCAGGATGTGAGCTAGCGGCACGCCACTCCATTCGGCGATGTAAGACCAGCCCTCTTCGCAGGCGATCATGGTGATTTGGGTGCTACGGGGGAAGCTCCTGAGCTCAGCCAGCGTGAACGATGCCGGGCTCGAGACCATGCCATCGACCGCCAGGCGCCAGTCCGCAAACCCTCCTGCTTGCAAGCGCTGGAACTCTGCGCCCAAGGGAGAGACTTCGTTGGCGAACGGGTCTTTCGAAATCTGGCTGCGAGCAAACTCGGGCGCCAGGGAGTGGCGAGCCACTACTCGCTGCGCAGCATAGGTCAGAGTTTCGCCCGCGCCGTAAAGGACGCCCGCATCGGGTGGGATGAGACCATAACGCTCGGCGAGCTTCGCCGCGAATCCGAGCCCGGTGGCGCCCGCGGTGGCCAGCAGGCCGGTGGTAATGAGTTTACGTCTTGAAATCTTGCTCATGCTCGCTCCCCAGGTGGGGTAAGGCGACCGGTGATCATGGCGCCCACTCGCTTGCGGAATCCGGCAAGATAAACCATAAGAACGTGAACCAAAAGAAAGACCACCAGGAGTATGGACACGAAGAAGTGCAGGGTGCGTGCGGACTGCCGGCCGCCCAAAACCGTGATCGCGGCCGGAAACACCGAGGCGAAGGCCGGGGACATGTCCAGGCCGGTCCAGATGACTAATGGAAAGAGAACGAAAATGACCAGCAGATAGGTCAAGCGCTGTAATACGTTGTACGACCAGGCATCATCCTCACTCGGCCCCCGGAAGCGCAAATGCCGGCCAATGTCGATCGCGAGCCTCCGCGGGGAAAGGTCAGACAAACCGGGAACCAGATTCCGCCGGAAATGCCCCTGGAAGAATCCGAAGGCTCCATAAAGTAAGCCGGTCAATACTGCCACCCAGGCAGCTTCGAAATGAAGATAGCGGCTCCAGCCGTTCTGGTCAGGAAGCACGTAACCATAGCCGGTGGGAACGGTATCCCGCGAGGAGGGGATCGGCAATCTGAATAAGGCAGGGGTGTTGACGTTGCCGGTCTCGCCCCAATAAAAGCGCGGGTGAGAGATGAGGATTTCCACTCCCGTGACCAGCAGGGCCAGGAAGGACAAGGTAATGAGCCAATGCGTCACGCGAACGAGGGCAGGGTGTCGCGGATGAAGTGCTTCGGTCATCTGCATAATCGTGCCTATGGCGCGCCTGTCGTGCACCGGAAGCGGAAAAGGAATGATGTTGCTGGGCCTTCCGGCCGTCGGGCCGGTGATGGCGAAACCTGGCCGGGACTCCCCTGACGAGCCTCCGGCTCCACTGACATGGTACCTCTGGCTAACCTTGAAAACAATTGTCCATCACGTTTGCCAGCGGGCGTAGCGCGGCCCCCCCGCTGTCGGGGTCCGCGGCACCTCATTACGGAAAACGGCTAATTACCAATACGGGCCTACGCGCTGCGCTGCCTTTCGCCTAACGCCACAATCGCCGAAATTGCGCAGTAAGAACCCCGGACCTCGAAGACGGAGGTCCGCGCTACCGATCACGCGTTGCGAAAGTTGAAGCGGCCTTTGGAAATCGGCGTCCCCACGACCTCAATTTGCCGCAGGTCGCGGGTTCCCACGCCCAATTGTTCCGCCAGGCGCAGCGTGCTGTCGGAAGTCTCAAAGGGAGGTGTGCCGCGGTCGGCCATCGGGTCAAATCCCATGAGCGCCATGCCGACCGCATCGGTGTTGACGCAGTTCGTCCCAGCAATGAGCAGGCCAGGCTTAACATGGCGGCGCGCATTCGCCCAGGGACCTTCGCCTCCCGTCATCGTATGGATTCCATCGATGATGGCGAGATGCACAGGCCGGGCCGCCACCAGGTCTGCCACCACGCGCGGCACGCGGTAGCCACCCTCTTTCGAGCCGCTGCGGTCAACCAGAGGGGGTGCGCTCTTGGAGGGCAATCGATTCCCCGCATGGAAGGGGCCGCGGCCACCCATGGGTACACGCCCCGGCTCATCCTCGGGAGATCCATCCCCGTAAATTGTGCAGGGAGTGATGCCGAAGCAGTTCTTCATCGTCAGGGTCACGCCGGCAGTCAGATGCTCTTTCAGTTTCGCCAGCGATACGAAAACGTCGCAGTCTTCATAGGAGTGATTAAGATCGTAGCCTTTGAACATCAAGCCGCCACCCGGAACCATAAACCGCGAATACTTCTTCCCGAATCCCAGGTAGTTAGTGTTCTCAAACTCCACCCGCGACCCAGCACTCAGAAAGTCTTTTGGTTCCCAGTTGGCTTGAAGCATGAATTCTTCCAGCGGCTCCGCGCTCGAGATGGGGCTTTCCAGCAGCCGGATCCGATAAGCACCCGCCTTGGCAAGCAGATGGACCGTGGCCCCCACAACGTCGGGGTGGACCCAATGCGTTAAGCCTGCGGGAGCATAGCCCAACCGGGTAAAGGCGTCTCCGGTGAGGTTGAGTTTTATGGCGACGGTTTTCCCTCGCACCAGCCTTTCCAACCCGCCAAGCTGATCGAACAGGGTCGCCATCGTAGTCAACACTTCCGGGCCATATTCGGGACACATCCCCACCGCCACGCGGCCGGCTGGAGCAGGACGGGCCAAAAACATCGTGGGGCGAGCGAGCCACACACCGGTCGTCGCACCAACTGCGCCCAGGAACTTTCTGCGAGAACAATGAGTCATGGTCATGGATTTGGTCCCTCAACCTCTAAGGCGCAATTAACCACGATGGTGGGAAGGCCGAATTCTGTCCCCGGTGCGGCAGGCACGCCCGGGATGGAAAGAGAACCTTTTGCCCCCGGGCTCCACAGCCGCGCCGCCCCTGCGCGAGTGTTCACCCAGAGGGTGACGAAATTGGCTGTGCTCGGAGAATAGTTAAGAATTTGAACGAGCCGCCTCTTGTGGTCCGGATCAAAGCTTAAATGGCAGTTCGTGGTATCGGGGTTGTAAAGGCGCACGAGATCGTTGCGCCGGCTCACCAGCAGATGAGCATCCCCCGCCACCTGGTACGGATCCTGAAAGCCTTCTACACACACTGCGATTTGCCCCTGCCCAACATTATACATTTTGTAATCAAGCGAGGGGTCCCTGTTTTTTGCCATTACTCCCGAAGGGCCCCAATAGGCGGGGACAATCAGCAATCCCCCCTGGCGGACAAAAGCGAGCAACCTGGCAAGCTGGCTGGCGGTGGGGGCGTCTTTGTCGAGCCAGAGCATCGCCTTCAAGCCAAGCGTGGGGGTAGCGAGCGCCCTCGACCGCTCCATGACCTGGAATTGAATTTTGCGGCGGTTGAGAAGGTTCAACACTTCTCCGCTGAGATAGGCATTGTCGCCACGGAAATCAGAAATGACCGCGAGGATGCCTTGCGGTTGGAATCCCTCCCATTCCCGATGACTCTCAAAGAAAGTGAGGGTTTCACATGTTTGGCGCCAGACGCTCGTTGACTGAGGATTCCCTTTCAGAAGGGCGGCCCGAAAGTTGTCATCCAAGGAAATGATCCAGCGGCTGCCATACGCCTCGCTGTCGGCCACGGCCAGAGGACACGTCGCAGGGTGCGTGAGATTAGGCGTGTCGGGAGGGTCAAAATCCAGCCAGCGGGTCTTCCCGGGAGCTAACTCGTTTGACAGCAATGAAAACCACGCGTTCGAATTCACCCAGGGGACGCCGGTCGGGCCGGCGATGGCGGTGTCTCCCTTCATCGTGTCAAGCTTGAGCCCCGGCCATTCGTGGCCGGTCGAACTGAAGATTTGAGTCGCCGATTCCCACGCAACCTTATCGCGCGGAAACGACAAAATTACCGGAAAGTCAAAGGAGTGGGTCAAGGGCTCCGTAAGCATGACGGCGGAGAGCCCCGCGGCGCGTGCAGACTCGACCGCCGCCGCTGCGCTCTCCCCCGCCGCGACCTTTCCCACGAAATCGATTTCCCGTTGGCGGCCGGCTTCGAGGAGTGGCTTCAAAGCCTGCTGTTGGGCGGAATCTTCCGGCGCGCGCTCCGCCCATTCGACCACCAGGCAGTTAACGGGGGTTCCCTTCAGCAAGTCCAAAGCAGCAGGCTGAGCCCAGGTTTCGAGAGTGTCCTTGAGGTCAGAGCTTACACTCTTCGCCGTGCTGCGCCGTGCCCATTCCAAAGGGCCGCACGGCCACTTCATTGGTACCCATCTTGGATCCAAATCCATACGTGACTCTCCGCGACGACGCGGCTTACGGAGTATCGCACAAAAATGACTGCGCCGGGTGCGGGGAGTGATTCGGAGGTCGTCGGCGAATTCCGGACGCCGCAGCCGGCGCGTATTATGCACGAAAAAACCCGCGAAAAAGCAAACTGAACCAGCAAATTGCCATCAATAGCCGCATTTTCCTGCAAAATTCGTGTCGGTTGAACATTAATGTCCGAATTTTTTTCGGGCATTTTGTCAGAGGTTTGTTTGTTTTCATACACATAGCGGCTTTGATCGTGTTCTTTTTTATTTCCTATTTTTGCAGTCCCCCCTGCCGGGCCTTCCCGAAGGCGTTGAAAAGGCACCACATCCGGTGCAAGCAGGAGTCCTCCTGTCTTTGCAGACGCGCAGACCGCGGGTCCGCCGGAGCCATCAGCGCGGCCAGACTTTCCGAAGAGTGGACCCTATCGAAGGGCATGAAACCTCCTGACTAGCTCCTAGCTCCTTACAGCTAGATAAGTATATAGACATTTGTAGGCTTTGTCAAGCAAAAAATGTGAGGCTAGAATGTGCTACCTACAGAGCAGACAAAATGCCCCCTCAAAGAGTCGGGAGAATCTGCGGGCGCAAGCGCGCAAGTGGGCGTCCCCATCCCTCTGAGCCGGCCGTGCGGCCCCCCAGCCTTTTTCGATGTGCAGGGAAAGACCGTGCACGCTAAGGCGGTTTGAGCGCAATCCAGAGCGAGAGATCCCCGCGGAGGGCCATGGCAACGCCATCCCACATGGCAAGCGGCGCGCAGCCTTGACGCGCTCCCGGTCCAGCCTGCCACCCCTAGGGCTGATGCTCATCCTCTTTGATATTGCCAATCAGCAATGGCCCACTTTGCGCCGTTACGTTGAAAGAGTCGTGGCCGCTGTAAATGCCGCGACTCCCGGCAGTTATACCGAAGTGGATAAACCGCTCAATTGAAACTCCTCCCGGCTGGCGCAGAGCGCATTTCTGCGATTCATGATTCTGACCATACCCGCTGATATTCCTACTTATGGCGAACTATGGGTGCCAGTTCGACCCCGGCCCATTGCAGTTTATTCCAATAACGCAGGGCTGAGCCCAGCGCCAGCCGGCCGAGGATCGATTATACTTGTGGTTGCTTGGGGGAACCTGTAAGCTTAAGAGACGAAGGAGCCTTGCTATGGCAGTTCGAATCGAAACGCCGTTTCCCTCTGTGCATACGATTGCCAAAATCATAGGAGTCTCGGCGGAGCGTGTGAAGGAAATAGAGCGATTGTTGGAAGCGCCCCCCAAAGTGGCTCGGCAGAGTCATGTTTCAAATCGGCGGTCCGGCAACGGGCGGAGGAGCGCAAGGTCGCGAAGCGGCCGGCGCAGTTAGGTACTTGCCGCATACGAAAGTCAGCCTTTTTCTTAACATCCCCTACGATGCATCTTTTCGGGATCTATACCTCGCCTATATTGCCGGAGTTAGTTCCTTCGGCTTGGCTCCACGCGCCACACTGGAAATCCCGGGCGGGGAGAGGCGGCTGGACCGGATTCTTTCCCTGATCCTCAGTTGTTCGTATTCACTGCACGACCTTTCCCGAGTGGAGCTTGACCATCACCCACCCAGAACTCCCCGATTCAACATGCCGTTTGAGCTCGGGCTGGCGGTCTCCTGGCAAAAGCTTAACCGGGCAAACCACACGTGGTTTGTCTTTGAAGCGATACAGAGGCGGGCCGAGAATTCCCTCAGCGACATTAGCGGTACTGATGTCTACATCCACAACGGCAACGTGCGTGGTGTTTTCACGCAACTTTGCAATGCCTTCGTCCGGCTTAAATCTCAGCCCACGACGCAGGATATGGAACAAACCTATCTTCGCCTGCGCGATCTTTTGCCCAAATTGCAAAAGCAAACCGGGGCAGACTCACCTTTCGAGGCCCGGATATTTCGAGATTTGGTGGTGGCCGCCCGCGCGCTGACGCAGGGTTAATGATGCAGATAGACCCGCCTCCGAGGGCGTGCGCGATGGTGGACCGGCACTACGATCCGGTCCGCCGTCGAACCGCGGTGCGCAGGCGGACCGGTCCCACCAACCCGGAGACCAAGAGCGGCGAGTCCTTATTGAAATGTTTCCAGGTCGCGAAAGTAGTTCGACCCCCAGGAGGCTTGGGTTTGCCCTGGAGATACCAATCCGGAATGACTTTGATGTTCCCGCCGGGCGCGTACTCATTCTCGGGGGGCAATTGTTCATCCCCGATCAGGCGATTGACCCACTGATTGGTGACGAGCACTTCCAACTGGTTGACGTGGGACCGCAAGGCTTCCGTAATGTCCACGCGGAAAGGCGGTTTCCACAGCAAGCCGAGATCCTGGCCGTTCACGCGAACCTGCGCCATCACGTGCACCCAGCCCAAGTCCAGATACAGCCGCCGGTCGCCGGACGCGACGCCGGGCGAATGCAAGATCTGCCTGCTATAGGTTGCCGTCCCGGAGAAGTATTTCACGCCGGGGTCGGGGTGCTGGTACAGCGAGATCAATTCCGGCAGCGTCACCTCCGATGGCGCGCCGAGGTTGGGTGGGAAGCTAACCCGCCAGGCTCCCGAAATCTCCACAGGCGGGCCAATTTCCGAAACCATAATGTGCGATTCACCCGCTGAGCCCTGCAAGGTATAGTTACCATCTTCCCAAAAGAGCAGCCCGGAGGGTCCGCTTCCGGCCCATTCCACTGCCGGCGGCGCGATGGGGCTGGGAATGGCGGATGCAGCCAACTGCTGGATGCGATCTTCACTCAGCGCTTCCTTAATGAGTTCCGGATCGCTCATATCTCCATCGAAGTACTCGGCGCCGTCGCGCTCGGTCATATCGTTGAGCCCGGGATGGACCAAGCGGCCGGAGGACTTGCTCTGTCCAACCAACTTGCCATTCACGTACAACGATGGCGCGCCCGTTTTGTAGACCAGCGCCACGTGTGTCCAGCCCGCGATGGGCATGGGCACGGAGATCACCGTGTGCCAATCCATGCGGGCGTGCTCGAGAACGGCAATTCCGTTGCGGCCCGCCAACAATCCGCAGGACACATTGCCGGGTCCGTATACCGTGTCGCCTTCCGGCGGGGAGATCACGAGGCTGCGCAGGGGCACATAGGGGTTATGAGCGCCCTTGGAAGGGATAATTCCGTCCAAGTCCGGCTTAATCCAAACACTGAGCGTAAACTCGTTGGCGACCTCCCGTTGGCGCCCCGCTTGGAATTTCGGGAACGGCTCCATGGGCGCGACCGCCGTGCCGTTCCTGGCGATGGACTGCAGATGCCCCGCGGAAACGGGAGAACGAAACACTACAAACACGGATCCGGAAGGAGTGAATTGCAAGGGCACGCGTATTCCCGCATCGCTCTCGCGGTAGATGTTGATGGGTGTGATTTCGCCCGTCTCCGGGTTCCAGAGTTCCGGCTGCTTGCCCTTGACGCGGAAGGTGCAGACGATGTCCTCCGCGCGCCGGCGGCGATTCGCCACGAAGTAGACCTCGGCGTCGCCCACGCGGCGATGGAGGAAGTTAATGGGAGCGTCGCCCGAGCGCGAAGTGACGTCGCAATCGGGTTTGGTATTCAGTTTGTCGAGAACCGTCGCCAGAGGCAGTCCCCAAAACACCCGGCCCTTGCCGTAACTCCGTTCCGTGGCGGTGGTGCCGTTGAGATCGCCCCAGACTTCATCGGCGATCTGGCGCAGTTCCGAATCACTGTTGGGGTATCCCGTAAGCCCGGGGTCAGTTTCCGGTTTGGGGCCGACCAGTGCGACGCCTTCCTTGACCATGTCGCGCACCTTGCGCAGCACTTCCAAGCCGAGCCGTTTGTCCTCGGGAAGAATCAGCACGCGATAGCTCAGGCCGTCGGGAAGGAGGATGCGGCCGTTTTGGGCTTTCATGCGCGTCAGGATTGCTTCCTCGTTGGTCACATCGTAGTAATAGCCCTCGGGCGGCGTAGGCTTCAGGTGGTCGGGAAAGACCGGCGTATCCACGGGGACTTCGACACCAGCGTAATAGACGAGGTCCGCGACCAGCGTCCCCTGGCGCAACATATTCTGGGTGCGGGCGGCATACTGGTACCATCCCGCCAAGCCGCTGTAGAGGGAGTTCGTCCGATCGTTTTCCCATCCCCAGGGCCCCATCGTCATGCCGGGGACGGCGGTAGGGTGAGGCTGCATGGCATTGCGATGGAAGATGAATTCATTCAGCCCCTGCGTGTACATCAAATCGCCTTGCCCTTTCATCTGGTAGGGATAATTCTGCCACATGGCGAAGCGTTGGTCTCCGGTGAACGATTCGGCGCCCACGACGCGTTTTCCGAACACGTGCCCAATGCAACCGTTCAGCTTCACACTGTAATTATTATTTCCTTGGCCCACCCAGAACTCGCCCATCGGCACATCGAGGTGCGCGCCGGATTGCATCTCTTCGAAGGGCCCGCCGCTGTAAGGCTCGGCGTAGGCTTTCATCTTGTACTGGTGGCAGCGCTCCGCGAAACGCCCATAATAGTAATCACCCATCAGGTCGGCGCAGGTGCGGCGAATGTCCCACAGGAAGCGCTCGGAAACCTCCTTGCTTTCTACTATGCGTCCGGTCATAGCAGGGAGGTACTTGCGCAGATCGTAGCCGCGGCGCTTGGCGAACTCCTGCGGGAGATCCTTGGTCCAGTTCTGCATCCCCGTTTCGTAGCTGTCAATCAGTCCACCGGCCAATCCCCGCGCCGCCAGCGGACCGAGCGCCTCCAACAAATCCTTAAAGAAATGGTCGAAATGAAAATCATAGGCCTCGCGGCTGAACTTGTCGCATTCCAATCCCAATCCGCCATCCGGAGCGGGATGGTTCTGAACGCCCGTGGTGGTTTGTCCGATCCGCAGAACCGTCCACGTCCCTTCCGGCGCGTCCCAGGTCAAACGGCCGTGCGCGTCCATGTGCTGGGTTATATCGAGGACTTTGGAAGGATCGATGACCGAACCCGTGGGCACTTCTGCTGCTTCCATGTCGAATCCGTGGCTGCGCGTGAAGTTGGCTTGGCGCGTCCAATGGGGAATTCGCGCCGCCCCGCTCAACCGGACGTCCGTGATGCTCAGCGTCTGCCAGGAAACGAGGCGGTAGAACTTTGCCCGCACCGCCGGGAAACTTGCCGAGGCGGGAAACTCCACCCTTTCCTGGCCGTTACCGCCCCAGTCAAGGTCGCAAATCTTCCGGAATTGAACGCCGTCGTCGGAGGCTTCCAGCCAATTGGGTGTTTGGTTACGGGAAGGCTGCGGCGCGCCGGGCAGAGATGTGGCGTTGTAGGTGAGCGAACGTGCTTCAAAGGGCTTAGAGAATTCCAGTTGGAGATAAGCCTGCTGGTCCGCAGCGGCAGGTCGAATCTGGATACCGCTCGCCGGAGCGATGCCGATATCGAAGGGGCCGGCATTGGTGCTACCAGCCCGAAGCGTTTGCGCCCATGGCTGAATTTCACCTTCCAGCGCCGGGAACGCCAGCACGAACGCATCGCGATAGTAACCCAGTTTGGTGTAGGGTTGCGGCAGCGTGATGACGGCTTGCCGCCCTCCTCCTCGAACCAACGTTTCGCTCCAGGTAAATTGCTTCATCGAGTATTCGGGAGTAATCCAGGGGCCGCCGCTGGAAGACCATCCGGGGCAATTCATGATGTCGAATTCCATACCCAGACGGTCCGCCTCCTTGGCCGCGTGCTGGAGGAGGTGCGCGTGCTCGGTGCTGCTGTAGTCCACCGGGCCTTTGGGAATGCCTGTGCCCACTTGGAAAATCTGGAAGCCGCGAATGCCCACGCGTTTCATGGCCTCCATGTCGAGGGTGATCCCCTCGGTGGTGACGTTGCCGTTCATCCAATGCCACCAGGTTTTGCAATGGGCGCCTGCGGGTGGCTGGCGGAACGCCGTTTCCAGCGCGCCTGCGGTTTCCGCGCCGAGATCGACCTGCGGCTTGAATCCCACTAAGGTCACCGCACCCGCCGCGAAGCTCTGGATGAATGTCCGTCGTTTCATATGAACCCTCCTCCAATCAAGGTTTGTGCATCCGTAGCCGCAACGCGGCGGAAAGCAACAGAACCGTGCGCCGGAAAAATTACTCTCCTTTGGGGAGAAAGGGAAGCAATTTTGAGGGAGGGCAAGGGTCAGGGGACGCAAGCTTCCCGACGGGTTTTGGCTGAGCAGCCGGTGGAGTCCGGCAGAGGCAGTGGTCGGGATGCTTCTCTTGCCCCCACGTCCCATCTAGCTTTCTTGATCTCCCGGCCGACGCGTTTCTCCTTTTCTTTCAATAGCATCCAAGGGTTACAGGGATAAACAGCTTGTTTTGGTTCGACATTTGCCGGGGGCACGGAGCATCTGCCGGAGTCGTCAGACAGCGCAGCCGTTACGCGGACAAAATAACCGAGGGTGTTGCTCGCAGGGGAAATTTCCAGATTGTGCGGGGAGTAGAAGCGAGGGCCCAAGCCGTTCATAACAATTGCAGGCTAACGCAATCGAGAGTTGCGGTGAAGGGAAAATATTACTCAGTAACCGCCCACGACGAAGTGTGCGCCGGCGATTTCAACTCGCCCTGGGGCGGGAGGAATTTCCCTCGTTTCGGGCGCGGGCCCCAGGGCTTCTCGCCATGGGGCGCTCACGCCGGGCACGCGGTCCTGCTTCCAGCAGGATTGATTCCTCGGCATGCCCGGGTGCGGCGAACTCAAAGCTGGGAGAACTTCATTTCACGCCACTTTGCCAGTGGCGCGCGCCGGGGCCCTCAAGGCTACGGGGGTGGCGTTTAGTCTGACCAAGCCAGGTAGCCGGGGACGATCAGACCCACCACGGGCACGATCATCAAAATTCCCCACCAGCTTGGCTTGTTGCGGGCTTCCGCGATGCCCATACAGACGATGATCCCGACGACGAAGTTCACGAGCGGGATGAAGAAAAGGATGATCCACCAGACCGGCTTTTTGGCGATATTCAACATCAAAATGATTTGGATGATGGGGATCCAAGCCCACCAGGCGTTTTCCGTGTTGGTCTTCTTAGCGATCGTCTGCAACGCCAACGCCCAGTATATGTAGAACACCGCAGCGAACAGGCACGCGACCAGGATCACGGCGCCCATGGCCGCGAACTGGGCCCCGCTCGGTTCGTCCGCGAATAAGGGGACGGCCGTCAGCAGGGCGAGGCTGGCAAAAACGGATAAAGCAACAACCATCAGGGTCGAGCGACGCCGGGGGAGTGTTCTCATGGAATGTCTCCTTGTTAGTTTAGACCACGATCAGACACGCCGGCTCCGACAGAAATTCGCCGGGGATGCTGATCTGGCCCGAATAGCCCACACCATCTCGCTTCTTCATGCCGACCGGCAAGGCAGGCATCGCCGGGGAACTCCGCCTATCACTCAACCGGACAATGAAAGAAGCTCCTGTATACTTCACGAATTGCGCTATTGACTGAACCTTGGGCAAGTGGCTGTATACACCCGTTCAACCTGCAAAGCAAGGGCATAAACAGTTACTGTCGTTAGCATGTCATCTGTCCGGTTCAATTAGCACGTGATCTGTCCGCTGAAGGCGGCGTGGGGGTGAGGCATCCAAGAGGGCGGAGGGAGGATGCCAAAATACTCAGCGGTCGCCTGG
>JBEKNU010000229.1:0-12262 GCA_049522495.1 Terriglobia bacterium
GCCACCGACTGGATATCGGCGTGGCGGTCATCCAGGGCATTGACCAGGAGCGGCCAACTCGGCCGATGACGCAGCTTTCCCAAGTTCCGGATACTCTTCGCGCGCAGCAAATAGTGCCCAACCGGGCGGTCGTGGAAACCTGAATGCGCCCCGCTCCCCGAGGATGAGAGGGCCGCTGAGCCCCCGTTGGCCAAGCGACATTGCCAGAGCTCAATCAACCCGAGTTCTGCGCATAGGGCTTGGAGGAAAACCAGACACCGTTCCGGGAGCTTTCGCTTGGAGAAAACAGGATCAAGCAGGAGTTCCAAGTCGGCCAAGGGTAATTCCCGCAGGGCCTCTATTCCCGCAGGGTTCCGCGCCCCGGAGAGCGCCTCGGCCAGGAGGGGCCGGTATTGACGTTGGAGGGTGTGGACGTAGCGAGCATAACGGATCTGCGTCCAGCGCCGGAAAAATGCTACGGCGATCAGCAGGCCAGTTCCCATCACCACAGAGACCAAAATGACGAAGGCCCAATGCGTTACGGGGTCAGCGATATTGCCCATGGCATTGCCTTTCTCTAAAAGGAGAACCAGCCCGGTGTGAGCAGCCTGCGGTGGTCAGGTGCGTAAAGGGGCGCGGTGTGGCGGCACACATGGAAGGCATGGCTGGCTGTTGAGGCCTAGGGGCGCCCTCGGCAGGCGCACGAGGAATGAGGAGTTTAGCTTTGTAGTCTGTTATAATTCAACACTTATCTTTTAGGAAATAGCACATTGTGACTGAATTTGAGACAATATGACCGTCTTGGGGGTAGTTTCAGCCTTCTTCCGCACTTCGGCCGGGCTCGCTCCGCATTACACGACTGAGACTAGTCCGTTTCGGGCCTTGTTGACCATATGTGAAAGTTATGGTGCGAGTGTTTGCGCCCAGGCCGGATTTCCATGACCGATCTGGAACGCGCTTGAGACGCTCGCCAAATCGGTGGAAATGACGAGGCCGCTCTCGATTTGACCTGTGGTCACACCCTGGCGAGGGGGGGGCCCGAATAGAGGTGAAGTGACTCGGGAGAAACATCTCTGTTGTCAACCGCTCATTTCGTTTTGTAAGTGAAGGTCACCTTCGTCTCTTCATCCAACACAAGCGGCCGGAAGAAACGATACGAGTTGCCCGCGTGCGGCACGTCCACGTGAATCGGCAACACGCCCGCAACGCGCTGCTGGAAATTAACCACATTGGAGGAAGCGGCCAATTGTTGTTGCTCCGCTTGCTTCTTGGCCTCCCGCTCGATTCGCTGCGATTCTTTATCATTCGCCGCACTACTCGTTACTTCGACTGTTTGAGTCATGGCGCCGAGATTCAACGTGAAACTGAGTCCGGCTGGCCTGCTGGCGTCATAGTCGATGTTCCGCACGTACCGTTGGAAGCCCAGGCAGTCGGCGGTAATACGCAACCGGCCGGAGGAGAGATTCTGTACGATCCACCGGCCCGTCGCATCCGTAATCGCATCTTGCCGCGCTCCGGTATCGGTTGAGACTACCGTCACGCGCGTATTGGGCACGACTGCGCCGGTGGGGTCCACGATGTATCCGCCGAGTTGACCGGGCAGCAAGGGGCCAGCCGGGGCAGATATGAAGCCGGCGCTGGGACGGATGTTGGCATTGGCGGATAATTCCTCAACGGACACGAAGTTCACCATGCCAGGCTGGAGCTGGTTTGCCGCCAACGCATCGCCCCCGAACTCTTTTACCTTGTACTGCTGGGGAAGGAACACTTCCCATTGCAGGATGCTGATGGGCACATCCATTTTCGGCAGGGCGATTTCGGCCCCACCCTGTTTCGCAAAGGGGGCGCCGGAATGCAGGTAGACGAAGTTTACGGTATACGCGTCGACGGGCCGGAAGCCGACGCGCAGCAACGGGACGCGCGCGCCATCGGCGCCCTCCACAGGTTTCACTCTTTCGCCTGCCACCTCCGCAGACAAAATGCTTGCCCCCGGCGATAGCGCCAACTTCAAAAACGGCTGGGCTTGGTTTCTTACGAGCAGCTTCACCTCGGTGAGCGACTTGCCTTCCGTAGTCACCAGCGTCGTAACCACGGCACGATCGACCACGGCGGCGAGCACGCTGCTGTCCGGAAAGCGTGTCCACTCTAGCGCCAGCGTGGGAGTCTCGTTGGGTTGGCGATGATAGCGAAACGCCGCTTGCATGGAGTTCCGTGCCATGGACCGCAGGTAGGCGTTGGTTTCCTTGAGGTCAATTCTCTTGAGGCCCCCGTCCTCTGTGGCCTTCAATTCCATCGTTCCTGCCGCTTCCACAAGGATCTCTCCCGTTTCCCGCTGGGCTCCCCGGAAACCAAGAAAGGGAGCTTCCGCCTTGGCGTCGTTGAGAGATTTCTCCAGGGATATAAGGAATTGGTGGTTGCGTTGCGCAGGATTCATGACCTTCACGGTCAAGACGTTCCCTTGCTCATCGGTCGAGTCGATGGAGCCGCCCGCCGCTCCCGAAAATTCGTAGCCGGCGGGCAACTCGACTTCAAACTGCGCCATTTCACCCTGCAAAACCGTGACCTCCGCGAGCGCGGCAACACGCAGTTCTCCCTCGCTCACCGTCAGCAAAGTCTTTACCTCTGATAAAAAGCGCACCTCTCGTGGAACCTTGGCGGTGGCGACTTCGCGGGTTGCCCACGACACCTCGGCAGGCTCGCCCGGCTGCAAAATTGCCTCCACCGTGGTCAGGCCGTTTGCGGAGGTTCGATTGGTGATCAGGCCGGGATGAATCTTCACGTTGGTACGATCACCGGGCACCGCCAGGGTCAGGCAGGCGGTCCCCGCGGCAGGCACCGGAAGACGGAAGGACGCGTGTCCCGCTTCAATCGCCATCGGGAGGCCGGCGTCAAGGGTAATATTGAAAACGCTCTCCCCCGGCAATACCCCGACGTGCGCGCCCCCATCCTGGAACAAGGGTAGAGACTTGCCGTCCCGCTGCGCGTCGAAAACCGTCAGCCCGGTTGCCAATGGTACTTTTGTGAGGCCCTTGTTCAAGACCTCGCCTTCCATCTGAATCTTGCCCATCACGGCGCCACTCGTTACCGTCAGCTTGAACTCTGCGCGCTTCAGCACATAGGGCAGGGGAGGGACTTCGGACTTTCGTGCCGTCCGGTTCGCCAATTCGATCAATTGGTTGTACTCGTCGAGGGGAAGGGTGACATTGCCGGCGGCGGGAACGGGAGGAGAGCTCCGATCGTCTGCCCAGATACTGCCACCCAGAAACAATGCGCAAAACGCCAGCGCGGCTAGCCAGTTTCTCATCGCGCGCCCCCCTTCTTTTCTTTCTGATAGCTGATCTCCGCCGATGTAGATTGGTTCTCACTGGTGAGTTCGGATACCAGGTATTTGGCCGGCCCGAAAATCGGGAAGGAAACTCGGACGGGAAGAATGCCGGAGACTTTGCTGCCCAGAGTTTTCGTTCGGTATTGGTCGACCAGGGCTTGCGTTCCTGCTTCCTGCGTTTGGGCTTTCTCGTCTGTTAAAGGTGTCGCGGCTGGTGCGGCAGGTGGGGGCGGTCCAACTACGCGGTAAACTCCTCCACCCATTCCCGCCCCCATTGCCCCACCTTCTCCTTCCACCAAAACCGCCGAGGAGGGCTCCGCGTAAGACTCCATGCGAAAAGTTCCCGGTTCGGCGGTAACGTGAAACGAAGGAGGGTGATACAGATGCAGTCCGGTTCGCGAAATCGGCAGGTCGAGGGCCGGCAGCGTCAGTTTGAGCTGGCCCTTGTCACTCCACGCTGCCCCGCGGCTGAGGTACACCAATTCCACTGCGAAGGCCGGAGCCTCGTCCCCGGAGCGGGCTTTTTCGAGAGGCAGGAGCACGCTTCCGTCGGCCGCCTGTCCGGGACGTATAGGAATGCCGGCCAGCGCCGCGCTCCAAAGCACCGCGCCTTGCGGCAGCGCAATCTTCAGGAAGTTTCTCTGGTTGTTGCGCACGGCATAGCGGGCCTGCACCAGCGTCTTGCCCTCACTGGTTACCAGAACCTGATAGCGCGCCTCTTCCACGTTGGCCATCAAAACGGCCTGGGGGGTGTAGCGCGCCACATTCACCCGGAGTGACCGGCTCGCCGCGGCGGTCTCTCCGGTTCGGAACCGAAAAGCGGCGAGCGAAGGGGATTGGCGGCTGACCACCATTTCGCCGAGGTCGCTCGCGTCGGCGTTTTCCAGGCCTTCCTTCTGGACCTCCTTGATTTCGCCTGCCCCCAGGATTTCCACGGCCACGCCACCCGTTTCCCTTTCACTGTCCGCCAGCCGGAGAACCGGTATGGCGATCATCCCGTCGCGGGGGGTCTTTACCTCACCGGTGATCACGAATCGCGCCCGCTGCTCCACCGGCTCCAGAAAGGTCACATGCAGCTCGCCCGCCTTGGACTCCCAGTCGGCCACCATGGCGCCGAGGACCTGATTGACCGTTACGGTGTCGGGCAACACCAGCTTCACCCCCGTCGCCACGCCCTGCGTCACCTCGAGGTTCACTTCCGCGTTGAGGGAAGTGGCTTCTTCGCCGAGCCCCACGAGCTCCGTCAAAGCGCTTCGCATGCGCAGCGATTGCGTGGCGCGGTGGTCCTCGGTCTTGCGCCGCCAGGCAAAGGTGAGCGGCTCGTTGCCGCGCGCATAGGCAACCCACTTCTTCCCGGCGGTGGGTTCAGTTTTTTCGGAGAGAAGTCCCCCGCTCACCAGAACATCCACCCCCTCGGTGGGCAGTTCAATCGTGGCCCGCATGACGCCCGAAGCAGAGGGAGGCAGCGTGAGGGATTCTTCTCCGGCGTTGGTAGCCACGGGCGCCGCCATCTTAAGTTGCAACGTCGCCCTGCCCGGGTGGGAGAGCACCGCGGAGAGCTGCCCGGCGCCTTTGCCGGGCGCATGGGCCACCAGTGAGACCGGTTTGCCATCCAGGCGCGCTTCGCTGACGAATAAGCCCGAGGGAATACCCACGCGAACCCAACCTTCTTTTAAAACATCAATCGTCAGCGTTGCCTCACCCGTTGCCAGCTCTCCGTTGACGTGCAGGTCGTATTCAACCCGCGAGAGCGTGGCATCAATAGGGGGCGGTTCCGGCGCAATTTGCTCGGGAAATGCTTTTGTCCGCAACGCCTGGTAATCCTCCACCCCGATCACCACCCAACCTCCGGAGTGGGGCGGCGACTGCCCCAAAGTACCTTGCCCATACGTCCCCAGCAGGGAGACCAACAATGCCGAGCACAATGTACCAACGAACCTGCGAAGCTCGCAGGATTTTGAGCTATTTGCTTTTTTCATGATGGACACCCTCACAGCGGAGGATAATGAAGCGGTAAGTCCAAAACACAGGCGTCCTGACTTTCATTCGAGGTTGCGCGAAGGTTCTCCGACCCGGTTCGGATAATATCAGGCGGCGCAAATCTCCTGAATTGCGAACCGCGTGAAGAGACCATAACACATTGTCAGAAGGGAAAACATGGAGGAATTGGTGCCATGGTGTTTCAAAAATGGGTGGATTGCGCAGAGCAAGGCTCTGCGGCCGGCTAACATATTTGAATGGCATGGCATGAGTGTTTACTTGCTTGTGTCTAGTCCCGATTTTTGCCAACCGGCGAGGCCGTCCTGATAAACCTTGACGTGATCGAAGGGATAGCTGTGCTCCAGCAAGGTCCTTCCTGCTGCGCGGGCGGAGGCGCAGATGTCCGTGGATCGTCCGCTCTCGTAAAGGACGATGACGCGGTCTTTGGGCAGGGTGCTCCAGCGCTGCGCCATTTCGTCAACGGGAATATTGATCGCTCCGGGAATTCGTCCCACGGCGAATTCTTTGGCCGGCTGCACGTCCACAAACAGCGGTTTGGTTTTTCCCGTGAGGAGTTCGCGCAGTTGGGCGGTGCCAATCAAGGTCGGTTGCTTCATGGCGGCTTCCGCCTCGCTGCACGTCTCCGCGCCAGACTGGAAACTGGTCAGCACGCCTCCGGGGGCTGATCCGAACAAGCCCAACGACGACGAGGCGGAATTGGGGGTGGAAACCGCGGGCGCAGCCTTTGGGGAAGGGTTTTCAGGTTTGGTGGAATTCTTGGTTTCAGCCGGCGCAGCGGCGGCGGGCGACCCAGGGGATGCGGGCGGGGCGGGAGGGGACGACATCCCTACTCCCTCCGCCGCCAGTTCCTGGTCGATGAGTTGCGATAACTCATCCAAATCCGGCACTCCCGGCGCTGCTCGGCGCCCGATGAAGAATGTCGGCGTACCACTCAGATCCACCCCCAGCGCCTTACCATCCTCGAGGTCCCACCGGACCCGCTCCGCCTCGGTGCCGCTAGCCATGCACTGGTTGAACCTTGCCGGGTCCAGGCCGATGGCAGCGGCTGCGCGCTGCAATCCTTGTTCGGAGGTCGAATCGTCTTGCCGGGAATAAATCTCATCCACCGCTTCCCAGAACTTCCCCTGCTCGGCTGCGCACTCCGATGCTTCCGCCATGCGTTCGGAGAAAGGGTGGATGTGTATTAAAGGGAACTGCCGGAAAACGAAGCGGATCTGTTTTGCGTATTTGGCGCGAATCTCCCGCGCCACCGGTTCCTCTCTTCCACAAACGGGACATTCGAAATCTCCGAACTCCACCACGGTCACGGCCGCGTTCGGATTCCCCGCGATGTGGCTATCGGGCCTCACCAGCCTGTCCGCCGTGGTATCACTCGCGGGCGGTGGCGGGAGGGGAGCTTTTTCCCCATGCGTGGCAAGCTCGTAGAAAGCGGGCACACCGATCAGTAACGCCGCCACGCCCACGGTGAAATAGCTGCGCACCTGGGCAAGTTGCGCAGGCGGGTCGGCATCCGGGGCGGGGCGAACGACGTCATAAATGGCCAGCACACAGAGCGCGGTCATGACCAAGCCCGAGGTCACACACCACGCGCAGAAGGCATGAATCACGAATCCTTGCAGGTATTCCAGGTACAGCGAGAAGAGAAATCCAAACCCCGTTGCGCCCGCCAGCGCATAGCGGACTTCGATGGCCAGCGCTGCGGGGACAAGTGATTCCCCGATGATGAGCAAGGCCACCAGTACGTAGCCACCCACGCCAAACACCGGCATGGGCACGCCCGCAAGGTGGGAATAAGCGCTGAGACGTACGGCGTCGCAGCCTGTTCCCAGGCACACCATGGGCCGGGATGGGGAGGTGTAAATCCAGAGAAGATAAAGGGAATCAAAGGTCCCTAGCAGGGCGAGGATGAACGAGATGGATTTCCGCATAATCATCTATTCTACAACTTTCTCAGAGGTGTGCGCGCGGCTGCGGGTTGCTTACCCGAGAGTGAATTTTCTGACGGGGCGTTGAATAATATACCCGCCGCACGCGTTGGTCACCCGGCGCGGGCTTTTGCTTCCGCCAGAGACTCGACGAGTCCATAGGGTTCGAGCTCTAGCGGAAGTTCTTCGACTGAGCGGAACACGATGCCTTGCATTCCCACGGCGTGCGCGGCCGTAATGTTAACCTCGCGGTCGTCAATAAACAGTGCTTGCGGGCCGGGCACACCGAGCGCCTCAAGGCAAACGCGATAAATCGCCAGGTCGGGTTTCCCGATTCTTAAATCGCTGGAAAAGCAAAGATGGTTGAAGAGCTCAAGCCACTGGAACGTTTGGCGGAGGTAGTCGCCCACACTGTGCGACATGTTGGAAAGAACCGCGGTCTTCAATCCCCGCCCGCGGAGCGCTCGCACCCATTCCACCATGACGGGGTTAGGCTTCCCCCAGAGTTGACCGTCCAGGGTCGCGAGGGTCTGAATCTTTTCAGGAGAGAAAGTGACGCCCGCAGCGTGCCCAAACTCCTGCCAGTAGGCGGTGGTGTCCAGCGCATCAATGTCGTAAGCCTCGCGATATCGCCAGTATATTTCCTGAAAGGCCGCAGCCTCAATTCCGATGGCTTTGCGCAGCGGCTCATAATCCGCCGGGCCGGGCGGCAAGCTGAGCACGCACCCGTAGTCGAAGATGACCGTGGTGATTTCCATTGATTGTTTTAGCCGATCCGATACGGCGTTTAGGTCATGACAAAAAATCAAGACACAAGAAAGCTAGAGAAAAAGACTAGACATGCCAGGATGTCCCAAGCAGCCGCGACTTGCCCATGCCTGCGCATTAATGCTCTTTCGTGGACTGTCCACCATCGTGTCCCATGTACTGATTACGCCTCAAACAGCGACTCCACAAATTCTTGCGGGTTAAAGGGCAGCAGGTCGTCAATCTTTTCGCCGACGCCGACAAACTGAATGGGCAGGCCGAGCTCGCGCGCGATGGCGATTACTACGCCGCCCTTGGCCGTGCCGTCCAGTTTGGTCAGGATGATGCCCGTGGCCCCCCCGTGGTCGACGAACTGCCGCGCCTGCTGAAGCCCGTTCTGCCCCGTTGTCGCATCGATCACCAGCAGTACTTCGTGAGGGGCATTGGGAATTTCGCGCGCAGCGATGCGGCACATCTTCTCCAGTTCCGCCATCAGGTTGAGCTTGGTGTGCAAGCGGCCCGCCGTATCCACGATCACCGGATCCCGGTTCCGATTTTTGGCCGCGGCGAGGGCATCAAACAGTACCGCTGCGGGGTCCGCCGCGGGCTTCTGTTTGATCATATCGATGCCCAGGCGTCCTGCCCAAATCTCCAATTGCTCATTCGCGGCGGCGCGGAAGGTGTCAGCGGCGCAGAGCAGCGGGCGGCGCTGCTGCTGCAAAAAGTAATGGGCCAGCTTGGCGATGCTGGTGGTTTTGCCCACGCCGTTCACACCCACCACAAAGATGACGGTCGGCATTCCCGGTGGCGGTTGCCTGGCTTTGGGGGCGGCCGAGTCCGCGCCGGTATTTTCCAGAATCGCCAGAATCGCTTGTTCCACGGCGGGGCGCAATTGCGCCGTCTCCCGCAGCTTGCCCTGGCTGATTTGCTGCTTCAGCCGCCCCACAATTTCCTGCGTCGTGCGCACGCCCAGATCGGCAGTGATGAGTGTCGCTTCCAATTCGTCGAGCACCGATTCGTCCAGGGCCGCCGTGCTCTCGACAATCTCCTCGATGCGTTGAACCAGTTGGGCTTTGGTGGAGGCGACGGCCTTCTTCAGCCGGTCGAGGAAGCCAGGTTTCTTCTCTTCATTATTGGGACCAAACAGGGAGATCATAAGGGTTTATTGTAGCAGGAGTTGGGAGCTAGGAGTCAGGAGCCAGAAGTCAGGAGCCAGAAGCTGGAATGCAAGATCGTATCTCAATTTGAAAATTTAATCGCGAATAATGCGAAGGCTGTCGCGACAAATGAGGGAAGAGCGTTTGCCTTTTCGCCCCATTCTGATCGCAAAGTTGCTCTCTTCTATCAGCTCTTCGGCCCTAGCGATGGATTCATTGAATGTGGCGTTCTCTACCTTATGCCATCCGGCATCGAGACTAGGGTCAGCGAGCTCATATCCGTGCGAGGTGAATACCGGCTCTTCATCTCCGCCAGGGCGCGGTCTCTTGCGGATAATCCGTATACCCCCTGTGGCATCCTCCTGACCGGCTTCTGACTCCTGGCTTCTGCCTTTTTAAGTGTGAGGCGTGCTTACCGGATCAGGGGGGGCCGCCGCCACCGCTCTCCGCCGCATTTCGAACTGGGCGAAGCTGCCTTTGGTCAGAGCAGAATCCATGGCGTCGACGACCAGGGGGTCGTATTTAATGCCGGCGTGCTTGCGCAGGATGTCGAGCGCTGCGGGAAATTCCCTGCCCGCCTGGTAAGGCCGGTCGGTGGTGATGGCGTCAAATGTATCCGCCACGGCGATGATGCGCACCATCAGGGGCAACTCATCGCCCTTGACGCCATCGGGATAGCCCTTGCCGTTGAGCGCTTCATGATGCCAGCGGATGCCGGGAAGCATTTCCGTGAGTTGTTTGACCTGGCGCACGATTTCATAGCCCATCACCGTGTGCCGCTTCATAATTTCAAACTCTTCGTTAGTGAGCACGCCGGGCTTTTTGAGGACGCGGTCCTCGATGCCGATCTTGCCGACGTCGTGCAGGGTCGCCGAGACGCGAATCTTGTCGATTTCCTCTTCCGGCAGGCCCAGTTCTCGCGCCAGGATGACCGAGAATTGCGAAACCCGCCCGGAATGGCCTTTCGTATAGGGGTCCTTGGCGTCGACGGCGGCCGCGATCATTTCAATGGAGTCGATAAACAGTTGGCGGTTTTCCTCTGAAGCCGTCTGCAAGTCGCCGATGTATCGCTGAATGTCATCGGCCATTTGGTTAAAGGTGGCGCCGAGTTCGCCAATTTCGGTGTGGCTGCGGATATCCGCGCGTTGCGTGAAGTCACGCTGGGCGATGGAGCGAGCCGTCCGCGTCAGCAAGTCGATGGGATGGGTTATCGTTTTGGCGGCCAGAAGGCCAACAAGCAGGCTGAGCGCTACCAAGGACAGGCCTAACTCCAGGGTTTGGCGGCGCATTTCGGCAACTGTAGCGAAGGCGTCGCTCGTTTTCCGTTGAACGATCACACCCCAGCCCAATTTTTGTGTGGGCGCATAGGTGCCGAGCATCTGCACCATCTGGTTGTCCTTTAGCAGGAGGAAGGGAGAAGTTTCCACCACGGGCGCACGCCCTCCCCAATAGTGAAACTTCTGCACGATGGGGATGGTCCTCATATCCGCTCCCGCGAAATCGTCAGGGTTGTACGACGTTACCAAGCGTCCGGCGTTGTCCACTACATAAGCTTCCAGGCCGGACCGCTGGTTGGTATCCACCAATTCATGGGTAATAGGTTTGAGGGTCACGACAGCGGACACCATTCCCAAGAATCGGTTCTTCTGCTGAATGGGTTCCGCCATCACCATAACCACATCGTTCCCTACGGTGATGGGATTGCTCCGGTATCCTTGCCCCTGTTGGGCGGCGGTGAAGGCCGCCACCAGTGACTTGCCCAGAAAGGGGTCGCCCGTTGCGTTGAAGTTTGGCGCCTCGGACTGCACAAATCGTGCCTGATCATTCAACACGGCGGCACTGAGAACCGTCGGGCGGTCTGCCACGAAATGTTCCAGCGCCAGGCGCAGGTCCGGGTCGGATGGGATTTTTGCGGCGGGTATGTGGATCGCCAGCGGCACCACCGTGTCAGAGAGCTCTTTCAATTGCTGATTCAAATTCTCCATGTAGAGCGAAATGACCTGGGAAAGCGATTGGGAGGTGATCGTTTGGAGGACACGTTCTTGCGTTTCCAGCCTTTCCCGGTTCAACGACTGCATTTTGTCGCCGTAGAACCAGACCGGAATGACCGTGCTGAAGATCAGGATCAGCAGAATGATGTAGAGGATCCGAACGCGCGTTCTCTTGCCATTTTTCATGGGCGGCCCTGTCAGCATATTCTAGGCAATTGCGGCCTTGAAATCAATAGGGTATGAACGTCTTTCATTTTGAGATTTGACCTTCATCACACCTAGTATCAGGACGGTGGCCCGGTTGCGGTATCAGGTATCGACTCTATTTGGATGCTGTGTCCGACAACTAAGATTCGGAAAGATCTCCCAATGGTCGATTAGAAATCGACATAATGTACCTCGCCCGCGCCACCTTACAGCGGGACAAGCGAGAAGATGGTATAATGAAACGTCGGTTGTTTTCAGGGCAACCAGGACAATTTGCATTTAAGAGACGTCCGGCGAGCTGTTGTAGCTCGGAATCATCCTCGAAAGAGGCGGTCCGAAGCTGGCGCGCCGCAGCAATCAGGAGGCTAATGATGTACCCAGAAGAATTTGTTCAGCCCATGAGGGAAGAACTTGCTCGTATCGGCTTTCAGGAATTGCGGGCGCCGGCCGAGGTGGATGCGCTCTTGACGAAAACCAGCGGCACCGTGCTGGTGGTCGTCAATTCGATTTGCGGGTGCGCGGCAGGGCGAGCACGGCCGGCTGTCGCCATGGCGCTTGAGAACAAGGCGCGTCCAGAATTCCTGGCAACAGTGTTTGCGGGTCAAGATACCGATGCCACCGCCCAGGCGCGCAGCTATTTCACCGGTTATCCGCCTTCATCGCCCTCCGTCGCCTTGTTGCGCGACGGCAAGCTGGTCTTCATGCTGGAACGGAAAGACATTGAGGGGCGCGATCCCTACGCAATCGCCGAAGATCTAACCAAGGCCTTCAATCGCTTTTGCAGTCAAACCAGCGTCGCTCAGGCGAACTATACGCACGGTCATAAGTAATTGCGAATAATTAGCCGTGATTCAGGATAGGGCACACAACCTTTTCAGGGTGGCCGATCCCCGTGCCCAGGGGCTGAATTCCTTTTCTGCCGCCACGATA
>JBEKNU010000230.1:0-12243 GCA_049522495.1 Terriglobia bacterium
CTCAGCCCCGGCGCTTGTTCGATCCAGGCGCGCAGTACGGGCTCCATCTCCGCGATCCGCGAACGGCCATGGCCGCCGATCTGAAAACTGGTGCGCTGGCCGGTCTTCTGCACCCGCCCCCGTACCTGGTAAACCCAGACGCGACTGACTTCCAACCGCCGCGCAATCGCCGTCGGACGTTCGCCGCGCTCCAAGGCCCATAACACCCGATCCCGCAAATCTTGTGAATAGGATTGCATCCTTGCCTCCCCTCAACCGGCAGAGTCATTATCGCACACAATGTATACACTTAGATTAAAAACGCTCTAATGAAGAGTGGATGCCACCGTCGAGATAATCGAAGTGAGGGTCTATGGCAAAGGCTGACGGTATTCCTGACTTAGGACCTCTCCCGGAATCCGATGACAATGCGGAGTTGCAGCGGAGCAGTATTAAAGCACTGAACTCGCTACTTCAGGGTCAAGATACCATTCTTTTTCGCGATGAGCGCATAGAAGACTATGGCGTCGACGGAAGCTTTGAACTCAATATTCACGGCCACGCTACCAACTTCCGGGCTCAGGTTCAATTGAAGGGGACAGCGTCCGTTGAGGCCAACCAAGATGGCAGCATATCCCTATCGGTGCACACAGCAAATCTGAATTACTTGCTCAACGGAACCTCGCCGATCTATCTCCTATTTGACGCGAAGAAGAATGAGTTCTGGTATGCCTGGGCCCAGGACGAAAGTCGGCGATTAGAAGCAGCCAATCCCGCTTGGAAACAACAAGGGCAAGTTACACTTAGATTCAACAAGCGCCTTGACGCAGGAGCCTTAGGCATAATCGTCGACGGTGTGCTCCGCAATAGCCGCATGCTTCGTCAAATCCACGATTCGCTCGCTCGCGCAACGACTAATGAGCCTGTCGTCGTCCGTATCGATTCGGCCACTCTTGAAACTACTGACCCGTCGCAAGCGCAAATCATTCTCATGGCGAGCGGTCCCGCCATTGTCGCTGCTGGGTATCCAAAGCAGGTCCTTCACCTATTGCAATTGGTTGATTCGACGACCAGAAGCCTACCACGCCTTCAACTCACGGCCGGATACGCCGAATACATGCTCGGAAACCACTACATCGCGCTCGGGCACATTCGGCAGGCGATGGCCAGAACCCAGAATCTGTCGGACCGGGACAGGACATTTCTCAGCAGGCTCAAAGATGCATGTGAGTTTAGGGTTGGTATCATTGATACAGCAACGTACCGACAGCGGACAGAGGAGCGAGGCCAAACCCTTAGAGGTCTTGAAGGACTTGAGGCACAACTGGAGACGGTTTATCACCGGTTTTTGAAGGAGCGAGATCCCGACCATCAGGCTAAACTGTCGGCAGAGGCTCGGGAGATCAGCAACCGGATTTTTAACCACTCCGGGGCAACCGAACCCATCAAACTAGGAGCGAGGCTGACCCTCCTTTACATTGAGGGGACCGAAGCGAACCTCGCGGCGAGTCATCAAAAGGGTTTGTCGTGGATGCGGGCGAGCATGTCCATTCTCCCTACGAAGGGCATGCTGCAGGGCTATCAACAGGCGACAAGCCGATTGGCCGATTGGGAGGCGTCCTCAAACGCGGCCCTCAAGGACGCGTTCGAGATCGGGCACCCAGTCTTGATCGCTGAAGCCTATACGGTGATGCTGGGCGTCTTCGCGGTTCATTTGTCGAACCAGCGACTTGAGGCGCTGTGTCTCGGTAAGGTATTCGTCGTTCCCAAACCGATTGTCTCTAAGATGCTCCGGGGCATCGCGAGCGCCCTTGCAATCGACGAGGTGAACGGCACCGTTGAAGGCAGGTTAAGAGTGAACATGCTCAATGCAGATTTGCTTGAGATAGTCGGGGACCTTGCCGGTGCCAAGGAACTCGCAGCACGGATTTACCCGGAGGCCGAGGCGATGGGCTTTGCCAACATCGCGGAACGCGCAAAGGAGCTCCTGGAAGAAAGGACACTTCTGATGCAGATTGAGCGCGACATGACGCGCATCAGTCAGACCGACGAAGACGTTTCGTTCGCTAATCTGAGCGACGACGAATTGGTGAGGTTTGCCCGCGACGCAGTAGAGAGCATGGGTTTGCCAGAGGGTCGCAGGAAGATAGTTGAAGAGTACTGCCACTCGCTCCGTAAAGTGGCGCAAGAACGGTGCCAATGGTGTTGCCATTTGGAGTTGTATGACGACCTGAGACAAACAACGGATCCAGCAACCGCGTTTAGCGTTCTACCGGATCGCAGGTGCGTGTGCAAGAAGTTCGCCTATGGAACACAGATCGTAACGTCAGACGTGCAGGCGCTGATTAGTGCGTTTAAGGAGTTGTACTGCGCAAGTTGCAAGGACCGAGCCCCAATACAAACCGCGAGCCACGGATAGCCGCAATCTGATTGACCGCCGGCCCCTTGCCATGATCAGGAGCCCATAGTGTGGAAGGCGCCAACCGGGGCAAGGAACTGAAGGCTTACTATCACAATTCTTATGCCAAGTCCAAAACTGCATCATTACGTCCCTCAGTTCTATTTGAGGCGCTTCACCGAAGAAGGCCGTCTGTGGGTCTTTGACAAGAATACTCAGAAGGTGTTTGCTGCGGGGCCAGCAGTTATCGCTGCCGAAACGAATGTTTATCGGAGTTCATTGCTGTCGGGCACAAACGCAGACCCATTATTCCTGGAGAAGGGACTCTCCGAAATTGAGTCCGAAGCTTCTGCAATAACTGCGCAATGGTTGGTCTCATTGAAGTCAATTGAACCGGTAGGGAAGATGGAAGTACCAGACACAGACAGGTATGCGATGTCTCAATACATTGCGATGCAATGGGTCAGAACTACCGGAATGAGAGACATCCTAGAACTAGTCCTCAATCAGGGGAAAAAGTATCGGCCAGAGGAAATGAGAAATTTGCATCATAGCCTTCTCGTCCTAGATGACTTGATGCTGAGAGAGCTAGCAGAGAAGATACGTGACTCGATTTGGATCTTCGGTCGGAATACAACGCCAACACCGTTTGTGACCTCGGATAATCCGGTGACAGTTCATGATCCGAACCACATGTGGGTGAGATCGGGAATCATCAAAGCGCCTGGCACCTGCGTGACCCTCCCATTATCACCAAGTTTTATCTTTTTCGGCTACGAGCGAAACCACTGGAAAAAGCTGGCGAGATTCGACTGCACGCTCTCGCCTGTTGAGTTCACCCAAGAACTCGTCGAGCACGAGAACTGCGGGCAGGTATCAAACGCCTCGCGCTTTGTCATTTCTCGGGGCAAAGACTTCGAGTTTGCGCGTGCCCTGATCAAGGAAGGCTACACCGAGATTGTGGACCCGCACGTCCACCCCCGGCCAGACCGCCGAAGGCTCTGAATCTAAACACTACTCCACACAATGGTTTGGCAAACCTGCTGGGGTCCACGAATCAAACAGCGCACAGTTATCCGTCAGCCGACGGATTACTTCGCGGCTTCTTGATTGTGTATATAAATGGGCATGTGGATGTTTGTCGTGGTTAGAGCCGCGGAGTAGTGCGCCGCGCGCCCAACTCCGTGCTTGCTATTTCATCTTGCCCCCAAGATCAGTTCGGCGGCCCGTTTCCCTGAGAGCAAAATGCTCCTCAAGATCGGGCCTGTGCGGGGATTGCGGGGTTCCCGTCACACCCAACCTCTCTCCCTCAAGGGCGTGTGTGTGACAACCGTAGCACGGCCATCCTGGCCGTGTCGATCAAGGGCAAGAGAAGGTGTGAAAAAATTGCTGAAGAACAAAACAACTCACGCAAAGACGCTAAGGCGCAAAGAGCCGCCAATCAAACAAAGGAGTTCCCCTTTACGCTTTTTTGCGCCTTTGCGTGAGATTGTTATTGTTTTCACAGGTTCAGATGTCCGTGCGACGTCGTCGGAGGCAAGCAGTGCAGAAACCTCGTATTACCGGTGTCACTCCCAGATCAACCCTGAACCCGGCAGGTTCTCAGAATTCTTTTCGGGCCGGACCAATCTGGGGCATAATCTTTTCTCCCAGGGTCTAAGCGCGATATCAAAGCAGACAGGACCCTGTCCACGGGCCTCGGCGATGTAGCTCGTCCAGCCGTGAATGTGAAGAGCGATGACCGATATCCCCGCGGGTTCTTCCGCCATTCGGATCGAATCCGGCCAACGCCACCTTCGCATGGTGGTGGACACGATTTGTGCCGTGGATGGAATTTCCCTCGACTTTGCCCCCGGCGCGTTCGTGGCGCGATTGGGAAGTTCGGGATCTGGGAAGCGGGCCGCCCGGCTCGACCCCGCGCAGGCTTGGCGTAACGAATGATGCATAGGGATGGTAGGTCGTAGGTGGAAGGTGGAATGTGGGGCGCCGCGATCCCGTGCAGGCTTTGCGTTACGAATGATGCAAAGGGATGGTAGGTCGTAGGTAGAAGGTGGAATGTGGGGAGGCTCGACCCCGCGCAGGCTTTGCGTTACGAATGATTACCAACCCATCACTTTCCGGCTGGGCGCTCGCACGGATTATCGGGCTCGCAGCCCTTCTTGTGGCCGTATGCAACCCCGCGCGCGCCCAGGGCCGCATCGAGTGCGGCGCAGTCAGCAGTCGAATCTTGCGCGAGGCGGTTCGCTATTGTGCCTTTCTGCCATCGAGTTATGACTCCATCGCGGCCGGCAAGAACCCACAGGCAAAGGATCTGCCCCCGTATCCCGTGCTCTACAGCCTGCACGGACTCGGCGACAACGAACAGTCCCTATTGAATACCGGCGTCTGGAGCCTGATCCAGGACCTCCGCGAGCAGCACAAGATCGGTGAGTTTTTGATCGTCACGCCGGACGGAGCGCGCACCTTCTACATCAACTCTCGCGACGGCAGAGTGCGCTATAGTGATTTCTTCCTGCAAGAGTTCATGCCCGCCATCGAGCACCGGTACCGTGTGCGGGCCGGGCGAGACTCGCGGGGCATTACGGGAATGTCGATGGGCGGCTATGGAGCCCTGCGCTTTGCTCTCGCCTATCCGCAGCTATTCTCTTCAGTGAGCGCCCATAGTGCCGCCCTGGTCGCTCAGTCGCCGCGGACCTCGAGCCGCGGTGCTGGTGCGGTTTCCCCACTCGAGGGAATTCTCGGCGCGCTGTTCGGAGATCCCATCGACGCCGCCTTCTGGAACGCAAATAGCCCCTTTGCCCTGGCCAGGAGAAACGCCGCAGCGTTAGCCCGGCTGAAGATCTATTTCGATTGCGGCAGCGAGGACAGTTTCGGTTTTGACCGGGGGGCGAGGGATCTCGATCAGGAACTCAACACACTGAAAGTGAAGCACGAATTTCACATCTACCCCGGCGGCCACGGCGTGGAATACTTTCTCGCCCACGTGGCCGCCTCCATGGAGTTCCACTCGCGCGCCTTCCAGGAAGCTCGCTAACCGGCCAGCGGGGTGAAAATCCCGGTTAAAATGTTCCGAGCACGCCAGAAGAAGGCAACGACAGTGCAGAATCTCTACGACATCCTGGTGAGCAGTGAGCCAAGTGAGCGCTCGCGTGTTTGCATCAAGACGCCGGAAGGGCAGAGCTACAGTTACGGGGATCTTGACGAATACTCCGCGCGGCTGGCGAACCTGCTGGTCTCCTGCGGAATTGTGCCGGGCGACCGCGTGGCCGTTCAGGTAGAGAAATCCCCCCAAGCGGTTTTCCTGTATCTCGCGTGCCTGCGCGCGAGCGCAATCTATCTGCCGCTCAACAAGGCATACACGCGCGAAGAAACGGACTACTTCCTGGACGACGCCCAGCCCAAGGTGATGGTCTGCCCGCCGGATCAATTTGAAGAGATCGCGAGTCTTTGCCGCCGCCGCGACCATCCACAACTGTTTACTCTCGGTCGGGCGGGAGAAGGGACTTTGATCGAGAAAAGCCGTGCGCAATCACCCGCTTTCCGCACGGCTGCGGTATCTGAAAATGAAGTTGCCGCGCTCCTTTACAGCTCGGGTACAACCGGCAAGCCCAAGGGTGCAATGCTCACTCATCATAATCTGGCGTCCAACTCAGCGACCTTAGTGCGGGCGTGGGGATTTACTTGCGACGATGTGCTGCTGCACGCCTTGCCGATTTTCCACGTTCATGGGTTGTTCGTTGCCTTGCACTGCGCCATGATGAGCCGCTCGCGCCTGCTGTTTCTGCCGCACTTTGACGCCGCGCAGGTTTGCTCGCTGCTTCCGCGCGCGACCGTTTTCATGGGCGTACCCACGTATTACACCCGCCTCTTGGCGCAGGGACAATTCAACAGGGACGTTTGCCAGGGTATGCGCCTGTTCACTTCCGGGTCGGCGCCGCTGCTGCCCAACACCTTTGAGCAATTCCGCCAGCGGGCGGGCCACAACATCCTGGAACGCTATGGCCTGACGGAAACCCTTATGAACACCAGCAATCCGCTGGAGGGGCCTCGTCTGCCCGGTTCGGCCGGTTTGCCTCTTCCCGGTGTAGAGGTGCGCATCGTCGGTCAGGACGATCAACCGCTGGCCGCAGAAGCGGTGGGGGAAATCCAGATCCGGGGCCCCAACGTATTTGCCGGGTACTGGCGGAGGCCGGAGATGTCGACCGCTTGCTTTACGCCTGACGGCTTCTTTCGGACCGGCGACTTGGGGCGGCTTGATGCCAAGGGTTATGTTTTCATCGTGGGACGCTCCAAAGACTTGATAATCAGCGGCGGCTACAACGTGTATCCGAAAGAGGTTGAAGATTGCATTGACCGCCTTGCGGGCGTGCAGGAATCGGCGGTGATCGGCATGCCTCATCCCGATTTTGGCGAAGCCGTGATGGCAATTATTGTTCCGCGTCCGGGGGCGGCGGTTGAAGCCGAGGCGATCAAGCCGCGGCTGGGCGGGAGTCTGGCAAATTATAAATTGCCTAAGTTGGTGATGTTAACCAATGAATTACCGCGCAACGCCATGGGAAAAGTGCAGAAGAGCAGGCTGCGCGAAGCCTTTCTCCCGGTTTGGCAGGAGTTTGTTGGGAGAGGGGGAAAATGAGGCATGTCTGGGCGCTCGCAGAAGCGAAAACCTGGAGTCTAGAGGCGCCCGAAAGCCCGCCAAGGCGCCATAATGAGACCCAAGCAGAGGCGGCCGCGAAACAGCGACTTAACGCCCGTGTTTTTAAGATCAGAGGGTCCACTATTAGGAAGCAAACGACACCCGCCATGCGGCAATCGCATTGAAAAAATGGTCAATTTTCGGAAATGCTTTTCGCTATTCAAGAACGAACTGCTAATAACGAAACAGATTCTCAGTAACTATGCATTTACGAAATCAATTGAAGATTCCTGTTGACTTATCACCATAAACTGAGCTAGCATCCGACCGCACCGAGCGATTATTGCTTAGCATGAGGTGTTGCTTCGGACGTCGACGGAGCCGGCAAGCAATGTCATTGGACGAGGGAAACTCCCGACCATGGATCCAGGGGCCACCCCGAGACTTTCGGCAGGTTCGGGATTTAAAGCAATGCTACCTTAAATCTTAGGGAGGATGAGATCGATAAGTCGCTTAAATCCAGTGGCCTATCAGGGATTTTTCCCACGAATCCATTGGGCGGAAAAGGGCTATGTCCAATTACTTAGACGCATGGAAGGCGATTCGTGGGGAGTGAGTGGTCATTTTCTGAATTAGGGAGGAATTGCGAGAATTTCACTTGATGGGGACGGTTTCTCCCCTCCAAAATCTCGGAGGTGGTTTCTTACTTGTCATTCCTGCTCCCCACACTACAATCTCTGTCCTCGTCATAATGGCTTCAGCCGTTTCTTTCCACTCGACGCCTCGAGATGCAACGAATTGCAATCAGCGAATGCACAAAAAGGGAGCTAACGACCCGGCAGGTGCCTCTACTCATGATGGAAGTCAGGCGACTGGCGAAATCCCCAGGGGAGTAGCGCCAGGCAGATTGTCCTTTCATGATCCTCCGCGAGCGCACGCGGCCTGCGGTTCAGTGAGATGGGCTCCCAGAAGACACGAGAGGGACGAAATGGTTAAACACATTCCTCGCGAACTCGTTGGCGTCTTTGCGGCCTTACCTACTCCTATTGGTCCGGACGGGAATCCGCTCTGGGAGGCTCTGGAGGCGCTGGTGGATTTCGGCCTCGACCGCGGGCTGAAAGGGCTATGCCTGGGAGGCGCCACGGGTGAATACGCCGCTTGCAGCGTGGAGCACCGCCTGGAAATGTTCCAGCGCGTGGCACGCCGGGCGAAGGGGCGAGCGCAACTCATCTGCGCGATCGGGGGCGAGCACGCCGGCCAAGTCCGGCAGTTGGCGCGCGCCGCGGTTGACTGTGGAGCGATGGCGTTGCTCTTTCCGCCGCCCGGGTTCCTGCCTTATGCGCAGGACGATTTGGTGGACTTCATGGGGCAGGTCAGCGCCGATTTGCCCTTGCCGGTGCTCATCTACAACATTCCCCAATGCACGCGTGACCTGGGCCTGGGGAACGTCCTGCGCCTGATCGCCACGGTTCCCAACATTATCGGCCTCAAGGACAGCTCGGGGCAAAAATCGAACTTGGCGGAGATTCAAGCGGCGCAAGCTCGGGGGCCACTGGCGTTCATGATCGGCAGCGACGACCTGCTGTTGGAAGCCTTCGAGCGCGGCGCGGTGGGCTCCATCTCGGGGATCGCCAGCGCCTGCCCGGAGCTGATTCTGCCCGTTTACGAAGCGTTGCGCGCGGGGAAAAAGGAACAAGCGCGCGCCTTGCAAGCCCGGCTGGACGATTTCATCTTGCACATCCACGACCTTCCCTCGCCTTGGGCCATGAAACTCGCATTGCAAGTGCGGAGCCTGGAAATGGGATCCCTGGCTTGGCCGATGGGAACAAAACTTCGCCAGAAAGCCCAGAAATTCCAGGACTGGCTCGCCGGCCAAATCGCCGCCTATGAGGCTGCCACACCCACCCCCGCGAGAGTTTAGCCGGGATTCTCGTCAGCCGGAGTTGTTCTAATCCAAAGACGAAGGCAGCGGAGTAATCCCGCAGGGGGAGATTACTCCGCGCAACCCCACTAACTCAGCGGTCAGCGGTTGGGGCCGATGAAATCCGGGACCACCACGTCCACCGGGGAGGCGCCGACCGGCACGCTGGTGATGAGGACGGAGCGATCGTTGCTCAAGCTGGTGGGGTCCGCGCGCAGAATGGCAAGGCTGGAGGCGGCGCGATCCGCGACCACCAGGAGCCGTTGATCCGGGTCTGGTGTCAGGGCCAACGCGCAAGGCTCCATGCCCACGTGGGCGGAGGCCAGCACTACCCGGTTTTGAACGTCCAGGGCTAACACCGAGCCTCCTCCCGCATTGGCGATGTAAAGCACGCTCATATCCCGCCGAAAGACGCCCGCCACCGGGTCGAGGCCCAGGGGGAAAGTCTGCTCCACATTGTCATGGAAAGCGTCGGCAATGACCAGCGTGGAGGATGGCGCAGCTAGAATAAAGATTTCGCCGCCATCGGGCTTCAGCAACAGGGCGGTGGGCCGTACGCCGATTTCGATGTGCGAAAGCAACTTCCGCGAGGCCACCTCGGCGGCGGAAATCTTTTCCTCACCTGTGTCCGCAACGAAAACCTTGGAGTTATCCGGCAGAATCACCAGGGGGCCGGGCGACTGACCAACCTCGACGGTCCCCAACGGCTGGTGCGTCTCGGTGCTGATGAAGCTGAGCAGGTCAGGGCTTGCGGAAGATACCACCAGAGTCTTTCCGTCGGGGGAAAGGGCGAGGTCGGCGAGGGTGCCTCCCAGGCGGAGTCGGAAGGTGACCTTGGGAATTCCATCTTCCGGGGGATTGCTCGGCCCGCCTTGGCAATCAACAAAAACCACTTCGTGATCCGCTGGGTCGAGGGCGTAGGCGGCGCGGCCATCGGGTGAGAACGCCAGGTCTTTGGTGCTTTTGCCCACATCGAGCGTGGTAACCAGGTGGAGGTGGGGGAAAGCCGCCACGCTGATCTTGCCGGTGGCGGATACTACGTAAAGTTGCCGGGTGCGTGGGCGCAGAAGCACGCGCTCCGGCTCTGGGGAAACCGCCAGGGAAGCGGTGACGTGGAAGTCCGCCAGATTCACGGCCGCCAGCGTGGCGCTTTGATGGTTGACGACGTAAGCAGTGTAAGGGATGAGTGGGACGTGGCGCCGGCAGGCAAGGGAAGAACAAGTCAAAACGCCAAGCGCAGCGAGCAGCGCGCAGTGATGAGTGATGAGTGGCAAGTGATGAGCCGGCAAGGACCGAAACTCGAAACTCGAAAATCGAAAATCCCGCCGAGTTTCGAATTTCGAGTTTCGATTTTCGTCTTTCGCTTGCTCGTCACTCATCACTTCGTGATGGTCCTCCCCAGCACTCCGGCAATCGCCGTGACCTGCTCGACCAACGTCTCAAACTGTTCGGGAAAAAGCGACTGGTAGCCATCGGAAATGGCATGGTCGGGATCGGGATGGACCTCCACGATCAGTCCATCGGCCCCCACCGCCACGGCGGCGCGCGCCAGAGGAATGACGTTGTCGCGCTTGCCGGTTCCGTGGCTGGGGTCAACGATAATGGGCAGATGCGAGAGACGCTTCACCGCCGGAATCACGCTCAGGTCGAGAGTGTTGCGCGAGTGGTCCGCAAAGGTCCGCACCCCTCGCTCGCAGAGAATGACATTGTAGTTTCCCTCTGCCAGGATGTATTCCGCCGCCATCAGGAATTCGTCCAGGGTTGCCGACATGCCGCGCTTGAGCAGCACGGGCAGCGTCGAGCGGCCCACGCGCTTGAGCAGGGAAAAGTTCTGCATGTTGCGCGCCCCCACTTGCAGGGCGTCGGCGTACTTCTCCACCAGATCGCAGTTTTCCGGGTCGATGGTTTCCGTGACGATCAGCAGGCCGAACTCCTGCCGGATTTCCGCCAGGATTTCCAAGCCTTCTTCGCCCATACCCTGAAAACTGTACGGGGAAGTTCGCGGCTTGAACGCGCCGCCCCGGAACAGGCGCGCGCCGGCCTGACGCACCCGCGCCGCCGCCGCCCGTGCCTGTTCGCGGTTCTCAATGGCGCACGGTCCGGCGATGATGGCCAGTTCTTTGCCCCCGACGGTCACTCCGCCGCTTGGCGGGCCAACATGTATCAGCGAGTCATCCTCCTTGATTTCGCGGCTCACCAGCTTGTAGGGTTTGGAAACCCGGATGGCTTCGGCGACGCCCGGCAGGCCCTCGAAATCCTCCGGCTCCAGGGGCCCAGGATTGCCCGTGATGCCCACGGCCGTCCGCTGCGCCCCTGGCATGGGATGGGCGCGGTAGCCCATGGACACGATTTTCTCGCACACACCGCGAACGTCGTCCTCGCTCGCCTGCGGCTTCATGACGATCAGCATGGTGACTTACCTCTGCTTGCTAACCCTCTCAGCGCCATTGTAGTCTAATTCAGCGGGGTGTTTCTAACAACGATTTGACGGAATCAATCCTTACTGGAATTCCCCGCCGCTCCTTGATAGCATGACGCTGTTCGCCGGCGGCCAGGCTTGATCCCGCCGGCCATCCTGATTCTTGCGAGGTGCTTTCGTTATGCGCTCCTGGAAAGTGTGGCTTGCTTTGGTTTTGCTTTCAATCTTGTCTCTGGTCATAGTGGCGGCGCCGCTCGATTCCGAGCACGGCATTAATACCGCTAATCTGGATAGAAGTTGCGCCCCGTGCAAGGACTTCAATCAATTCGCCAACGGGGGCTGGGAGGCAAAAAATCCCATTCCCGCCGCCTACCCGGCCTGGGGTGTCGGCAACGAGGTCAACGAGCGCAACCGCGAGGTTCTCCACCAGATTCTCGAAGATGTCTCCAAAAACACTATGGCCGTACACGGAAGCAGCGAACAAAAGGTTGGGGATTACTACGGGACCTGCATGGATACCGCCAAGATTGACAGCGAAGGTCTGAAGCCCTTGCAACCCGAATTTGACCGCATACAGAAGGTCGCGGATATCAGCAGCCTGGAGGCGGAGATTGCGCACCTCCAGAGCATTGGAGTGGGCGCATTCTTTGGCGTGGATTCAACCCAGGACTTCAAGGACAGCACCCAGGTGACGGGCGAAGTGGACCAGGCCGGTCTGGGTATGCCGGACCGCGATTACTATACGCGCGACGATCCCAAATCCAAGGAGCAGCGCGCCGAGTACCAGAAACACGTCACCAAAATGTTTGAACTGATGGGTGACCCGGCCGCAACCGCGGCCACCGAGGCCCAAACGGTAATGGATCTGGAGACGCAGCTCGCCAAAGCATCCC
>JBEKNU010000231.1:0-12016 GCA_049522495.1 Terriglobia bacterium
AGCATAGATTCAGGAGGAGTGTAACCGACTTACGTCGGTCTGTCAACATAATAATGATATGCCAGACCTAAAACAGTGGAGTAAATGTAGAAACTCCAGGCGCAGAGCGAAGCTCTGCGTTTTCAATCGCAGAGCTTCGCTCTGCGCAATCCGGAGATGCAATCCAATCCGGACCGGCCAGCGCCGCTGGCCCCTATACGTTTGGTTGCGGCCACCGGGCCGCGTTGCGCTACAATTCCTTGCGTTCGAGCCTGATCCCATAAAGCGTTTTTCGATTTTTTCCCATTGGGCGACGCCACATGATCCGGGCGGGGTTCTCATCCTCATTGGGTCCTGTGCCGGACTCGAATTTTAGCAGGATGGCATCTCTGACATTGAACTCCGTCCTTGCAGCGCAGCACACGCCGGATTTGGAGACGTTCTCCGTCAACGTACTCTCTATTCGACCGCCTTCCGCATGTCTGAGACAAATAGGCAGTTTGGCGACAATCCGCTTTTCACGGCGGTTTTCTTCCCCGGACGGCAGGCGGACCGCAGGAGTCTCTTCCGGACTCGCCCCTGAGTGCGCTTCAACCAATATGAATTTCCACTCCCTGGGCACGCCACAATCCGAACAATTCCGATTCAGCGAGCCCCGATCGCGCATGGTGCGGTATTCGGCCACGCTCAATTCCGCCACTTCACGTGAGTGACAGGTGGCGCACACGATCAGCGCGGTGACGGTCCTTTGTACTGAAGTCTCAGGGAGATTTTCCGGGAATCGGATTTGCCAGAAATTGGCGTTAGGTTCGAGACACTCGATTCCCCACGCGGTGACCTTACCGGAGGTGTCCCTGCCGGACTCGCGCAAGCGGAACGTGCATGACTGGCGGGTTCCCAAGTTGGTAACCACGACGTGGTCGCCTTCCCGAGGTGAATTGTTAAGCGAGATGAAGGCGCCGTGACGATTAATGGACAAGGTGAACGCGCGCTCCTCGAAGGATTTGCCCTGGGCATCGACTCCCGCCACGTGCACGGGAATCTTCAGGAGGATACGCTCGCTGCGCCGCTGCTCTTTTACAGCTATCGCCGGAATTGCGGTAGGAGCCTGGGTCCAGTCAATACCCTCGTTCGCAGCCCTCACCTCGCTGGACTCACGGTCGCCTTCCCATTGTTGAGCAGATCCGGCCTTTACCTTCTCGGCGGCAGCGGCCGACTTTTCTGCCCTTGACTCCTGCCAACGCCACAGGGTCGCACCGGCTGTCAACGCCACTCCCAACAGCGCCAGCGCAATGTTAAAGTTATGACCTTGCCGCCTAGAACCCACCGGCCTGCGCCGCGAAAAGGGCCCTTCCCCGATAGGTCTTCGCGCGGAAAGTTTCCACTCGATTCGCATTTGATTCTTAAATCGGATCGATCCCGTACCCGTCTCATCGTAGTAGATGGACGTTGCATTGTCGTTTCCCTCTTCGTCTGTGTAATAAATCGTTATCAGAGAGGTATTCTCACCCGCGCGGCGGACTGTCTCCACCTTGAAGATGCTGTTCTCGGAAAACTCTGACCGCCCCACTCCGAACAGAATCTCATCTTTCCTCAGCTCGAGGGAGTTGTTCTCATAGCCAGGAGCGGACGTTTTCCAAACTCCAATTAATGCGTCGGGGATGGTCTCATCTTTTTCGGACCGGCATCCGAAACAGCAAACGAAGGACGCGAGTACTGCCAGAATGATCCGAGATCTCATCTACACCCTTCCCTACCTTTTCTGTAACCCGATGCTGGCTTTCCTTCCTGAATAAGGGGAGCGAAATCCTGCCTGACAGATCGCTTATTTTCCTTACGACCGAGTTTCTAGACCTGCCAGCCCCCTGGTTGAAAGGGCGCCTTCCACCCGTTGGAAAACGTCCAGTTAGTGCGCCAACGATCACGGCGTGGTAACCAACACGCCTTCCGACTCGCTTTTCTTGTAATCTTCCATGACCTTTAGAAAGGCATGGACGGCTTTCGGATCGAACTGGCGCCCCGACCCATCCTTAATCATCCCAATCACCTGTTCGCGCGAGAGCCCAGCTCGGTAGGGGCGGTCGGAAACCAAGGCATCAAAACAGTCTGCCACTGCAAAAATGCGGGCGTCCAAGCTGATGGCATCTCCAGCCAGCCCTTCCGGGTAACCCGAGCCATCCACCCACTCGTGATGTTGCAAAACGATGGGCACGACTTCGGCAAATCCGGGTATCGGCTCCAGGATATGGGCACCCAGGCGCACGTGGTCACGCATGGTTTTGAGCTCTTCGGGGTTCAACTTCCCAGCCTTATCGAGGATGCCCGGTGGCGTGCCGATCTTGCCGATATCGTGCAGCAACCCGCCCCGGCGCATCCTCTCCAAGTCTTTCTCTGCGTACCCCATTACCTGGGCGATGTTCATCGCCAGGCTCGTGACCCGCTCGGAATGACCTGCTGTCCACGGAGATTTTGCATCGATGGCCCGGGCCAGAGCGGTCAGTGTTCCCCAACTGAACTGTTTCAGTTTCTCTATCAGGCGGGCATTGGATAAGGCCACCGCAACCTGGTCCGCCAGCTGACGAGCCTGGGCGAGGTCATCCTGACTGTATTGGGGAGAAGTGCGATAGCCAACGTTGATGATTCCCGATAGGTCTTGTTCAAGGAAAATGGGAAGGAGCAAGATCGACTTGACGCCGAACATGGTGAGAGGAGCAACATACTTGGGGAACTCCTCGCCCACCTTGATCAACAAACTCTCCCGATTATCGCGGAGCTTTTGCATCTCTTCCGGCCCGATCGGCATCCGCCACCATTTTTCCCTTGGCCAGAGGCGCGGAATGTACGTTCGCACCGTCCCGGGCACCTGGGGGTCGAGAAGGGTTACGCTGGCAAAGTCGCAAGGCAGAACATCGGCCATGCGGGCGAGCACGGTGTCCACGATTTTCTCGGTCTCCAAGGACGAGAGGACGGCGCGGCCAATTTCCGATATCGTCGTCAGCGCATTGAATTGTCTGCCCAAACGACCGGCCATGGCATTGAAGGATGTCGCGAGTTCCTCGAACTCGTCTTTGCTCGTGACCGTGACACGGCTATCGAAGTCCCGGGCGGCGATTCGCCGGGTTCCCTCCTGGAGCTTTTCCAGTGGCACAAGGCTCCGCCGGATCTGGATGATGCTCAAGAGCAGAACCACCCATAAGGCCATCAGGATGACGAGGGGAAAGGTCGCCTTGAACTTAGCCAGCGGTGCAAGCACATCAGCCTTCGACTCGCTCAGCACCACCGTCCATCCCGGAGTGAAATAGGAGTACTTCAAGGGTATGGACCAATAGCTCGCCAGGAATTCCTTGCCCCCATAGCTCCACTCAAACCGGCCTCGCGCGAGGGACCTAATCTTGCCGGTTAGCGATGGGCGAAATGGGGTAGGAATTCCGGGTGTGCAGGAGAGCACCCTTTGCGCCTCATCCACAACACAGAGTTCGGTCTGAGGCGGCAGCATATCGGCGTTCCACAAGAACGTGGTGTTGATTTCCCCCAGGAGGATTCCCTTCATCGGGTTTTGCGGGTCAAGGGCACAGCTCATAAATGCACGTGCGCCCCCCTCAGGCCGAAGGATGTTGGACACAACGGCTTTGCTAGAAAGCAGGTGCTCCCTTTGGGCGGGGGTGAGTGGGGGTGGATTCTGTATCTGCCCGACGAGTGGTATGCTTCTGCCGTCCTCGGTGATAACCTCCAAACCCTCGAAGCGCTGCTCGAGATTTTCACCCACCGCCTTGGGCGGCCCAAAGGAGGCGCCCTTCGCATTGGTGGGAAGGGTGGAAGCCACCATCTTCATCTCCGTCTCAAGGAGCGTCAACCGCTCGATGGTGGACATCCCTAGAGCTTCGCTCGCTTGTTGCAATCGCGTCAGGCTCTGTTCTTGAAGCTGCTTTGTTACCTGGCTGAAAGATATGATGGCGAGGGCGGCGATGGGAAGGAGGGCACACAAGACAAACAGCACGAAGATGCGGAGACCCACTTTGCTGCGCAGCAGTGTGGTGTCTATTTTCATAATCACCGTTCGCCGTCAGTACTGTGACGCCAGTCCCACATAGGCTCCATCGTTGGCGCGGATGACGTCATCCTGGCTATCCGCGGCCGTCAGGGGTGCCTTCCATTTCCCGTCCATGCCCGCGCTGAATAGGTCGTAATCTGAATTTATGGGGTGTAAGAAACGGTCCTTGCGTATCAGATTCTGCTTCGTCACATCCGCGTAATTCGTGTAGACGTATGGATTTCCCCAGGGATCCAGGAGGTCGCCGCGCCCGATGTCGGTGAGCGTGTTGGGGAGGGTGAAGTTAGATGTTTCATACGTGACAATATCTGCCTCTAAGGCGTTAATGTCTCCGACTGCCTTGGCGTACCTCGCGGCATTCCGGGCCTGCTGAAGTGAAGGTATCGCAATGGCGGCAAGGGTCATGATGATGCCTACTACGATCATCAATTCGATTAAGGAGAAGCCGCGCTGGTATGCCTCTCGTTTCCCCCGATAAGACTTAGCAAGGCGGAGGGGCGCGCGTGTGTCTACTCGCACGATCGGGAAGTAAATGCAGAAGGATGCCTCAAGTGCGTGTCGGCGGCATCGCGCGCAACCCTTTCGCTGCCCAGATTGGGCATCGGTCACGCACGCAAAGCAGGCTTGGAAAGCGACTGGCTCTACCCGCGGGCGACGCATATTCGCCCCCTACCATCCTAGGTCTTCCGCTTGTAGTGATGGTGAAATCGCTTATTACACTTGACCGGTCGCCGTAACGATACCGGTTGCCTGGTACCCGGCGCCCAGGCCCCTACAGGTGCTCATTAGTGCATACGGCTCTCGTCCGGGATGCATGGCGGCAAGCCGACACCCCGCTTGCCACACACCCGCCAACCCCTGGGGCACGCACGCACCGCTCTGTGCCGAGTGCGTGCCGGATTGATGAGTGTTCCCCTCGATCAGCGGCCTTCCCTTCGCGGCTGGCGGCGCCTCTGTGATCTTCGTGCCCAAAAGTTTCGACCACGGAGGCAACGAGAACTCGGCGCCTTCTGCGTTAACGGCCTCTGTTCCAGAGCGCACAGACACGTTCACCTGCGGTCAGCATACGCCTCTCCGCCACTGGATGCAATGCTCCCCCGGAGGGTAGTGCGGTCGTTTAGCTTGAAGGGTTTTCCCTGTGACCCTTTGCTTTCCGCCAATTCTGGTTTATGTTTTGCAAATGGATGTCGGCGTTATTTAGAAGCCGGTCATACGAAGCGACCTCCAGCAGTTCCCTCCGATAGTATGCCAATCCTTGTTCCTCTAATTTAGAGCGCACAGGATCGCGCCGCCCGATTGGGACCCAAGCGTTGCAATCACTGTTCAACCCTTGGAATCCTTGCTTTTCCTCAAACAGGGCGTTATCCCTGAGCCACCTGCGATAGTCATGGATCGCCTTGCCTGATCGAAACTAAATCGCAGAGCTACGCTCGCTCTGCCAGCCAGCCGCGGTTCGCCTATCTCAGCACCGCGAAGACGCGGGTGGGGACACTCGCGCTACAGTCCTCCAACGCGGCGCGGCCCGCTCGTTGCGAAACAGACAATTTGTCGGTGCGCTCCGGCGCTAATTTACCTGCGACATGGGAATTCAGGTACACTGGCGCGCATGAAACGCATAACCGTCCTATCGGCTTTATTGATCATTAACTCGACACTTTTCTCGCAATCTCGGGCGGCGGAATCGGTTTTACATCCCGTGGACCTTCGTTGCGAGTACCTCAAAAACCCTCTGGGCATCGACCGCACCGCTCCCCGGCTCAGTTGGAAGTTGCAAGCTGCTCCATCCGCTGTGCGCGGGCTAAGGCAGACGGCGTTCCAGATTCAGATTGCCTCGACGGAACCAGCGCTCGGCGCCGGCAAGGCCGACTTGTGGGATTCCGGCAAAGTCGATTCCGACCGGACCCATGATATCGCCGACATGGGCAAGCCCCTGGAGTCGCGGCAAAGGTGCTGGTGGAAGGTGCGAATTTGGGACCAGGATGGCAAGGCCTCGGCATGGAGCGAACCGGCCCTGTGGAGCATGGGATTGCTTCAGGCCAGCGACTGGGACGCGCAATGGATCGGCTTGAAGGGCGGCGACCAGACGCTGCCCAGTGACCCAACGCGCTCGCGCCTTCCCGCGCGCATGTTGCGGCGGGAGTTTGAGGCCCCCAAGCCGGTCCGTCGCGCTACGGTCTACGTGAGCGGCCTGGGTTTCTTCGACCTTTACGTGAACGGCGCCCGGGTGGGGGATCACATCATGGACCCTGCCCTGACCGAATACTCCAAGCTGATCCTCTACGTCACGTTCGATGTGACCCGCCAACTCCTGCCGGGCAAGAACGCCCTGGGGGTGGTTCTGGGCAATGGACGGTATTACGGGCCGCGCGACTTGAAGATGCCGCAACGTCTCAGGAATTACGGCTATCCGCGGCTGCTGCTCCAACTGGAAATTGAATACGCTGATGGCACGCGCCAGCGAGTGGTGAGCGACGGGGACTGGAAGGTCACGGCGGACGGCCCGACGCGCACCAACAACGAATACGATGGCGAGGAATACGACGCCCGCAAGGAAATGCCGGATTGGGACAAGCCTCGCTTCAACGACGCAGGGTGGGGCAAAGTGGACATAATGTCCTCCCCCGGAGGCCGCCTGCAAGCCCAAATGCTGGAACCGACCCGCCTCACGCAACGGCTCCCGGCCGTCTCCGTCACCAAAGCCAAGACCCGTCAATACCTGGTGGATTTTGGGCAGAATTTCTACGGGCAGGTGCGCCTGCGCGCTTCCGCTCCCGCCGGCACTGTGGTGAAAATGCGGGAAGCTTACAGCCTTAATCCCGATGGCTCGCTGCGCTCCCAGGACAACCGCAGCGCGCTGGCGACCGACACTTACACCTTCAAAGGCGTGGGGGTGGAAACCTGGAGCCCGCGATTTCGCGGGCAAGGATTCCGGCGCGTGGAAGTGACCGGCCTGCCGGGGAAAGTCACCGCCGATCAATTCGAAGGACTCGTGGTGGAGAACGACCTCGAGCATACAGGTTCCTTCGAGTGTTCCATTCCGCTGCTGAACAAGATTTATCGCAACGTGTGGTGGGGAGAGCGCATGTTCCTGCGCAACGGCGTCCCGCTGGACCCCGACCGCGACGAACGGCAGGGATGGGCCGGCGACCCCTCCAAGGACGGTGAGGGTGAAGCCTTCAACTTCAACGTGGCGGCGTTCTACGCCAAGTGGATTAACGACGTCTTCGTGGATCAGCGGCCCGACGGCATGCAGTCCGATGTTTCCCCCGATTATTATATTTACTTCAGCGGCGACATCGCGTGGCCCAGCGTTCTGACCATCATTCCGGATTGGTATTACTCGTTCTACGGGGACCGGCGCATCCTGGAAGGGAATTACGAGCCCATGAAAAAGTGGGTGGAGTATTGCGCCCGCCAACTGAAAGCGGATTACACCGTCGACAAAACGGAATACGGAGACTGGTGCGACACCGCATCCATGGACGGCAAGGAGCATGACGGCAAGGACCGCGGAGCCACCAGCCGGCCCCTGATCGGCACAGCCTACTGCTACCTGAATGTCAAACTCATGGCACGGGCGGCGCAGCGGCTGGGCAAGACGGAGGACGAAAAGCATTACACCGACCTCGCCGCCAGGATTCGCGAGGGCTTCAACCGGCGGCTGTTCAATCCTCAAACCGCCCAATACGAAAGCGCTACCCAGGCGTCCTACGTGCTGCCGCTGGCGTTCGGCCTGGTGCCTGACGATCTCCGCCCCAGGGTTGTCCAGAACCTGGTGGATGACATCATGATTCAGCATCAGGGATACACGACGGTCGGGTTGCTGGGGATGCAGTGGCTGATGGAAGTGCTGACGGAAACGGGGCACGCCGACGTGGCCTTGACCATCGCCACACGCACCAAACGGCCAAGTTGGGGCTATATGATTGCCCAGGGCGCCACGACTATTTGGGAGCGTTATGACATGAATACGCGCGACCCCGGCATGAATAGCGAAGCCTTGCTGATTCAGACCGGCGACGTGGAGGCGTGGTTTTATAAAACCCTCGCCGGCATCGACTACGATCCCGAGCATCCCGGCTTCAAGAACATCGTGATGCACCCCCGCGTGGTGCCGGGATTGACCTTCGCGAAAGCCACGCTCGATTCGCCGCAGGGAAAGATTGCCAGCAGTTGGCAGGCCCAGAAAGGGGAGTTTCACTGGAACATTGTCGTGCCGCCCAACGCTACGGCGACCGTCTACGTGCCGGTGAATGACCCCGAAACAGTGCGCGAAAGCGGCAAACCCGCCAGCCACGCGGACGGAGTCAAGTTCCTGCGCGTCGAAAGCGGGGCGTCAGTGTACGAGGTCGGCTCGGGAAGCTATGCCTTCACGTGCCAATTGCCAAAGTGATGAACGGAAAAGGCGCAGAGGTTTTCAATGTGACGCATGGAGTGCCCGCGCCAGGAATTTGTATGCGGCTTCGCGGACCGGGGTGGGGAAATCGTGGCCGCAGTTTGGATGGGTCACATGCAGGTTGCGTCCGGCCTTGAAAATCTGGCGATACACGGGAAGCGCGGCGGCCACGCAGTCATTTACTCCTGAGACCTCGAAGTTATCGTCCCCAACGGGGGCGTTGATAAAGACCGGGCGCGGCGCCAGTGCGGCCAGCACCTCGGTAAAGTCAAAGGGCATCTCGGCCGGATTCTTGTGGTAGACCTCGGCAATACGCGGCATATATCCCTTATGGCTCCAGCCGGTAAGATCCCCACCTTTGTATTTTTCGAATGATGTGAACCCGCAACTGGTTACGATGGCCTTGATGCGCTCATCGAAAACCGCCACGAAAATCGAGTTGTGCCCGCCCAGCGAATGGCCAATCACGCCGATTTGATCAGGATTTACCTCCGGCAGGGATTGCAGGAGATCCACTGCGCGCATGTGGTTAGAAATGCCTTTCATCGTGGCACTGGCGTAAGCATGCGCGTAGGGGTCGAAATGGTATTCGCCGAAGTTGGGGTAATCCGGCGCCAGGGTGACGAACCCGCGCTCCACCAGCTCCAGGGCGTAGTAGCGGTTGGGTCGGCCTCCCAGTCCGGCCGGGCTTCCCATTCCCACGGCAGTCGTTTCGTGCAGGCAGAGGACCGCCGGGACCTTCACGCCAGGGGCCAATTTGGGAATGAAGAGATAAGCGGGCACGCGGTCGCCGTCAGCGCCGAGATAGGTGATCTTTTCGCGGCGGGCGCTGGCCAGGTCTACGGTGCTCTCGATTTGGACATCCAACGGCGCATTTGAAGGCGCGGGCAACGGACCCATGACCAGTTGCATGTTGTGCAGGATTTGCGCGCGGCGGATCTTCCAGTCCGCAGCGGTCTTGACGCGATGAGACACTCCCGCGGCGTCGTAATAGGTTAGCAGGTCTTGTTTGTCAGTTTGGACGGGCAGCTCGACGGAGGGTTGCTGAATGCCCAAACCCAGCGCAGCAACGGTCAGGAACGTGCCCAGTAGTCTCTTGAACATTGGTCCCATCTTGGAGTGCGGTAGCAGCAGCTACCGCCTTCCGTCTTCTGTTCATGCGACTAAAGCATGAGGGGTAGCGGAAGAAAGGCGGTAGCTGCTGCTACCGCACTCCAAAATAGTCTTCGCCCGCACCTAACCCGTGCTGGCAACTGAGTGAACATTCTTGGGGCAAACGCCTGGTACCTGACACCTGCTTTTCAAGCTAGCTCCGACCGGTGCGCCCAAACCTTCTGGAAGGCCTTTACGTACTGATCGATCACCTCGTCGGCCTCGCCGTAAAACAGCGGCAGGAAGATGTGTTGGTTGTTGATGTAATCGTTGCCCGGCATGGAAGTGGGGATCACTGGGGGATGGTGCCACCACTGAGGTTCCGAGTAAATCGTCAGCTTATGCTGTTCGGGGTAAACCCAGGTGGAAACGCCGACACCTTCCGCCCGGAGGGCTTTCACCAGCGCGTCCCGTGAGACGCCGGCTTTGACGGAGTCGACCAGCAGCATGTTGGCGTGATAGTAGGCGCGTTTCACGTCGGGGCGCATACGAGGCTCACTCAGTCCGGCCAACTGGATTAGTGGGTCGTTTTGGCGGCGAACATTCTTTTCCACCAGGGCGCCGGTGGCATCCAAGGTGCGCAATTGCATGCGGCCGACCGCGGCGGAGAAGGGGTGCATCCGGTACTTCTGGCCAAATCCCGTTCCGTGGTAGCGATGGACGGGGCTCTCGGCGGGATAATTATCCGCCGCCAGATATTCGCCGAAAGCGGTGGCGCGCTCATAGTGCAAGCGGGTGTGATACATCCCCATGCCACCCTCGACGGTGGGCAGGACTTTACTGGCCTGAAAGCTGAATATTGCCAGGTCGCCCCACGTCCCCATCTTCTTGCCCTGCATGCTCGCTCCGTGCGCGTGGGCGGCGTCCTCGAGCACAATCAGATTTTTCTCCTTGGCGAATTCCCGGATGTGATCCATTTCGCAAGGCATGCCCCAGGAGTGCATCGGAAACACCGCCCGGGTCCGGCTGGTGAATTTGCGCCGGGCATCCTCCAGGTCAAAGCACCCCGTGGCGGGATCGATATCGATGAAAATGGGGACATAGCTGAAGAAGCGCATGGCCAGGCAGTCCGTGGGGAAATCGTAAGAGGGCACCATGATTTCGCTGCCCGGTTCCAGATCGATGGCAAAGAACATGCTGGTGATGGCAGATGAGCCATTAATGTGCGCCCGGAGGTAGGGGATTCCCGTGTAAGCCTGCCACTCCTTCTCGAAGAGCGGCAGTTCTTCGTAGAACTTGTTGGTGTCGATCAGGCGGTGAAGTGCATCCTTTTCTGCCTGCCCATAGCGCGGCCAGCGAGTGAGGGCCTCGAGTTTATCTTTGGGAAAGTTGACCGTCTTCGGCCCTCCCGATAAGGCCAGAGACTCACCCGCGCGGGGTTTGGCGCCCAGCGTATCCGGCATGGCGAGGCCTAACAAGGCCATGCCGCCGGCCTGAAGAAAATTCCTGCGGCCTTCCTTCGATTTTTCGTCGATCTCTTCTTTCTTCATGATGAAGCCTCCTTGAACGAGCACTGACGAAGCTCGAAAATCGAAACTCGAAATTCCAGGCTGGACACGATTTTCGAGTTTCGATTTTCGAATTTCGCTCTTTCCGGGCTAATGACTCGCAACCGGTCCCGGAACCCTCATCAGATCGGTCCGATTGCGCCCGTTCTGGGTGACGGCGGCGAGGGCGTACACGGAGCCATCCTTGCCCACCGCGATGGAGTTGACCTCTTTGGGCCGCTGGCCGTCGGGGAAAAAGATGGCGCCGTGGTCGATGTATTTGCCGGTCGGAATATAATAGGTGATGAGGTGCAGATCTTCCTCGCCCTTCGATTCCCCCTTCTGCGCGACACTTTTTCCTGCCACCCTCTTTCCGGCCCGATAGATGGGTCCGCCGGTCAGGTAATTCAAGGTTTTTCCGTCCTGGCCGAGGATGAATCCCAGGTACCCATAACTGAACTCATCGTACATCCCGCTTCGCTGCGAAGGCAGTGAGGTGATGCGGTCCAACACCTCTACACGGGGAATGAGCGGATCGAAGCGGAACAAGTATCCCGAGTTCCCATGCACTCCGTAAATCATGTTTTCGGGCGCGTACCAGATGACCTGTCGCCAGTTGTAACCCATGGATCCTGAAGAGGCCGGGTCGTACACCCCGAAGTAATCTTTGCGCAGGTCCTCGCCCTCGACCTTTTCGACCACATCCCGGTCATATCGATACCTCAGTATAATCCCATCGGCAGTCGTAAAGTAGACCGACCCGTCGCGCGGATCGACCACCAGCGAGCGGCAAAGGGTGCGGTATTGCGCCCCCCTGACGCTTTCGCCCAATTCGGAATACAGGCCCAAGTCCTTGAGTTGCTTCGTGCGCAGGTCGAAGCGGATAAAGTAGCCCGTCGGCCAAGTCAAACCGTAAAGGCGGCCGCGCGCGGGATCCATGGTCATCGCAAT